>JANRLE010000288.1:0-3480 GCA_033762895.1 Bryobacteraceae bacterium | reverse complement strand
GAGTACGGCGACTTTGAGCTGAGCTTCGATTGGAAGATCGCGCCCGGCGGCAACAGCGGCCTGAAATACGGGATTCAGGACTTCATCCTCCTCGATCTGCGCCACCGCAGGAAGGGCGTGCCCTTTGAGGAGCAGGTGGCCCATGAGGTGCTTCACCGGCCCAGTAAGCGCGACAAAGTGGATCCGAAGATCGGCAGTGAGGAATACGTCGTGGGGTTTGAGTACCAGATGATCGACGATACTGCGCATGCCGACGCCATGCGCGGCGCCGTCTACCAGACCGGCGCGCTGTACAGCATGATCGCACCGTCAAAAAAGGCGGCCAGACCCTCGGGCGAGTGGAACCAGGGCCGGATTGTCAGGAAGGGCGATCACATCGAACATTGGGTGAACGGCGTGAAGGTGCTGGATGGCAGCCTCAAGGATCCCGCCATCGGGCAGATGGCGGCCAAGCGCTGGAAGCCCGCGCCCCAGGTGCAGCGAATGCTGGTGGATCAGCCAAAGAAACGCACGCCAATCTCCCTGCAGAACCACAATGATGAGGCGTGGTTCAGGAACCTGAAGGTGCGGCGGCTCGATTAGCCCCCGCTGTTGATGGCGTCACTTCCTGCGCAGCGCCTTGGTCCCTCCGGGCGCGGGCTTCCTGGTAATCGGCGGCCCGGCGAACCTGGCGAGGGTGATTTCCACCTGCGAGAGCACCTTGCAGCCATCTTCCAGGTGCCCGCCAAACGCCCCCTTGGCCTTGTTCGACACCACCACGTGCAGATGCGGCTCGCTATCGGCGATCAATCCGTTGAGATTCAGCAACTCAACGGCTTCTTTCACTTCAGTCATCGTTCCGTTGACGCCATGAAAGCGGCATTCCTCGATCCCGCCAACGGCGGTGAGCACGGCGCCATCCCGCACGTTGTTCTCTCGCGCGAACTCGCGGATCGATTCCAGCATCAGATCCCCTTTGTCCAAACGCAGCCACAGGATCTCCTCCACCTTGCCCCCGCGGATCACCTTGGGTGGCAGATCAGCGGCGAAAAGACTGGCCGCGGAGAGAAACAACACGAATCGGATCATGAAAACAGTTCCTTGATTTCAACGCTCTTGAAGAACGTGGTGCCCGACATGTTCTCCACATACTCGAAGTCGCGGCCCGATGGCATACCGGTGAGCTTCTTGGTCCAGTCGATTCCCAGCGCCGAGTAAATGGTCGCCGTCACGTCCTCGGGATAGATCGGCCGGTTCTGATGGAAGTCGAACCTGGTGATCTTGCCGCCCTGTTCATCGGTCGCGCCCAGGATACGGCCGCCCTTGATGCCCGCGCCCGCGAAAAGCCCGGCCCGTACCGCGGGCCAATGATCGCGCCCTTTGATGTCGGTGAGGTTGCCGGGGGTGCGGCCGAACTCGCCCATCGCCAGCACCAGCGTGCGGTCCAGAAGGCTGCCGCCGTCCTTTGCTTTCGCCGCCTTCAAATCCGCCACCAGAGAAGCAAACGCCGGGTCCAGGTCGGCGCAGTTGGTGTAGAGCCCGCCGCGCAACCGGCGGTCTTCCATCCCGGACTTGTCGGACTTGCCATAAATATCGCCATGATGGTCCCAGCCGCCCTGGTTCACCAGGATGTAACGCGCGCCGGCGTTTGCCGCCGCCATGTTGCGCGCCATCAGGCAGGCATCGCCAAACGCCGATGACCCGTAACGTTTGCGCTCCTCCGCTTTCAGATCAAAGATGCCGGCCACCAGCGGCGACTTGATCATCTTCTCGGCGCCCTTGGAGAAGGCCGCCCACTCTTCGAACAGTTTCGGAGCCCCCGGCGCCTGCCGCGAAGTATCGAACGAATACAGAAAATCCAGGCGCCGGTTGAACCGCTCCTTGTAGTCTTCCGAAAGCAGGAATGGCATGTTGCCGCTCTTGCGCAGATCCAGGGTAAGCGGGGCCGTGTTACTACGCAGGGACCCTTCGCGGATCAGCGTTCCGTTGACCGCGCCGGCCGGGAAGTTCATCGACACGAACGGCGGCAGGAAGTCCGATGGCGTCACCTTCGACAGCATTTCGTACGCAATCACCGAACCGATGGACGGCAGTTCCTTCGCGCGGGCGGCATTGAACTGATGCCCCACCTGCAGGTAATATTGCGCCAGATTGTGAAACGTCTCCCACGCTGACATGCTGCGCACAACCGCCACATCGTCCAACACCTCGGCGGTCCGGCCCAACAGGCCATAGGGCCATTTGATGCCCAGCTTATGCGTGCGCGCATCCAGATCCTGCGGCGTGAACCGGTAGTCCTTGTAGTCAAACGTGTCCATCTGAGAAGGACCGCCGACGAGGTTCAGGAAGATGACGCAATCGGCGCTTGCCCGCGGCGTCACCTTCTCCCGCGCGGCGGCTTTCAAAGGCCCGGCCAGTGGCGCCAGCGCGCCCCCGGTGACGGTTACCGCACCGGCCTGCAGCAATCTGCGGCGGGTCAAGATCGGAAACAACGTGCCTTCGCTCATGCCATTACCTCCCTACTGCAGGATGATGAAGTCGACGCGGTTGAGCAGCGCCCAGAGTAAGTCTTCCGCGGCCGGTTCCTTGGCCGCGCCCCCCAGCAGGTCCAGCGCCTTCTTTTTCTCGCCCGGCTGTGGCAAACGGCTGATCGTGGCCAGGAATAGCTCATCCACGATCTCGGCGTCCGCCTTGGCCGGCTTTGCCTTCAGCAGCGATTCCAGACGGCTGCCCTTTTGCACCTTCACCCGCTTCAATACCAGATCGTGATTGAGCAGGCTGGCCGCCTGCACCATGCTGCTGCGGTCCGACGGCGGATCCTCGCGGTCGGTCTGCCCCCAGTCCTGCAGCAGGTTCCACAGCCCGGAATGGCTGCCCGCGAAATCCTGGTTGAAGGACGTCTCCATCACCGTTCTTACCTTGCGGTCGATGTCCTTGATCTTGAATTCTTCGAAAAGGCCGGTGGCGTCGGATATCGCGTCCCAGAACTCTTCCGCCGAAAGCCGCCGCGCATTGTGGCGTGCGAAGTAGTTGTCATAGCGCGCGTTCCACTCACCGGGGAACACGCTCGAAAGCTGATAGGCGTTCGACCGCACGATGGTCTTCATCAGATGGCGCAGGTCGTAGTTGCTCTTGCGGAAGTCTTCGGCCAGCGCGTTGAGCAGTTCCGGATGGCTCGGTTGCACGGTCCAGGGCGCTGGCGGAGGATTGGCGGGATCCTGCCGGTCAAGGTCGAAACCGAAGGGCGGATCCACGATTCCCCGGCCCATCAGTTCCGCCCAGAAGAGGTTGACGGCCGCGCGCGCGAACTGCGGATGCGAGGTAAGTTGTTGCGCGTACGCCTCCCGCTCGCTTAAGCCAGGCTTGCCATCGTATTTCTCGCCGGTCAGCACGAATGTCGGAGTAACGTCGGCCTGATAACGCGGGAGCCGCACGATACTCTTCGTGGTTACGTCGTAACCCTTGGCGCTATCGTTAACCCGGAACTCCGGAATCCGCCCG
>JANRLE010000287.1:0-2692 GCA_033762895.1 Bryobacteraceae bacterium | reverse complement strand
CTATCGCACGGCGACGACAGCGGGATTTACCGAACTGAGCACCTACGCCCGGATGGTGCTGCATGGCGTGCCGCCGTCGCCAAGCGTCGAACTGATGGTTCACCCCGGCGCGGCGAAGTATGACCAGGAGACGGCGCTGCTTGAATCGGGCTGGGCGCCGGAGCCGTCGTTGTTCCGCCTGATCCCGTATACGGCGCTAACCTAAGAGCCCGCCGGGCGATGAGCCACCGCTACACGTTTTCTCGCGTCCTTCAGTGGAATGATTCTCTTTCAATTGGCGCTCTTCCTGGCGCCGCTTTTGCTTTGGGCGGAGGAATCGCGCATCATCACCATCGCCGGAGCCGACGTGGTGCGCGATGGCGCAACCGGCGGTGAGGCGATCCTTGAAAACGTCACTGGTCTCGCCGTCGCCCCGGATGGGTCGCTGTTGATTGCCGACTCCACCTCCGCCCGCATCCGCAAAGTCACCCCCAGCCGCGAACAGCCGTTTCTTGAGCGCATGTACTTCAACGGCCGCATGGAAACGATCGCCGGGCGCGGCGGAGCCTTTTACAACGGCGACGAGCTCCCGGCCACCGAAGCATTTCTGTCCCGCCCCGGTTCGATCGCCATGGATGCAGCCGGCAACCTGATCATCGCCGATACGGGCAACAACCGTATCCGCGCCGTTGGTCCCGATGGCGTGATCCGCACTTTGGCGGCGGCGCAGCAGCCCTTTGGAGTGGCCGTCTCGTCTGACGGCGTGGTGCACTTCTCCGAACCCGGCGCCGGATTGGTACGGAGGATCAATGCCGATGGTTCACTTGAAAGCGTGGGCCGGTTTGCGGCGCCGCTGGGGCTCGCCTTTGACCATAGCGGCAATCTGCTGGTGGTGGAAAGCGGCCTCCACGCGATCCGCAAAGTATCGCCTGATGGCGTCATTACCACGGTTGCCGGCATGGGACAGGCGGGCTTTTCGGGTGACGGCGGGCCGGCGGCCGAAGCCCGTCTGGCCAATCCCCGCTCGGTGGCCGTCAATGCGGCAGGGGAAATTCACATCGCCGACGCGGGCAACATACGCATCCGCCGCATCCGGACCGATGGCGTGATCGAAACAGTACTGCAATTGGCGCCCGCCTCAGCGCTGGCCTTTGATGGCGATGGCAACCTCTTCATTGCATTCACCGCGCAGGTGAACGTGCTGCGCGCCACCGATGCCGGGCTGGGCGCGCCGATTGTGGGCGGCAATGGCAGCGGACGCGATGGCCGGGCTGCCGCGGAAACCGTGCTTCTTTCTCCGGCCGCCGCAGTCACTGCGCGCGGCGGCGAGGTCTACATTTCCGATCCGCGCCAGGGCAGCATCCGTTTCATCGACTCCACCGGTGTGCTGCGAACACTCAACACCGGCCCGATGCGCAACCCTACCGGTCTCGCAATGGACGCACAGGGACGGCTTTGGATCGCCGAGACCGCAAGCCAACAGGTGCGGCGCCGGGATCCCGATGGCGCCATCACGGTAGTGGCTGGAAACGGCACGCTGGGAACCGGGGGAGACGGCGGGCCCGCAACCGAGGCGCAACTGCGCGCGCCTTCGCAGATCGCCGTCGACCGGCCGGGCCGCCTGCTAATCGTAGATGCCGACCGTGTCCGTATCGTTTCTCCTGAAGGCATCATAGAGACGCTGGCGGGAGTGGGCGCGCCGGTCAGTGGAATCGCCGCCGGAAGCGATGGCTACTTCTTTGCCGGCGATCCTACTCACGCCCGGCTGATGCGAATCACGATTGAGGGAGAGGTGACGACGATCGAATTGGGTGAAAACGCCGAAGGGATGGCGTTGCGGCCACGCGGGATCGCCGCGGCGGACGACGATACCCTCTACTTCACCTCGGATCATTCGGTCTACCGGCGCGCGGGCGATGGCTCCATCACGCGCATCGCCGGCGGTGTGGAGCCGGGCTTTGCCGGCGATGGCGGCCCGGCCACCGAGGCCCGCTTCAACAACCCTACGCGTCTGACGCTCGATTCCAACGGCGCGCTGGTGATTGTGGATGCGGGCAATCACCGCATCCGTCATCTTTCGCTGCCCGTCAAGCCATAGCGGAACCTCGCCCCCCGCACTCTGATAGAGTGCATCAGTATGAGAGTCTTCTGGTGTCTTCTCCTTCTACTGCTTCCGTGCGTGCCGGCGTTCTCCCAGGCCGTCACCGGAACCATTTACGGCATCGTCAGCGATTCGACGCAGGCGGCCATTGCCGGCGCCAAGGTCACCGTGGTCAATACGAACACGAACTACACGCGTGAAATGCAGACGCAGGGCGATGGCAGCTTCCGCTTCCCTTCCCTGCCCCTGGGCGTGTACCGCGTCACGGCCGAACAGGCGGGCTTCAACACCTTCACACAGGAAGGCATGACGCTGCAGGTGGACCAGCAGTTGCGCGTGGATATGACGCTAAGAGTGGGCAACGTCAGCGAAAAGCTGGAAGTGACGGGAGAGGCGCCGCTGGTCAATGCCACCAATGCCGAGACCAGCGAAGTGATCGACCGCCAGAGGGTGGAGATGCTGCCGCTCAATGGACGCAACTTCGTGCAGTTGCTGCAGCTCACCACGGGAACCACGCCCGGGGCGACCGGCGATACGCAAAACAACCTTGTCATCAACCAATTCCGCGGATCGACGGCATTTACGGCCAACGGCATGCCGACGCGCTACAAC
>JANRLE010000286.1:0-23102 GCA_033762895.1 Bryobacteraceae bacterium | reverse complement strand
CCGCAGTTCTCACACTTATAGCAGGACCCGTTGCGCGTCATCAGCCCTCCGCATTCCGAACACAACGGGGCATCGGCCACGGCCGGGCCGAACGGCAGCGACTGCTGCGATTCGGGCTCGGTCGGCCGCAGTTTCTGAGCCTCGCCGGCTTCGAGCGCCGCCTGTTCCTCCACGGGAAGGAACTTCGCCGCCAGCCAGCGGAAAATGTAATCCATAATGGACTTGGCGTAAGGCACCTGCGGGTTGCCCGTCCATCCGCTCGGCTCAAACCGCACGTGGCTGAACTTATCCACGAAGAACTTCAGCGGCACGCCGTACTGCAGCGCGTAACTTACCGCCGTGGCGAAGCTGTCCATCAGGCCCGAAATGGTTGAGCCTTCCTTCGCCATGGTGACAAACAACTCGCCCGGCGTGCCGTCTTCATATAGACCGACGGTGAGGTAGCCCTCATGGCCGCCGATGGCGAACTTATGCGTAATGGAAGCGCGCTCATCCGGCAACTTACGGCGGATGGGGCGGTACACGATTTTTTCCTGAATCTGCGGAGCGGGAACGGAGGAGGATGTGGCGGCCTTGGCGCCCTTGCCGGTGCTGGAACTTAGCGGCTGCACGCGCTTGGAGTTATCACGGTAGATGGCCACGGCCTTCAGGCCCAGCCGCCAGCTTTCCGTGTAAGCCTCCATGATTTCCTCGGCGGTGGACTCCTCGGGCATGTTGATGGTCTTGGAGATCGCGCCGGAGATGAACGGCTGGGCGGCGCCCATCATGCGGATATGGCCCATGTGATGGATGAACCGCGTCCCGTTCTGCGGACGGAAGCTGCAATCGAACACGGGCAGGTGCTCCGGCTTGAGGTCGGGGGCGCCTTCGATGGTGCCAGTGGAGTCAATGTGGCTGACGATGCGCTCAACCTGCTCCGGCTTATAACCCAAACGGATCAAGGCCTGCGGCACGGTGTTATTCACGATCTTGATTACGCCGCCGCCCACTAACTTCTTGTACTTCACCAGAGCCAGGTCGGGCTCAATACCCGTGGTGTCGCAATCCATCATGAACCCGATGGTGCCGGTGGGCGCGATGACCGTGGTCTGGGCGTTGCGGAAGCCCACTTCGCGGCCCTTCTCGTAGGCCTGCTGCCAGGTGGCAAGCGCGTTCTCAAACAAGGCATGGGGAACGCGGCGGGAATCGATTTTCGACACCGACTCGCGATGCATGCGGATGACTTCCAGGAACGAATCCTCGTTGACGGCGTAACCGGCGCAGGGGCCTGTGGCCTCGGCAATGCGCGCGCTGGTGAGATAGGCCTGGCCGCACATCACGGCGGTGATCGCGGCCGAGTAATCGCGGCCGGTGTCGCTGTCATAGGGCAGGCCCAGCGACATGAGCATCGCGCCCAGATTGGCGTAGCCAAGACCAAGCGGACGGAAGTCGCGGGAGTTACGCGCGATCTTTTCGGTGGGATAACTGGCGTTATCGACGATGATTTCCTGGGCCAGGATCAGCGTATCCACGGCGTGGCGGAATGCCTCCACGTCAAAGTCGCCGCCCGGGGTGAGGAACTTCATCAGATTCATCGACGCCAGGTTACAGGCCGAATCGTCGAGGAACATGTATTCCGAGCAGGGATTGGACGCGTTGATGCGCGCCGTGGTCTTGGACGTATGCCAGCGGTTGATCGTGGTGTCGAACTGCAGTCCGGGGTCTCCGCACTGCCATGTGGCTTCGGCGATCTGGCGCATCAGTTCGCGCGCTTTATAGCGCTTACGCGGCTGGCCGTCCACGCGCGACTTAGTCCACCAGTCGCGGTCATCGGTCACCGCATACATGAATTCGTCGGTCACTCGAACCGAGTTATTCGCGTTCTGGAAAAACACGCTCGAGTAAGCTTCGCCATCAAGCGAGCTGTCGTAGCCCGCGTCGATGAGCGTGTGCGCCTTTTTCTCTTCCTTCGCCTTGCACCAGATAAACTTCTCGGCGTCCGGGTGGTCCACGTTGAGAATCACCATTTTCGCCGCGCGCCGCGTCTTGCCGCCGCTCTTGATCACGCCGGCAAAGGCATCGAAGCCCTTCATGAAGCTGAGCGGACCGGAAGCGCGCCCGCCGCCGGAGAGGATGGCGTCTTCCTCGCGCAGAGCCGAAAGATTCGTGCCCGTACCCGACCCCCACTTGAACAGCATGCCCTCGGTCTTGGCCAGATCGAGGATCGATTCCAGACGGTCCTGGACGGAGTTGATGAAGCAGGCCGAACACTGGGGCCGGGTGTCGGTCACCTCCATCTTCTTCACGGTTTCCGACGATTCGTCAAAGTACCAGCCGTAGCCGCGCGCCTCTTTCACCCCCACGTTGAACCAGACCGGGGAGTTGAAGCAGGCCTTCTGATGCAACATGAGGTGGGCCAGTTCGTCCCGGAAGTTCTCAGCGTCCTGGGTGGTACGGAAGTAGTTGCCTGCCTTACCCCAGTCAGCAATGGTGTCCACCACACGATGGACAAGCTGCGCCACACTGCGTTCGCGATCCGGCGAACCGAGACGGCCATGGAAGTACTTGCTGGCGACGATGTTGGTGGCGGTTTGCGACCACTCCGCGGGCACCTCAACGTCGCGTTGCTCGAAAATGATCGAGCCTTTGTCGTTTCCGATGGTTGCGTTGCGCAACTCCCACTTCACTTCATCGTAGGGTGTCTTACCCGGCTCCAGGCGAGCCGTGAAGTACCGGGGAAAGGCAACTCCGGTACGCATTGACACGGGGAGCGCACGCTTCAATTCGCGCGATCTGACGCTGAGGTCCACTGTGAGCTGGCCCATTCATCCTCTCCTCTGGGGAATCGTTGTTTTTGTTGTCGAGATCGAAAGCAGATGCCGCTCCAGGGACCACTCCAAGACACCTGGAATCTGCTGGGGACTCTGACATCATACCCCCAACATCTAGGGTGCCGTCAAGGGAAATATCTATATGCTGGGCGCATGGTTACGATTCAATGACCCGTCCCCGCTCATAGAATGCTGATTTCAGGCCACTTCCTCCCGGTTCATTTGCGCAAATATTTTTCCAGCCAATTGTGAATCTCCTGGTAAAAATAGCGGCTGTCTTCCGGTTTGAGGATCCAGTGGTTGGCGTCCGGAAAGACAATGAGGCGGCTTGGGACCTTCAGGCGCTGCAGCACGCTCCAGTTCTCGATTGTCTGGTTGAGCGGCACACGATAATCACGCTCGCCAACTGTAAGCAAAATCGGGGTTTGGAAGTTCTGTGCGTACCGGATCGGGTTTTGTTCACGCCACACTTTTCCCTGTTCCCACACAGGTCCGCCGGCCGACACTTCGCGGTGGTAGATCGAGTCGCTTGTGCCCCATTGCGATTCTAAGTTAATCAATCCCGCATGGCTGATTAAGCAGCGATAATTTTTGGTGTGACCCTGCAGCCAATTGGTGAGGTGGCCACCGTAACTTGCTCCGCCGGCGCACTGGCGCTGACCGTCGACAAATGAAAAGCGCTTCACCGCTTCGGCAGCCGCTTCATTGATTTCCTCACCCGGTCCCTTGAGCGGATCGCCTTGAATATCCTGGGCGAAGCGTTCGCCAAATCCGGTGGATCCGGTGTAGTTCGTCGCCAGGATCACGTATCCAGGTTGGGCCAGCAAATGGTAGTTCCAGCGCAGGGAAATTTCGTCCCTCCAGGCGCTGTGCGGGCCTCCATGGATCAATACAAACAGGGGGTATTTCTTCGCTTCATCGAAGCCCGGCGGCAGGAACAGCATATTGTGAATCTGCTTACCGGCGCTGCTGGTGAAAGTGAAGTGCCGGGGCGGGGCCCAATCGATTTCAGCGGCCCTGGCGGCGTTCAGGCTGGTGAGGTTCCGGTGACGGCGCATGTCGGCGTCGATCCGCACCACCTCCGCCGGATTCACCGAACTGCCCCAGAGCGCGACCAGGAATGGCTTGGCGGCCCTTTCAGGGCTCAACAGGCCACTGTAGACGCCGGCCTTTGTGTCGGTGACCGAACGCGGCGCCCCGCCAGAGGCGGTAAATTCATAGATCTTTTCCAGCCCCGCGTCTTCGGCCGTGACGTAAACCGTCCGGCTGTCGGGCGAAAACGCCAGGCCGGAGATGGGGCGGTCCAGTTTTTCGCTCACCACGGAGGGTCCGGCAACCCCGGGCCAGGAAAACCGGACCAGTTTCTCGTGATTGAAGATCCTGCCGGTGTGCGCCTCTCGCAGTGCGTACAGCCAGGCGCCGTCCGGGGAGAAGCGCGGTGAACCGAAACTGTCCTTACCGGGCGTCAACAGCTTCGGCTCACCACCCTGCGCGCTCACCTGATAAAGGCCGGTGCGCACCTCTTCATAAGCCGCCCCGGTACGATTCACCGTAGCCACGAAAACGATCGATTGGCCGTCGGGCGTCCAGACCGGAGAAAAGCTCTCACCGCCGAGGGATTGCAGCACGCCGCCGAAACCCTTCTCCGCTGCGAGCCGGCTGCCCGAGAGCAGGTCCCTGGCCTTGGCGCCCTCTTCAATCGTCTGCACAAACAGCCGCGCCTGTAAGTCATCTAGCCAGCGGTCCCAGTGCCGGATCGGAAACGAATCATAGACCCGCGCATTGTACTTGCGGGCCTCTTTGGGCGCGCCCTCAGGCGGAATGCGGCTGGTGAAGAGGATCTGTCTGCCGTCAGGGCTGAATTGGGGATTGGTCGCTCCACTGGCAAGGGTGGTGACGCGTTGCGCCTCCCCGCCGGCGCCGATGTCGAGGAGGTAAGCCTGAGAAACCTGGTCGCCATCACGGCGGGCGGTGAAGACGATACGTTGGCCGTCCGGACTCCAATCGACTCCGCTCTCGCCGGACCTGGTCGCGGTCAGGCGACGGGGGGCCGCGCCGCCATCGGCGGGCGCAATCCAGAGGTCACTGACCTGCTCGTCCTCCTTGTAGGAAGGCTCGGTGACGGTGAACACCACCCACTTGCCATCGGGCGAAACGCTGGGGGCCGATACCCGCTTCATCATCCACAACGATTCATGAGTGATGGGGACTTTGGCCGAATGTGCGGGCAGGGTCAGAAGGAAGGTGACCAACAGGACCATACCGCACTTTTAGCACATCGCTAACGCCACGCGCGGCTGGCGATGAAGCCCATCAACCGTGTGGGGCGCAGCTTGAACTGCATCATCACCACTTCGTGGCGCTCCACTACGGCCATCCACAGCCGCACCCAATCGCCCTCATCCTTGCCGTAGATGTGCACGGTTTCGTGCCGCTCTCTTACGCGCACGATGGGGCGCCAAACCGGGGGCAGGGCGTCAAAGGGTGAGAGCATCACCTGTTCGCCGGGCCGCACATCCTCAAAGATGGCCATTTTGAAGTCCTTGGCGCCGAGCGGGCGGCCGGCGAAACCGGCGATGCCCGCGGCCAGGCCGAGCAGCGGAATGCGCAGCCGGCTTTTGCCCAGCCGCGATTCCATCTCCTCCACGGCATCGTCGAAGTCGACATCGCGCGCTGGAAGCTGGTGCGCGGAAAACAGCACGAGAACAACCATTGGCAGCATCATTCGTCGTCCTTCTTCCGGGCGCCAGGGGCGGGTTTTGCTCTCTCCACCGCCTTGCCCGCTTCAGATAAACCGGGAAGTCCCATGCCGCTCAGTTTGCGGATCTGCTCGGGCTGGATATTGCCAACGATGTTGACGAGGGTCAACTCGCGCGGCTCGGCGGCCAGCACCAGGATGCCCTGGATCTCATTGCCGTCGGTCTTCATGAACACGCCGGCGTTGTCGCCCTTGGAATCACTGCTGCGCACGTCCACAATGCGCTGCCAGCCCGGCGCTTTCACGCTGCTGCGCATTTTCTCCACGTCGGCGGCCGAATACTCGCCGTCTTTCTTGAACTTCAGCACGCGGACGTAGATGCCGCGGATGCCGTCCAGCAGCTTTTTCGCTTCCGCCTGCTCGGGATCTTTGTCGGATAGAAATTTCCTGGCGATCAGGAGCATGTTGCCGTCCAGGTTCACCTCCACGGTTTCAGCCGCCCTGGGCTGCAACTGTTCGAACGGAATCAGGTTTTGAAAGTCCTGACCGCAGGCCGCCACGGCCGCGATAAGCGCTAACGTCCATCTCATTCTCACTTCCTCCCTTCGGATACTTTGCGCTCCACCAGCGCCAGTTTCTCGGCGGCGATCTCAAGGGCCAGCACCAGTTGCTCTTTGGCCCGTTCGCCCTGCCGGTAGTCGCGGTATTCCAGGCCGACGGCGGTCACCGCCAGAAGAGCGGCCAAGGCTCCGGCCCATCGCATCCATGGAACGGGTGGGCGGCGCTCAAGAGGAAGACGGGCCATCACCCGGCCGGCAAAATCCGGCGGCGGCTGGCGGCGAGCCAAACAATCCCGTAGCTGCTTTTCCAGGTCGCTCACCTTGGCGCTCCTTTGCATACCGTTTTCCGCTCCAGCCGGGCCCGCAGGATCGTCAGGGACCGGTGCAACTGGCTCTTCACGGTTGCCACCGGCACCTCCAGCATTGCTGCGATCTCCGACGGATCCAGATCTTCCTGATAGCGCAACACCACCACCGCACGCGCTCTCGGCGGCAGACTGCCCACCAGCTTTTCCAGCAGCGCGGCCAGCATCGGATCGCGGCCATCGCGGGGTGCGGCCGGTTCCGGCAGGTGCTCCAGGCCCGGGTGCGTGCGCAATTTTCGCTTGCGGCACTGATCGATCGAGCGCTGGCAGGCCACGCGGCGCAGCCAGCTTATCATGTGCGGTTCGGATTCAATCGCCGCCAGGTGCTGATGCAGTTGCAGGAACACATCCTGCGCCACGTCTTCGGCGGCGGTCGCGTCACGGAGCATATGGTGGGCGATGGAAAAGACCATTGCCTGATGCCGCCGCACGATTTCTCCGAATTCCCGCTGACCGGCTCTCATGTACCGCTTTCACAAGCTAATACGCGCGGGCCGGGGGGCGAGTTTGCGGAAATGTGATGTCAGTGCGGGCCGGTCTCGTCACCGGCCGGTGGATTGGCGAAGTTGGCTACAGGTCGCCGGGCTGGAGCCCAGTCTTTCTCGATAGCTTTGCCAGGGCCGCAGGCCCCAGTTCCTCAGAGTCATGGAACGAGAACGGGTAGTCAGGCCATCCGCTCTTCTTCATGATCTTGTGCGAACCGACCGTCCGGCCGTGACGCCAGCCGATGCGTTGTAAAGCAGCAAATACCCGGCTGGCTTTGGCGGGTGGCCAAGAGGCTCATGCAGCGACATCGAAAGTGGCTTCCCCAGAATCCGGTGGCAGCTCACCATGGCTGATCCGGTCGAGAAGGATCTCGCTCGCGGCCGATTGGGCCCTTTCGACTGCATCCTGCCGGGATTCACCATAGAGCAGGATATTCAATTCGGGGACTTCGGCAATCCAACGGCCGTCGACTTCCCGGTCCAACTCGATGCGCAGCCTCACGGAGCCAGAATATCACAGGATTCAGGCTTAGACTGCCCGGCGGCCATCGTCAACCGGCGCGCCGCCAAACCACTCGCGCATTCTTGCGCCCGTGGCCCGGAACACCGCCCGCAGCGCCTTCCATACCAGCCGGATCACGATGAGGCACACCACCACCAGGATGGCCACGATGACGGCCGTCAGCACCGGATACTGCGCCGCCAGCGCCACCAGCGAGAAGGCGAACACATCCTCGGCCACGCTGATCCCCGCCGCCGTAGCAGGCTCGGCATGGGTCAACAGCCGTACTCCCATCTTGGTGGTATGCGACGTGAGCGCCAGACCGCCGCCCAGCAGCGTGGCCAGGGTCTGCTCAACAGGGCCCAGATTCGCCGTGGCCGCCAGCGCCATGGCTGCCGCCCCCCAGCGGCCGCACAAAGGTGTGAATGGAATCCCACACCGCGCTTACCACCGGGATCTTATCAGCCACGAACTCCATGGCGTACATCACGCCCGCCACGATCAACACAGCCGGATGAGTGAGCGCATGCAACTCCTGCGGTAACCCGCTCAGCAGGTTAAATCGAAGCCCCAGCCCCACCAGCAACACAGCCGCATACAGGTTCACTCCCGATGCGAAAGTGATGCCCAGCAGCCCGGGCAGCGATGTCAGCGCAGTTGTCATGCACACTCCTCCAGTGAGAGATACGCGGACGGGCGTGACGAGGTTCCGTTTTTATTAGTAGCCCTTGCTCTTGTCCACCACGTTGATCAGCGGACGCCCGTCGCCGAAACGGCGCAGGTTCTCTTTGATGGTATTGCTCATGCGCGCAGCATCCTGATCGGAGCGGCCGGCGATATGCGGCGTGATGATGGCGTTGCTGAACTTCCAGAGCGCGTGGCCCTTGGGCAGCGGCTCAGGATCGGTCACATCCACTCCCGCCCCGGCAAGCTGCTTGCTGTCGAGCGCCTTCACCAGCGCGTTGGCGTCATAGAGCGACCCGCGGCTGACGGCGATAAAGTAGGAGTTCTTCTTCATCAGATCAAACTGCGCCGGGCCTACCATCTTGTGGCTCTTCTCGGTATGCGGAGCTGAGATGAAAACCACGTCGGCCTGCGGAAGAACTTCGTTCAGCGAATCGGGCTTGACCACCTTCGACCAGAAAGGCGAAAACGGAATGTCTTCCGGATCGACGCCGATGATGTTCATGCCGTGCGCCCAGGCGCGCATGGCGATCTGCTGGCCGATGCCGCCAAGGCCGATGACAATGCCGGTCTTGCCGCGCAGCTCAATGCCGGTGAACTTCTCGCGCCGCCAGTTCTCACTTTCGCGGTCCTTCATGTACAAATCCAGCCGGCGCGTCAGCGCCAGAAGCATGGCCATGGCGTGATCGGCGATTTCCGGCCCCTGCACAATCTGGTTGTTGGTGAGGATGATGTTGCTGTCGCGAAGATCGGTGCCGCCGGACTTGTGCAGGATCGTTTCCACGCCGGCGCTGCGAATGGCCACCCATTTCAGCTTCTTTCCGGCCCGCACCATTTCCGGTGTGATGGTGCCGATGAAGCCGTCGGCATCGGCGATTTTCTGCAGAACGTCGTCCTTTGTGGCGGGGATGACCTGGACGCGGTTGGTGGCCGACTGCAGGTCGGCAACGTCCTCGGCCGACATGCCGAGAGCCACCACTTTCTTGGTCTGAGCCGGGGCCACAAGGGCGCACACGGCGAGGGTGAGGATCAATCTGCGCATTATGTTCATGCCTCCCAGATAGGCGATTCTATCAGAACGGGCGTTACGTGGTTCGCGCCGGCATTTTGAAGCGGCACACCACGCCCACGTCGTCGCAATACCACATGTGGCCGTCCCAGACGGTCATGCCGTGGGGCAGCGGATCGGCGTCTGTAAGCTGGATCCGTTCGTGGACGGCGCCAGTCCTGATGTCGTGCTTGAAGAAGGCGTTGTGGTTGGAATCGGTACACCACAGGAAATCGCCTTCCCAGGCGATGCCGTGTGGACGGTCACCTGAAGTCTTAAACTTGAACTCTTCCTTCCACGTTTTCGGATCCATGCGGTAGACCGTCTGGGCCGGCGGAACGGCGATCCACAACTTGCCGTTGCGCCATTCCAGCCCATGGGCGCCGGTGGCCTGGCGCTGCTGTGGCGCTTTCTTTGACCCGTCAGCGGCAGGCTTTGGTGGGGCGGCGGGCTTGGCAAGGGGACTGGTGCGGCCCTTGGTCCAGGCCACCACGCCCGCGCCGGGGCAATCGAATTTGGCGATCGTCTTGCCGGTATTCGCATCGGCGCGGATGATTTCGCGGCTGTAGGTGGAGGCCAGCCAGATCGCTTCGCCATCGAAGGTGATGCCGGAGCCAGCCTTGGAATCAGTGGTCAGCGCACGCAGCACTTTACCGGATTTGTAGTCCACCAGGTAGGCCTTGTTGTCGCCCTGGTCCAGGATCCACAGCCCTTCGCGGGTGGCCTGAAGGCCGTTCGGCTTGGGGCCGGGGGACTTGTAGACGGTTTCCACCTTTACCGAATGGACCGGAGTTTTCGCGGCCAGCGGCAGGGCGGCGGCGAGGGTGAGGAATTCTCTGCGGCGGAGCATATCGAGGTTATACACCCTTTCCCGCCTGCGCCGCCACCGGGCCGTGCAACTAAATGTAGGCGATGACGTCGATCTCCACCAGCGAATTGCCCGGGATGCCTCCGGCGGCGGCAATCGTGGTACGCACCGGCGGTTCGGCGCCGAAGCGCCCGCGAAAGGTCTCGTTCATGGCGGCGTAGTCCTTCAGGTCGTTGAGATAAACGTTGCACTTGAGGACCTTGTCCATTGAAGAGCCGGCATTCTCCAGTTCCTTTTGAATTTCGTCCAGCACATGCTTGGTGTGCGCCTTGATGTCGCCTTCAAAGTGCGCGCCCTTGCCGGCGATAAACAGCAGGTTGCCATAGGAAACAGCGCCATTGAACAGCGGCGCATTCTTCGGAGCGGCGCCGCGGCGATGCACTTTCTTGACGGGAGTGGACTGAGCCTGGACGGCGGTGGAAGCGGCAACGGCGGCCGCGGCCGCGCCCAAGACATTTCTGCGGGTGTTCTTCATCCTTCCAGAATATACGGCATCAGCGCGCGCCGCCGAACACGGCCGCCGCGGTGCGGAATGTGTTGGCATGGGCCTCGGCGGTAAGCTCCAGCGGCTGTGAGTAGCCGCCTCCCAGCGTGATGAGCAACGGCGCCCCGTATGCCCGGCAGGCGTCCATCACCGCGCGGTCGCGCCGCTTCAAACCGTCAAGGCTTAAGGCCAGGCGGCCCAGCGTGTCCGAGGCAAGCGCGTCCACTCCGGACTGATAGATCACCAGGCCGGGGCCAAAATTGAACACCACCGGCAACACCTCGGCCAGCCGCTGCAAATATTCCTCATCGCCTGTGCCGTCGGCAAACTCCACATCCAGCTTGCTCTGCTGCTTGCGGAAGGGGAAGTTGTTGCGCCCGTGCATCGACAGCGTGAGCACTCCGGGATCTTCCTGAAAAATCCGGGCGGTGCCATCGCCCTGATGGACGTCCAGATCGATCACCGCCACGCGCCGAACGCGCCCTTCGGCGCGCAGTTTCTCAATCACCACGGCAATGTCGTTGAACACGCAGAAGCCCGCGCCCTCTGCCCGGAACGCGTGATGGGTGCCGCCGGCAAGATTGCCGCCCCAGCCTCTGTTCATTGCGTCGTCGGCCGCGGCGAGGGAACCGCCCACGCTCGCCAGCGTGCGCCGCACCAGCCCTTCCGACCATGGAAAACCGATGCGCCGGATGATGCCGCGATCGAGCGTGCCATCCAGAAACCGGCGCACGTAGTCCGCCTCATGGGCAAGCATGATCGTTTCCGGCGCCGCGAAATCCGCCGGCTGGAAGACAAATCCGCCGCCGGCCCGAAGCAGGTCCCGGACCATGGCGTACTTGCGCATGGGGAACTTGTGTCCCTCGGGCAGAGGAATGGCGTAGTGATCGCAGTAATAAAGCCGGGGTGGGCCGCTCAACGCTTCGACAGGTCGCGGATCCAAATGTCCTTGAACCACATATTGCCCGCGCCGCCCGAATGCAGTTGCAGCGCGATCGGCCCGTCAAACGAGCGCGGCTGGGGATCGGTGAAGTCGATCATCGTCACGCCGTTCAGCCGTGAGACGTAGCGGTTTCCCTCCACCTTCAGCAAATATTCATTCCACTCGTTGTGGCGCACCACCAGTTCGTTCTCTGGCGAAGGCCACACGATCCACTGCCGGCCGTCCCCGTAAATACCGCCGGTGTGCTGCATGATCTTGCAATCCACTTCGAACTGCAGCCCCTGGGAGACGTCCGGCGTGCCGGGCTTAAAACCGACGTGGAAAAAGACGACGCTGTTGCCGTCGCCTTCACACTTGAAGCGCAGGAACATGTGAAAGTCCTTGTAGCTTTTTTCGGTCTGGAGATAGCCGTAGGCTTTGGTAACCGCGACGCCGTGAATGGCGCCCTGCTCCACCGTCCACTTTTCCTTGCCGACCTCGGTCCAGCCGGCAAGATCCTTGCCGTTGAACAGTTGGACCCAATCCTCGCCGGGCAGTTTCGGCCTCTGCGCCCGCTGCGCGAACAGCACCGCACAGCCAATCGTAAGAAACAAGGCAACGCGCTTCATAATTCAACATGATACACGGCGCGTCACCTCCGGTGCCCGAAGCGTTTGACAATCGCCACTCCGGCGAAGATCACGGCCATGGCGGTCATCTCTTTACGGCCGAACGGTTCGCGGTAAAACAACCAGCCAAGCCACGCCGCCACCAGCGGATTAATGTAGGTGTGCAGGCTGACAATGGCCACCGGAAGCCGCTCCAGCGAAACGATGTAGGAGGTGTAGCCGACAATGGATCCGAACACGATCAGCCAGGCGAGCGCGGCCAGGCTGCGCGGCGTCCATTCGAGCGGCGCGTTTTCCATGAGAGCGGCCGGAAGGAAGAAGAGTCCCGCAGCCAGTTGATGGATCGCGGCCGAGGCAAACGGATTCACCTGCGTCTTCAGCCGGCGCTGCAGGATGGAGCCCAGTGACCAGGAAATGCCGCCCAACTGCAGCAGCAGGAATCCCCGCACCACCGCGCCCGAGAATCCTTCATGAAAAACGTCGGGACCCACCAGCAGACTGGCGCCCAGCAATGACATGCCAATGCCGGCCGCAGCACCCGCATTCACACGCTCTCCACCCGGCACCAGTGCCTCCACGGTCACCATCCAGATGGGCGAAACGGCCAGGAACAACGCGGCAAGGCTGCTGGGGATCAGCATCTCGGAATAGGTGAGGCAGGTGTTTCCCACGCCCAGCGTCAACACGCCGAATGAGGCAATCTGCAGCAGCTCACGCCCCTTCGGCAGCCCCACCCCGGCCAGCTTCAACACCGCCAGCAGCAGCCCGCCCGACAGCAGGAACCGGCCCGAGACAAGGAAGAGCGGAGACAGGGTCTCAAGCGCCATTCTTATGCCGAGGTAGGTGGTTCCCCAGAAGAAGCAGACGGATGCAAACGCCAGGTAGGCGACAAACAGGGGGTGGCTGCGCAATACTCCAGCATAGCTGGAACTTCAGTTCACACGTCGCGCGGCCAGCCCGATAAGGGAAACGTGGAACGTCGCCGCGAACCCCGCTTTGAGTGCATTCAGGATGCCCAACTGGCCAATCTCGAGACCGGTGAAACCTATCCTGCCACCATCGTCAACATCTCCGGCAGGGGCATGCAGATCCTGCTGGACCGGGCTGTGCCCATCAACACCGCCATCCGCGTGGATTACGCCGATCATCTGCTTCTGGGCGATGTCTGTTACTGCCTGCAGGACGGCGGCCGGTTCCGCGCCGGCATCGCCCTGGCTCACTCCCTTACCGGTATCGCCACGCTGGCCACGCTGACCAGGAAACTGGCCGCGCCCGCCAGCCAGACTGTCCCGATTCCCTGATCCCAACGTGCTACGCTTGTTTCTCCATGCTGGGGAAACTGCTCCCACAAAAGCACGAACAGTCCTTCATCACCCTTCGCTCCCTGCTTTCCGATCTGCGCGCCGCGCTGGCCCAACTGGGCGCGCCGGAGGACGATCAGCAGGCCATCCGCGCCGCCCTTTTACATCTGGATTCCATTTTCCTGCTGGTGGTGGCAGGGGAATTTAACGCCGGCAAGAGCGCCTTCATCAACGCGCTCATCGGCCAACAGGTGCTGGAGCAGGGGCCCACGCCCACCACCACCCGCATCCAGGTGGTGAAACATGGCCCCTCGATTGAGCGCACCTCCCTCGACGCGCTAACCGATCTGATTACCGCGCCCGCCAGCCTGCTGCGCGACATTCACATCGTCGACACCCCCGGCACCAACGCCATTGAGCGCCATCACGAAGCCATCACCCAGGACTTTCTGCCCCGCGCCGACATCGTCTTCTTTCTCACCTCCGCCGACAGGCCGCTCACTGAAAGTGAACGCGCTTTCCTTGCCCAGATCCGCGAATGGGGCAAGAAGATCGTCATCGTCCTGAACAAGATCGACATCCTTGAATGCGACGCCGATCTGGACCGCGTGCGCGCCTTCATCAGCGAAGGCGTGCACCGCCTGCTGGGTTTCACACCGGAGATCTTTCCCCTGGCCGCCCGTCCCGCCTTGCAGGCCAAGATTTCCGGTGACGCCGCCGCGCTGGCCCGCTCGCGGTTCGAAGATCTGGAGCGCTACATCTCAGCCACACTCGATGAGCAGGAGCGCCTGCGGCTGAAAATTCTCAATCCGCTGGGAGTGGCTCTGCGCACGATCGAGAAACACCTGAGCGAGATCGAAGCCCGCGCCACCCTGCTGAAAGGCGATTGGGAAACCATTGAGCGGATCCAGCGCGAGCTCGAAATCTACAAGTCCGACATGAATTCCGGCTTCCGTCTGCGGCTGGCCGATGTCGACAACGTGCTGCACGAATTTGAGCGGCGCGGCAACGACTTCTTCGATGAGACCATCCGTTTCAGCCGCGTATTTGAGTTGATGGACAAGCGGAAGATCAAGGCCGATTTCGAACGAAAAGTAGTGGCCGACACCCCGGCGCAGATTGAACAGAAGGTGGCCGCGATCATCGACTGGCTGGTTTCAAGCGACCTGCAGCAATGGCAATCGGTGCGTGACCATCTGACGCGCCGGCGTTCCGAGCAGACTGACCGTGTGGCGGGCGCCATGTCCTCAGGCTTTGACTATGATCGCGGGCGGCTGCTGGATACGGTGGGCAAATCCGCGCAGCGTACGCTTGCCGATTTCGACAAAGACGCCGAGGCCCAGCGAATGGCCGCCTCGCTGCAATCGGCGGTGGCGGGCATGGCATTGATGGGCGCCGGGGCGGTGGGATTGGGCGCGGCAGTGTCTTTTCTGGCCACCACCGCCGCTGCCGATGTCACCGGCATCCTGGCTGCGTCCACCATGGCCGCCGTTGGACTGCTGATCATTCCGCGGCGGCGGCACATGGCGCGCAAGGAACTGCGGGACAAGATCGCTCAATTGAAGCAGCAACTGATGTCCGCGCTGACCGGCCAGTTCGATAAGGAAGTGGAACGCAGCAGCCGGAAGGTGAATGACGCCGTGGCGCCCTATTCGCGATTTGTGCGGGCGGAGAAGGAAAAACTGGAGAAGGTGGACCAGGAACTGAAGCAGATCCGGGACCGGATGCTTGCCCTTAGAGCGGAGACATCCACAACACACTGACCAGGCCGTAACTCACGCTGCACAGCAGTACTCCCGTCAGCAGCGCCACCAGGGAATTAGCCAGCCGCTCATCCCGGCTGGTTCTGGGCAAGCCCTTTTGGATTATCAATCGCGGCATCGTGTAGCCCCTCCTACTGACAGTAGCGGAAAATTCGCCCCGGAATGATCACGCTCCGAGGCGAACGATGCCTATGACGAGACTGGCGAGCAAGACCCCGATCAGGAACACCATCAGCGATACCGCCAGGCGGTTATCGCGCGGGGTCCTCCACAGGCCCTTTTGGAAAGCATACTGCGCCATCTTCACTCCCCTCCGATTATTGACGCGTCATCCGCACGCGACGTTGCGATGAGATTAGTTTTCCACAGATCGGCATTGAATTTCCACAAGTTTTTTTAACTTTCTTTCCCCCGCCGGTAGGGTTTGCGCAGAAAATCGCGAGCCTGGCGCGCCGCATCGGAATCCGGCGCCAGCGAGATGGTTCGCTGGTACGCCGCTACCGCCAAGTCCCGGTTTTGTTTCATGTCGTAGCTCTGCCCAAGGCGCAACCAAGCCATAGACCCGGAGTTCAAGTCCATGTCACTGGCCTTCGCCGCCGCCTTTTTCAGTTCCTCGATGGCGCCGTCATAATCCCGGTACCAGAAAAGCAGCGTTCCCCGCGACACACTCACTCTGCCGGCCGGCACCTGCTTGAGCCGCTCCATCGCCTGCAACTCAGTGAGCGCACTCTCCTTATCGCCGGAATCGCTGTACATCTGCACGATCTCCAGGCGAAATAGATAGTTGCGCGGGTAGCGGCGGATCAGATCCTTCAGCAGCGGGATCGCCTCGGCCGCCCGGCGCTCCCGCCGGTACACAGCCGCCAGCAGTACTTCGGCGTCGGTGCGATTGTCGCGCCCCTTGGCCGCAACCTCCCGCAGGGTGCGGATTCCGCCTTCTCTGTCTCCGCGAAATCCCACCACGAAGCCCAGCATCTTATAGAAGAACGGCAGGCTTCCCACCACATAGTCATGCACGCCCTGAATCAAACGCGCGTCCACGCGCGGGGGCTCAAGTTCCGTCACCCTGGCGTGCGATTTTCGCGCGTCGGTGATGTCGCGCAAAGCGTCCATCCAGGCCTTCCTGACCAGAAAGTTGTAGTTGCCGCGCAGTCCCAGCGACACGCCTCGCGCATACCAGGCATCGGCATCCCGCGGCGTGGTCTTCACCCTCGCCTCGGACAACTCCAGAGCCCTGGCGATGGCCGCCTCAAATCGCTTCTGGTCCTCGATGCTCGGCTTGAGCCGCTCACGCTTGAGAAACGGATTCGTGCCGGTGACCAGTTCGCTTTCGAGCGCCCCGCTGCGCAGCATCTCGCGGTAAAGAATGGCGTGCGCAAGATGATTGTGCGCCTGCGGATTGCCTGGGGTGTTGGCGATGGCCGCGGCGAACTGCTCCACCGCCTGGTCGAACTCCAGGTTGTAGAAATGATCGTATCCGCGCGCGATCGGATCATCGGCGGCGAATACGGCCGGAGCACACAGCAAAACCACAATGCGTCGCACTGCCTACCAGTCTAGCTTTGGCCGGCGGGCGGCTATGAACCGAGCGAAGCTTTGTAGCTCTTCAACGCGTGCCGGATCGCGTCGTGCGTGGCCACGTGGGGCTTCCAGCCAAGGCTCTTCAACTTCGCGTTGGAAAACGTGTTGCCAGCCCACATCGATGCCGTCTTGTAGGGTGTGAACACCGCCGGAAGCTGGCCTTTTGACCAGTGGTGATAACGCTCCACAGCCCGCGACATCATCATCGTGGCGAAGTAGGGCATGCGGATCACCCGCAGCCGCTCCACTTCCCTCCGGTAGGTCTTGAGAAACTCTGAGCAGGTGGGCAGGTCGTCGTCCACCACGTTGTAAACCTCACCTTCAGCTTCGGGCCTGGACCCGGCTGTCAGGATGGCGTCGGCGCAGTTCTCCACATAGGTGAGAGGAAGGTGATTGCGGCCCCCCAGGTGAAGAAAAAGACCGAACAGGTTCAGCCCAATGCGGTTGGAGAACGGCTTGGCCCCGGGCCCATAGATGACGCCGGGCCGCAACACGGTGACCGGAATGCCGTACTTTTCCCGGTATTCCCAGAAAAGCTTCTCCTGCCGGAGTTTGGCCTGCGCGTAAAGATCGCGGCGTTCCGGATGCGGCTCGAGCGGCGTCTTTTCGTCGACGCGCGCCCGGCGGCCAAGCGAAGCCACGCCGTACACGCTGAAGGAGCTGACCAGCACGGTGCGGATCGGCCGGCCTTGGGCCGCGATGGCGTCCAGCAGGTATTTGGAAGCCACCACCGTATGCAGGAACATGTCCGCCGCGGCGCCGCTCATGGCCGCCGCCAGATGATAGACGGTATCGACACCGGCCACCGCGCGGGCGCAGTCGGGGGCCGAGATCAGGTTTCCGGTGAAGAACTCCACGTTGGCGTCAGGGTAACGCGCGGCGATCGCCTCCAGCTTCGCCCGTTTCGGCCCCGGACGTATAAAGACCCGAATGTCCTTTTCTCCACGCGCCAGCAGTCGTTCGGTCAGAATCGATCCCAGAAATCCGGCCGCCCCGGTGACCAGAATCTTCATCGCCCGGCTCCCACCGCAAAGGCCCTGGTTTCGTGACCCTGTTCAATGCGGGAAAAAATCTGGTCCAGCAGCCGCGACACGCGAATGATATCGCGGTAGGCGTAGGGAACCGGAAGATCGTGCAGGATCGAGTCGTAGAACCGCGCAATCAGCGTGTGCATGCCGGCGAAATAGTGGAAATCGGCTTTGGCGAACTTCCACACATTCCTCATCCCCTCGCGGAAGTAGGACCGCGCCATGTCGAAAGGCGGCACCAGCCGGCCAATGGCCGAAGGCAGCTTCCCAACCGCCTCCAGCGTCACCGCGCGCATTCCCCAATCGATGTGCGCCGTGTTTTTCGTGCCATACAGACGCAGCGATTCACGCACCGGGCGGATGTGGGAGGAGAATGTTCCGAATGCGGTCACACGCTCGCCGTGGATCATCAGCCGCAACTCGTCCTTCAACAGGTCGCGGGAGTCGCCGAACTTCTGCGGACGGATCGACGAAGCATGCACAATCACTTCCGGCTCATCGTCGGGAATAAACTCCACCACTTTGTTCAGAAGGTGGTCAATGATGTTGTGAAACAGCTTGCCCGGCAGTTTGTGCACCCAATGGTTGGGGTCGGAAATCAATGCCTGTCCGAACTGCCCGGTAAGATCGTAACCGTAGTGGCTTTCCAGATGCACCGGTTCACCGATTACGCCCTCGGCCACCAGGCGCCGCATCGCCAGCGCCGGCGGATCAAAAAAGGTGCGGTAGCCGAGCGTCACCTTCTTACGGTGCGCTTCGGCATAGTCCAGCATCTCCCGCGTTTCGGCTAAGTTCATCGCAAACGGCTTTTCCACAAATACGTGACAGCCGGCGTCGATGGACTGCTTTGTAAGTGCCAGGTGCGATTGCGGCGGCGTGGTGATATGTACCACGTCCGGTTTTTCCCGCTCCAGCAGCGCGGTGAAATCGTCGTATTTGGCCGGGATGCCATAGCGCATGCAGAGCTGTTCGGCAATCAACAGTTCGCGGTCGCAGGCCGCGACCACACACGCCCGCTCGGGCATTTTCTGAATCTCTTCGACGTGGCCGTCGGCGATCTTGCCGCACCCCACGATGGCGACTTTAAGCTGCATCCAGGACTGATTTTAGCCCTTCCCCCCGGCAACGCGCAGTACCGTTCTTTCCGGTACTTATGGCGGGAGTTCCATTACTAAGAATGCTGTAGGACTAGCGTGTCTGGCGGAATAGTGCCGCCGTCGATTGCCCGGGTTCCCTCCGCACCAGCTTCACATTCGCGCCGGCGCCGCTGTACTGCCGTTGGAAATCCGGCCATGCAAGCGGCTGGCCCATCGGGTCCACACCGCCGGCCAGCATCACCGGGCGCGGCGCGATCAGGCCGGCCAACTCCGGCAGGTCATAATGCTTGAGAACGCCGCGAACGACGTGCTCGAATACGGAACGATGGACGCGCCGGTCAATCACTGAACGGTAGGAGACCAGTGAGCCCTCAATGGCGACGGACTTGATGCGCGGATCGAGCACGGCGGCATGCAGCAGCGGGATCCCGCCTCTCTCACGCGCAAAGGCGATCACCTCGGTAGCCCTCCCCGACAGCAGATCCACTCCCCGGATGATGTCCAACGCGCGCATCGCGGTAAGCGTCCTGCCGCTGAGCAGGGCCGTCATGGCGGGTCCATAATTGCCAAAGTAGCGGGCCCAGTCCGCGGCCCGGTCGCCGGGCGGGCCCGTTTCACCGAAGCCCCGCGCATCAATGGAAAGCACCGGAATGCCCGTTTTCACCAGTGACTCGACATCGGCGTGCGCCGCGGACTTGCCCTGGCCGTGGATGAAAATCGCCGCCTGTCCGCTGGAGTTGGGCTTATCGGGCAGGTAGAGCAGCGCGGGAATTTCCACCCCCGGTTCGCTTTCATAAGTGCCCTTTTCGATCACATAGCCTTCGCGCACAAGACGGCCGAACGGACGCAGGTGCGGCTGCCCGGAGGGCGGCTCATATCCGATAATGCGGCCGACTTCGGCCGCCGTGATCTTCCCACGCCCGTCGGCAAGCTGATCAGCGCGTTTGAGATTGAGCGAGAATACCGTCTCGCCGCCCAGCGAAGTGGCCACCTGACCGCTGGGCGTGGCCCACAAATCCTCTTCGGCATTGACTTCGAAGTCCGGCTCGCCTTCATCCTCGGCGCCCTTCAGCCACTTGCCGAAGAAGCGATAAGCGGCCAGGCGGCGGGGCTTGGAATAGCCGTGGCCGTCGTCGGCTTCCACCATGCCGACCTTCGATTCGGCGTCCAGGATGCGGTAGATGCCGCGGGCTTCGGCCTGCGTTTCCCGCGCTCCGGAGATGGAAAAGAAATCGCGAATGGCCGACAGCATCAGGTAGGGCTTGGGGGCGAAGGGCAGGATAAAATCGCCGTGGTCCAGGCCGTCGGCGATCGACGGTGGGATGCACTGCTCGGCGTCCTGCGGCCCGATGGTCGTCAGCAGCCGGCTCCAGGAGGTGATGTAGCAGGAAGGCGCCGCGGCAGCGAAGCGGTCATCCATGGCGCCCAGGTATGCCGTGTGCGTGCCGCCGCCGGAGTTGCCCGTGAGGCCAATGCGGCCGGCATCCACCTCCTTGCGCGAGACCAGATAGTCCAGCGCGCGAATGCCGTCCCAGATGGTGTAGCGGGCCAGCGCATCGCCGATGAGCAGAGTCTGCGTCCCCATCATCGTGTGCTCGGTGGTGGAGGCAATCACCTTTGACCGCTCGAAATCCTCGTCGTAAAGCTGAATGCGTTCCCCCTGGCCGAGCGTATCCCAGGCCAGGCACACATAGCCGCGCTTGACCATCGAGATGAGAAACTGCTGCCACACCGGATAGGCCTTGGCGCCAGGCGTTTCATGGCCAAGCGGAAACAGGATCGCCGGAAACGGAGCCGTGCCGGACTTGGGCAGATAGAGATTCGCCGTCACGTAGAAACCCGGCTGGCTCTCGAAGATCACCTTTTCCACGCGGTAGTCCGGACGGTCCAGAATGCCCGTGGTGCGGGCCCTCAGCGGCGTCTTTTCGGGAAAGCCGCCCAGCGCCGCCGTGAGCCGCTCACGAATCAGGCGGCGGCGCGCGGCCACCTCCTCCGGCGTCTTGAGCGATTGCACAGTCTGGCTGCGCGCCTCCAGCAGGCGCAATGCTTCGTTGCGGATCTTATCGGACCACTGAGTCCGGAACTGGCGGTAGTCGGTGTGGTTGGAGAGAAAGTCGAGGTCGCTGGTTTGGACGCCGCTGGTTTGAGCAAAGAGGCTCAAGACGGGCAGAAGAAGGGCCAGGAAGCTTTTCATGGTTGAACGCACCTCCTGATAGGTTACCTACAGAAAGCGGCTGCAGGTGGAGCCACGCAATCGCGTATCATCCAGTTTGTGTCGAAATATGTCTCTTAGGATGCCTCTCTCTCTTTTCGCAGCGGTCTCGGCCGGCGTGTTGGCTTTCGGCGCCGAACATCGCGTCCGCCCCGGCGATGACCCGCAGGCGGCAGCCGATCGCGCCGCCCCTGGCGACCGGCTGGTCTTCCTTCCGGGGAAACACGTGCATCCCCTGCGCAGGCACCAGTCTCTGCTCTATGTCGACAAGCCGCTCGACATCGAACTGATGGCGGGCTCCACGTTGAAGCTGGCAGACCGGCACACGGTGCTGCTTCCCGATCCGGAAATCACTACCGATCACGGAGCGCCAAAAACGATCGACGATTTCTCCGCCGGCGGGAACTACGATCTCGCCCTCGGACCCACCATCTTCACCATCCAGATCGACAGCGTGGGCAAGGACGGAGCCCCCGACACGTTCCAGTGGGGTTCGGGCGCGGCGTTTGATGTGAAACATCGCAAAGTGCCGGTGACCGGGCAATGGCAGACGCTTTCCAACGGCGTCCAAGTCCGCTTTGACCATACCAGCGGCCATAGTCTGAACAGCCTCTGGTTCATCACCTATGACGGCAGGGAGGCCTACGGCATCCGCGTGGGGCATGGCCTGCAAAAGGAATACGTTGATGGCGTGCGCATTTCCGGAAAAGGCGTCATCGATCTGAATATCCAGAACAACGTTCAACCCGGATTCCTGGTGAAAAACATCAATGCCTGCGTGCTGGTGCACGGCCGCGTGCGCAACGTGGAGATTGAAGGCATCACCATGATAAACACCAACCGGTCCGTGATGCTCTATGGCGAGCACACGGGCAGGTTCCTGCAGGGCGGCGGCACCGGTCCGGGCGAGTCCTTCGACGCGGAGAACATTTCGATCACCTCCACGCGCACGATCAACCCGTTGGGTTCGGGATATCTGCTCGGGCATCCTTCCCATCGCGGGCGGCTCAGCAAGGTCCGCTGCAACTTCAACTACATGGAGACGGCCACAACCTCGATCGAACCGAACTTCAACCTCGATCAGTATGAGGTGATCGGCAACGTGATCAAGAGCGGCGGGCGCGCCATCCACTGCTGGCGCAGGTCCACCAACGGGCTGGTGGCCGGTAACGTGCGAATCGACGACTCCACGGGTAAGGAAGTGGTGATGGTGAACGCCCCCGGCGCATGGCAGCCGCCGGAGAACATCACGCTTCGCGACAACCGCAATCACTTGAGTGATCCGGTGGGCTTCTGGGCCAACGTCTCCGGCGGAATGGACAACCGGGCCACGGGCCGCTTCGCCGCCGTGACAGGAGGGCACCGGAATCGGGCGGAGGCCGACTACTCGCGGGCACAGGGACTGGAGGCGCGGGCGCTGCGGGCCGGTGAAGACGTGATCGGCGCGGGTTCGTTTGCGCAGTCAGGCGTGCTGACGGCCCGCGCCGCCACCACTGGCGGACAACCGGCAGTCCTGCGTCTTGTGGGCGAAGCGCCGTTGGCGGTAGCGGAGAACTCGGCAGTGGCCTATCGTATGCTCGTCATCGGCCGAAGCGAGACGGGCGCCGAACAGGCAGCCTTTGAGGCCACCGGGATAGCGCAGCGGACCGGTGCGGGCCCCGTCATCATCTCGGGGGCAAAGGTCAACGTGATTCATCGCAGCGATGCCGCGATGAATCTGGAAATCACGGCAACCGCGACGGCGCTGGATCCGATGGTGCGAGGCGCGGCGATGCGCTGGGCGGCGAGGATCGAACTTGCCGAACTGCGTTTTTAACGCACCTGCTGTAGAAGCCGTTTGCCCGACTCAATGATCCTGGCATCGGCGCCGGGATCATATAGCGTCCGTTCCACTTCATACCCGCCATGCTGATACTCATCGGCTGTGGGCATATAATCGCCGCCGGCGCCCGTGGAATAGCCGCAGAACATGGTAACGGCGAAAGGTGACGACTTCTTGATCGCCACGCCGATTTCCGCAAACGGCTCACCCGGCATGGCGACGATGGCATATTCACCAATGCGC
>JANRLE010000285.1:0-19175 GCA_033762895.1 Bryobacteraceae bacterium | reverse complement strand
CGCGATGCAGCACCAGGATGTTGCCTTGGGGCGTGGCGGCCACCGCTGCGACCTGGATAAAATTCCACGGACCCGCGGGAGTTCCCGCGGCGGAGGCGGCCGGCCGCGGCCACTCCATCTGCTTGTAGGGCTGCTTGTAGGCAAGCTCTGATGGGGTCTGGCCGGCAGCCGCGGCTGCCAGAAAAAGGCAACTCACAATGCGGAAGCGCATGCCGCAGTATAAAACACCGCTGCGCCGATCAAGGCACCAGGCGAATGAGTGAGGGACCAAGCCGGCGCGTCAGCCAGAGGGGCAGCCGCTGCCACAACAGAATGGGCAGGCGGAAGAGCGGGTTCGCCGGACTGTTATTCGGCAGTTCCTTGCGCCGCACCAGCAACATCTCATACGGCAGGTCGCGTTCCGTCATCCCCCAGTGCGACTTGAAATCGTAGGACCCGCCAACTTCCTTTTTGCTGCGTCCGAAATCGAAGGTGTGGAATCCGTTTGCACCGCCCCAGCGCATGAGGTCGAAGTACATGAAGTTGTTGGGGGCCAGCGCGTTGAGCGTGGGCTCGGAGGCGCCGTAGTAGGGCATCACCTGGCCGCGAAAGTAGAAGGTGAGGACGGCTGCGGCCAGACGATCGCCGCTGCGGTACTCGCGGATGTCGATGGATCCGCGAAAATGCTTCAACAGATTGCGGAAGTGGCTGGACGGAAACGCGGGTGTCCCCAGCCGCCGGAGGTTGGTAAGGTAGAGATCCTCAAAGGGCCGCGGATCGGCGGTTTCGACGTGAACATCCAGGTTCTGTCCCATCGACTTACGCACCATGCGCCGTGTCTTGCGGGGAATGCTCTCCAGCACGGCGTCCTGGTCCGGGCCTATCTGTTGGGTGAATGTGACGTAACGCGGCGCCGGCGAAAAACCAAGCACCTGCCCGGGATGTGCGTTGCGCATCTCAACATACTGCACGCCGAGCCGGGTCCCCATTCCCCGCAGGTATTCACCGATGGCGGAATAGATGGCCTCATCATCGGCAAGGGCGCCCCCATAGACGGCGAACGGCGTCGAGATCAGCGCCTTGCCGGTAAGTAGCCCCTTCACCAGAAACAGCGGCGTCACGCCTGCCAGCCGGCCGTTGCGGCGGACGGAGACGTACATGGGCTGATATCCGAACGTCTCCCGGATGGAGTCCTTCCAGGCGGTGAGATGGAAGGGCGTGCCAAACGGGTGCGCACACACGTAGTCGTCCCACTCGCGCGCGGGATCCGGTGTGACATCGAACTGCAGAACCGCCGGTTTGGCGGATGGAACAAGCACGGGTCTTGCGGACGTCATGAGGCGTAGTTGAGCGGAACACGGGCGCCGTTGAGGACACTTTCCGGCAGCGGAAAGACGCTCGAAAGCGTGGAAAACTCGAACTCGCCGAGCAGGCGGTCGATCTTACGCTCCATTGTCTCCAGGCCGCTGTAGGTTCTCAAACGGGATACGAAACCATCGGCCAACCGGGGCTGCTCGGGGTCGAGTTCCCAGGGGTGAAAGTAGAGACAGACAGGCCGCTGTTCACTGCGGTTCACACGGCGGATGCCGGCCGCGGTATAGCGATACGGCAACAGCCGAAGGTACCCACCCCCACCGATGGGCGTGACGGCGATGTCGCCGACTTCCACCGTGGCGATGGGAATTTCCTGGATTGCGCCGGCCGGCGTATCGAGCACGGCCGCATGCCGGTGAAAGCCGGGAATCCCGTAACGGTCGTGGCGAATCGGATAGATGCTGGAGTCATTGGTGAAGCCCGCTTCCACCAACACTTCCAACGCCCAGATGCAATCATTGGTGATCGAATAGCTGGGGGCGCGATAAGCGGTGACCTTGGCCCCGCAGGCGTCCTCAATGGCGCTCAGTGCGCGATTGGTATCCTCACGGAACTGGCGCGGCGTCAGTTGATACACCATGCGGTGGGAAAAACTGTGGCAGCCAATCTCATGGCCGCGCTGGGCGATGCGGCGGATCACTCTCGGCTTGTTGCGGGCCACCCAGCCTAATACGAAGAACGTCGCTTTCACGTCGTGCTTGTCCAAAAGGTCCAGCACACGGTCCACCTGATCGCTGATCCTTGACGGAAACGCTGACCACATGCTCTCGGCGACGACGGAGCGCACTTCTTCTGGATGAAAATATTCCTCGACATCGACACTGATGGCGTTGATCATGACTCCGAGTTCCTCCGGGCTGCCGCCAACGGACAGCGTGTTTGCCGAGATCCGTTGCACATCAACAGCCATTTAGCTACCCGCTGACGCGGGGGAATGCCGCCCGGAAAAGGGTGTGAACAATACCGAAGCTTTGGTGCAAAGTGCGAAAACGCGGGCACTGTGATCGGCTTTCTTGCGCCGCGAACAGGACCTTCTAGCCAAAAGTACTATCGAAGGCCCGAACGGCCATCTTGAACGAAGTGCCACATGTCGGGAAAAAGTCCGCCCGAAGGGAATCCCGCAGTCACAGCCTGGCGGCGGCCGAAACAGCGGTTCACCTCGCCGATCAGCCTGGAGGCGAAGGCCACTCCATCGGCGTTTCCCTGCGGTGTGTCGGCCAGGGTGATGCGCACGATCGATCCCGCGGTGTGGCCGGTGAGCAGCGTGTCCCTGGCCAGCAGCACCTTGGCCATGTATTCATCGGCAACGATGCGGTCCTTTGACTGGTACCAGTAGAACATGAGCATCCTTCGCCCGGAGTTCTGAATCGAGTACTTGTTCACCCGCACGGCGCCGCCATCGGCGGGAATGAGGGCCGAATCGAGGTTCCAGATTTCCCAGCCGCCCCCCGGCAGGCAATGCTTGGGTGAATGCATGCTCTCGCCCGAGCGCTGCTGGGCATAGAAGGCGATGAAGACATCCAGATCTTCGCCGCCCTTGCTGTAAGTGCGGACCAGGTAGGATGTGGGTTTCAGGGCGCGCAGAGAATAGGGCGGCAGGTCATGGTCGCGCACCTGCTTCCAACCGAGGATATCGGCTCCGATGCTGTCCAGCGGTTCGGCGAGAGGCTGCGGGATACGGCGCGACACCACGCCGCCGGCGATCATGGCGCCCAGCAGCAGGGCCATCGTAATCACATATGAGATCGCGGTCTGTTTATCAGGCGTGTGGGGCATTGGCGGAAATCCTGGGATCAATGAAGGCATGAAGCAGGCGGGCGAACAGGTACAGCAGGCCAAAACCGGCCACGAAAACCAGCCAGCCGGAGAAGGAGTGATAGAAGCCGTTGGCGAACTTCTGATCGTAGTCGGCGGCGACGGCGGTGCCGGCGACGCGCACAATATTCACGGCCACTGCGAAGGGCAAGGAGGAGAGAAACAGCAGGACCCGGCTGAGGATGGACGTGCAGAGCAGAAAGCCGAGCAGAATACCACCGACCATCAGGGCGGAAAGCGAATTGAGCCCGCTGCAGGCCTCGGCCACGCCCAACGTCGTGCCGGCCAATTGGATAATGTTTCCGTCCCGGTAAAGGGACACACCAAGAAACTGCGCGATATGGGTGGAAATTTCAGAAGTTAGTAACTGCAGCGGCGCGGCCAGCCGGTTGTACACCACCGAGGGCAGCGGAACCATGGCGGCCAGCAGCAGCAGCGGCAGAGCGAGCGAACGCATCCTCGCCTTGCCCCAGAACGTCAGAATCAGGCCGGCCACCAGGATCACGAACGAGAACCGCGCCATGAAAAACTCTGAGGCCAGTTTTCCCGTCAGCAGCGTGAGACAGGCCAACAGAATGACGAGCAGACCGGACCAGGCAGGCGAGACCGGCAGCCGAAGGGTCGTCTCGCGATTCAGCCAGGCGATGTAGGCGGCCAGCGGCGGCAGAAGCATACCGTGGGACAGGGCATCTTCGTTCCACCAGTCACGCGCCATGTCGGCCAGAATTTCCCAATACAACATGCCGATCAACACCACCGCCAGGCCGATGGCAATGGCCGGCAACAGGGGAGACCGGGTGGCGGGCAACGCCGCGGGGGCGGATTGGTCGTGGCGGGCGGGTGAGTCCGATACCATTCGAAAGCAGACTCGGGTGCACGTTTCGTTCCAGTGCCATCTGTGCGCTCAAGCCGCGTCTGGAGTGAGCGTCCGGAGTGTAAAAGATTCGCCTTTGTTCCCCAAGAGCGGGCAGCAGTGCCAGCGTCTCAGCTCAGGTGTGAACAAAGCGAACGAGTCTCAGGCTTTGGAACGAAAACTGCCCTAAGATCGCGAAGCCAATGAAAACGCCAGCGCCTTTCGCGATCGCCCTGGCTCTGCTGTACGCGAGCCTTGCTCAAGCGCAGAGCTTTGAGTTGGACAACTTCAACCCGCTCAGTACGCGGGGAGCGGGTGTGCATCTATACGGCGTAAGCGGCTCATTCGCCTATTTTTCCGGAGCTTCGCTGCTGGGACTGACCGGATTGCAGCCGGGCCTTTCCGGTGTTCGTCCACTGATGGCGCAGGGCGGGGCATCGATGGGATGGGCCAGGCAGGGCCAATCTTCGCAAATATCGGTGGTCTATTCTCCATCGATGGTTCGCTCTTTCAACCTGTCGGGCTACCAGTCCCTGAATCACTCCCTGAGCGCTTACGGTCATGGAAGGCTCGGGGCCAAGTGGGGCCTAAGCGGCTCATTTCAGGGAATCGCCAGCGACTTCAGCCAACTCCTGTTTTCCCAAACCCCGGCCGGCAGGCTGTCCTCGGCCCAGGCCTCGTTTGACGACCTCGTATCGGCGATTCTCGGCAACGCGGCGGGAAATTCGCAACTGGCCGCTCTGGCAGGCGCCGCGCCGCTGGCGAACTCGCCCGAGGCGGCCTACGTCTTCGGATCGCGATTGCTGAGCGTAGGAATGGCGGCGGCGCTGGTTTACGAGCATTCCACGCGGTCGTCTTTCCGCCTTTCTTTTAATGGAGTTCAGACACAATTCCTCAACGATCGCGATAGCGCGAATCCGGCGGCCGACCAACTCAGTTCGCAGCTCCTGCGGTCGACTACGGGGATGGGGAGCCTGAACTGGTCCTACGCGCTTACGCCTCGCACGACTTTGGGAGCAAACCTGTCGGCCGTGCGTACGTTCTCTGGCATTCAGGACGGTTACACGACGCACGTCACCGTTTCGTTGGGGCGCAAGATGACGCCCAATCTGTTCCTGCGTGGCATGGCCGGAATGGGCCGCTACGTGCCGGTAACGGATCTGTTCCAGCAAGGTTCGTTCGCCCAACATGAATTCGGCGGCGCGGTGGGGTACAAACTGTATTCCCACACGCTGGTGGCGTCGTTTGACCGGTCGGTTTCGGATATTTTCGGCCTCGGCGCCAACGCCACCATCACCGGTACGGGCGCCTGGACCTGGCGCCGTCCCGGCAGCAGCATTTCGGTTTCGGGCACCGGCGGCTACTCTCAGCTTACTGGCCCGCGCTTTCTGAACTCAGGAAGCTGGACTGGCTTTGCGGCGCTGGCCAAGGCCCTGGATGCGCACTCGATGATCAGCGTCGGCTTCCGCTACCTGCAATATCCCCAACAATTCTTTGTGCTGGGGCCGGACCGGACACAGACGGGCATCATTATCACCTACAGTTGGTCGCCAGCCGAGCGGGGATTCGGCAATCCCGAAGACACCGCCGGGGCGAGTGGAGAAAATCAATGAAGTACCGGAACAGAGTCCTGGCCGGCGCCGCGTTTTGCGCGCTGATGATGTGCGGCTGCGGCGAAACGCCCGAGGCCAGGCGCACACGATTTCTTTCCAAGGGTAAGGAACTGGTGGCCAAACGCGACTACCAGCGCGCGCTTCTGGAGTTGCGTAACGCAGCACAGGCGGTTCCCAAGGAGGCTGCCGATCCCTACTACCAGATGGGGCTGGTGTATGCGGGGATGCAGGATTACCGCTCCGCCTACGAAGCGTTTCAGAAGGCGCTGAGCGTGAACCCGAACCATGCCGAAGCGCGGCTGAAGGTGGCGCAGATGATGGCGGCGTCAGAGGACGACAAAATCGTGCGTGACGCCAACAGCAAGCTTGAAAAGCTGCTGGCGGGTGGCAAACCCGACGTTGACACGCTGAACACGCTGGCGTTAACCGAATTGCGGTTGGGCAGGATCGAAAACGCGGTTCAGACGCTCGAAAAAGTGATCATGCAGTCGCCGGGAGAATTGATCTCGACGCTGACGCTGGCGCGGGCGAAGATGATCCAGGGCGAGACGAAGGCGGCTGAGGACGTGCTGAAGCAGGCAGCCGCGGCGGCGCCCAAGTCTTCGGAACTGCCGCGCGTGCTGGCCGGCTTCTACGCCGATCAGAGGCGCTGGACCGAGGCCGAGGAGCAACTGCGGAAGGTGCTGGCCACCGATGCCGCCAACGGTCCGGCGATGTTGGACCTGGCCCGGCTGCTGGCCAACCAGGGAAGAAAACCGGAGGCGGAGCAGATGTTCAAAAAGCTCTCGGCAACCGAGTCCTTCCGGTCCATCTACGCGGCCTTCCTGTATGACGAAAACCGGAGCGCGGAAGCGGCGAAGGAATTGGAACGGCTGGCCGGCCAGTATCCCGACGACCGGCAGATCCGGACGAATCTGGTGGTGGTGTATCGGGCCCTGGGAAGGAAAGACGACGCCAGAAAGGTGCTGGAAAGAGCCCTGAAGAAGTTCGAAAGGGATAGTGACGCGTTGTTGCAGCGCGCCGAGATACTCATCGAAGAGAAGCAGTACGCGCAGGCCGAAACCGACGTGAACGCGGTGAGAAAACTGCGGCCCACCTCGCCGGAGGTGCGATACATCACCGCGAAACTGAATCGGGCCAAAGGGTCACTGCTGACTTACCGGCAGGAGATGGAAGAGGCGCTGCGCCTGAACCCGGCGCTGCTTCCGGTGCGCGTGGAGCTGGCCGAAAGCCTCATCGCGGGCAAGGAGGCCAAAGCGGCCCTCAACGTAGTGAACAGCGCTCCGCAGTTCCAAAAGGCCGCTCTGCCGCTGCTTGTGCAACGAAACTGGGCCCATTGGGCGATGGGCGAGATGGCGGCCATGCGGCAGGGCATTGACGCCGGGCTGGGGGAAAGCCGGACCAATGACCTGCTGGTCCAGGACGCGATGTGGAAACTTCGCTCAAACAACGCCGCCGGCGCGCGGGCGTCGCTTGAAGAGGCATTGAAGCAGGATCCGGGCGATCTTCGGGCCCTGAAGGCGTTGAGCAACAGCTTCCTGGCGCAGAAGGACCGCGACCTGGCGCTAAAGACCGTGAAGGCCTACGCGGCCATGAATCCCAAGTCGGCGCTGATGCAGGAGTATCTGGGTGCGATGCTGCTTCAGAACATGGATCTGGAAGGCGCGCGGCGGGCCCTGGACGCGGCCAAAGCCGCCGATCCGAAATTTTTGCAAACCGACCTCACGCTGGCGCAGGTGGAAGTGATGCAGGGCAAGGTGGATGATGCGCGCAAACGCCTGGAATCGCTCGCCGCCAGTGACCCCTCAAACGTCCTGGCGCCACTGTGGCTGGGCAACCTCGAGACGATGAAAGGAAACTACCCGCGCGCCATCGCCGAGTACCGCAAGGCGGTTTCCTCCAATCCCAACGATGCCCAGGCGGCGAATAACCTGGCCTACCTGCTGATTGAGCACGCCAAGGAGACCGAGGAGGCGCTGAAGCACGCACAACGAGCCGTGGAACTGTCGCCGGACGATCCGGACTACTGCGATACGCTTGGTTGGGTGCTGTACCGCAAGGGGCTCTACCGCTCGGCGATCCCCTACCTGGAGCGGGCAACGGCGAACTCCAGAAGCGTGGTTTCGAAATACCACCTGGCGATGGCGTATGCGATGGCGGGCGACCGCAAGCGCGGCGAGTCCACCCTGCAGGCGGCGCTGAAGGTGAATTCGAGGGTTCCCGAGGCCGAGGCGGCGCAGAAAGTGTTGAGCCAGGCGAACTGAACGATCACCCGCCTTTTCTCCAAGAGTCCCCAAGTTCGGGAATGGGGACTGGAGTGGAAACAGAGGCAAGCCGTTTCGATCCCATTTAGAATCAATATTTTGGAGCGATACTCGAATTGGCCATTGAATTGCTGGAATATGCGTCGGCAGGCAGGAAACAAACAAGGAGAGGCGAAACGATGCGAAAACTGCAATTTCTAATCGGAGCGGTCGCGATGGCGCTAGCGGGAGCGTCAGGGGCAAGCGCTGCGATCCAACTGACACTTTCGAGCGGCGGGACAACGATCGTTGTGAACGATCAGGATTTCGTCCCGGTGTTGCCCGCGACGCACATTGACTCGAATCCGGCGGCCGGACAAGTCACCTATATCGGGTCGATTGGAAACTGGACCCTGAACGTCAGCACGGGCACAGTGGGCACCAATCCGCTGATCGATTTGAATTCGGTTAACACTTACAATACGACTGGCGGGAATCCCGGTCCGCTCACGATCACCTTCAGCGCGACCGACTACAACGGCCCGGTTGCATTCGGGTTCGATTCCCACATTGGTGGAACCCTGGCGAACGGCCACAGCCTTACCTACCAGGGCTACTTCGACCCGAACAATGGCCTGAACTCGCAGAATACGGCGATCGGCAATCTGCTTCAGTTCGGACCGGGCGGTGCGTTCTCAGCCGGTGCGGGCGGGGTGCAGGTGGTGCCGGCGGGTAACTACTCGCTGACCCAGGTTGTGACGATCTCGGCCAACGCCAACGGGACGTCCAGCTTCAACGCGGCCATCAACGTCACTCCGGAACCGGCATCGGTTGTTCTGCTGAGTGGAGTGCTGGTGGCGGTGGTGGCAGGACTGCGGCGCAAGGCGCGGGCTGCTTAAGAGTTACGAAAAACTTACCGCGGGAAACAGACAGGGAAGCCTCTTGAACCGGGCTTCCCTGTTGTGTTTTTTGCGGAAGGGAATCCGAATTTGGCTTCCAGTTTGCTCTTAGTTTCAGGGAATGGAGAGCACCAGCGTCCGCAGCGAGCCGAAGCGGCCACGAATGACCAGTTCGGGCGGCTCATCGAATCATTGGGCCATTGAACACTTTGCAAGGCTGATCTGGCATCGCAAGTGGTTGGCCTTGAGCGTCTTTTCCGTCATCGCCCTCAGCACGGCAGGCATTTCCAGCCGCCTCCCTAACATCTACAGTTCGGAAACGGTGATCCTGGTGGACCCGCAGAAAGTCCCTGAGGCCTATGTGCGCTCCACGGTAACGGGCGATGTGCGTAACCGCCTCGGCACGCTTTCCCAGCAGATTCTGAGCGCTACGCGGCTGCAGAAAATTGTGGAGAGCCTGAACCTTTACCCTCAGGAACGCAGGACGATGGCGCGCGAGGATGTCATCACGCTGATGCGCCGCGATATCGGGGTCAACGTGCTGAGCGACTTTGGCGCAAGCCAGGATCTGCAGGCATTCCGTATCAGCTACAGCGGCCGTGATCCGCGCCTGGTGGCGCAGGTGGCCAATCAGCTTGCCTCGCTGTTCATCGAAGAAAATCTCAAGGCCAGGGAACAGCAGGCCACCGGCACCACGGACTTTCTGGGGAACCAACTGGAGGAGACGCGAAAGGCCCTGGAGATACAAGAGGCAAAACTTCGGGATTTTAAACTAAAACACATCGGCTCAATGCCCCAGCAGGAAGCGGCCAGCCTGCAGATTCTGGGCCAGCTTCAGTCGCAATTGCAGATGGAGAGTGAAGCGCTGGCGCGAGCCGAGCAGCAGAAGAGCTATCTGCAGTCCATGATGGCCTCAGCCCCGCCGCCAGTAGTGGATCTGGACGACGGGCAACCCAAGATCCCCGCCGCCGCCAGGACTCCCGTGCTGAGTGCCCCGCCGCCTCCCACGCCGCTGGCCCGCATGAAGGAGCGCATGAAGTTGCTGTTGGCCCGCTACAGTGATCAGCATCCGGACGTGAGGAAGCTGCGGCGCCAGATCGAAGAGGAAGAAGCAAATCAGGCGGCACAGGCGAGCCTGGCGCCTGTCGAGCCCGTCGTTGTGTCCGCGCCGGCGCCTGAAGCACCCGTACGCAGGCGCCCTGCCGCTCCTCCCGGTGGATACGCCAATCCGGTGCTGGAGTCCCAGTTGCGCGCGCTGCAAACCGAGATCGATCAGCACAAACAGGAGCGGGAGCGGTTGGCGCGCATGGTGGGCAGCTATCAGTCTAAGCTTTCGGCCATCCCGGTGAATGAGCAGCAGATCACGGCCCTAGAGCGCGACTATGAGATCTCAAAGACGCATTACAAGGAATTGCTTGCCAACCAGCTTTCGGCGGAAACCGCCACGCAGCTCGAGTTGCGCCAGAAGGGCGAAAAGTTCTCTGTGCTCGATCCGGCTCAGCCGGCCGAAAGACCGAGCCGCCCCAACCGCACATTGATCAATCTGGTGGGTTGTCTCGCCGGGCTCGCCTTCGGACTGATGTCCGCTCTGATGACCGAGGCGTTGGGACTATCGATCACCGGACCCGAACAGATCACCGCCGCGACTGGCATCCCGGTACTGGAGGTAATTCCGGTCATCGAGACACATTCGGACCGCGTGAATAAGCGGCGGCAGGCGGTGGTGGCGGCCGGTTTTGCTTTTTGTATCTGCTGCCTGTTTGTCTGTGTCTACCTGCTATACCGGTTTCAAATTCAGGGGGCGTAGCGGGATGGCGGGGGAACCGAATTTTTGGGGAACCATCCTATTTTTTTGCACTCCGGTGCGGCGTGGAGGGGTCCGGGTGCGCAACACAGCGCTCTGCACAGTGGCCCAATACGTGCCCTTTGAGTATTGGTCAGCGAAATTCCCGATTGGATATGAAGGTCTTGTTGAAAGACATATACGGCAAATCGCAACGTCCGGAACTGGTGGCCGGAACCGCGGGCAAGAGCATACAACCGGCCATCGCCGCCGCCGACGGCCCGCGCGACCCATGGAAAATAATTGACGGGCAGCCGCTGGGGGCCGGTGGCGAGGCCGACGCCCCTCCAGCCGCCCCCATCCGGTTCGTGATTGACCGCAGGGCGCGCATCATCCCGCATGCCACCGAACAGGTGGTGCTGGAACGCTACCGGAAGCTGCGGACGAAGCTGATGCAGCAGCATTCGATCCGCGAATTTCGCAGCCTGATGGTAACCAGCGCAACCCCACAGGAAGGCAAGACGCTCACGGTCTTCAACCTGGCGCTGAGTTTCGCCATGATTCCCGGCTTCCGCGTCGCGGTTGTGGATGGCGACTTGCGGCGCGGCAGCGTCGGCCGATGGCTTGGCGCCGAGGACCGGCCGGGCCTGATCAACCTGCTCGAAGGATCGGCCACCGTCGATGACGTCATTCTGAAGAGCGACGACCTGCCGGTGCATTTTATTCTCAGCGGAAATACGCGGAGTTCCTCGGCCGAACTGATGCAGCCCGGCGACCTGCGCGAACACATGCGCCAGATTTCGGAAAGATTCGATCTGGTGATTGTGGACTCAGCGCCTGTCAACGTGATCACGGACGCGCAGTTGTTGGCAAGCTGCTGCGATGCGATTCTGCTGGTGGCCCGCGCGTTTATTACGACGCGCAAGGAATTCGAAAAGATGGCCGCCGACCTCCAGGCGTTTCGCATCATCGGCACCGTCCTCAACGGAGGTACACAGATGAAGCGCCATTACAAGGGCTACTACTAAGTCCCGGAAAGTGGAACCCGAATGCCATCCGTGCTGATGCTGCTTACCAACGCCTATGAACCGGACCCCAGGGTGCGGCAGGAAGCGCTTGCCCTTACGGCGGCGGGCTGCCGTGTGCGCCTGTTGGCATGGGACCGTGATTTGAAGCATCCGGCCCGGGAATCGATGGAAGGCGTGGAAGTGGAACGGGTATTTCTGGCATCCAGGCACGGACGGGGCACCACGCAGATCTTCTTCTACGCATGGCTGTATTTGAAACTGCTTTACCGGGGCTGGCGCACACGCTTTGACGCCGTGCATTGCCATGACCTGGACACACTGCCGCTGGGCGTCGCGCTGGGCCTGCTGAAGGGCAAGCCGGTGATTTATGACGCGCATGAAAGCTTCACCGACATGCTGGAGGGTAGCGTACATCCGCTGGTGCTGCGCCTGCTGGTGCGGATGGAGAACCTGCTGCTGCGGCGGACAGGTCTGCTGATCACGGTGGGGGAGAAGCTGCGCGCGCACTTTGCCGCTCGTGGGGCCAGGCGGACGGTGGTGGTAGGCAACTGGAAGCGGCAGCGGGATTTTCTGCGCACCCCGCAGGAGAATGCAGAAACCCTGCGCCGGCTGGGAATACCGGAGGATGCACTGGTGGTGGCGTGCATCACACAACTGCTGCGCGACCGCAAGATCGAAGAGTTGTTGGACGCCGTCGAGCATTGCCCCCAGGTACACGTGATCGTCGGCGGAGGTGGGGTGCTGGAACCGCTGGTGCGCCAGCGGGCCGCTCTCAATCCGCGCATCCACTATGTAGGGTACATCGGCCCGCGGGAGATCGCCAACTATACCTGCGCGGCCGGGGTGGTGTACTACGGCTTCGACCCGGAGAACCCCAACGCCCGTTTCAGTGCGCCCAACAAACTGTTCGAAGCACTTGCGGCTGGCCGCCCATTGATTACCGGCGATTTTGGGGAAATCGCCGACGTGGTGCGCCGCGCCGACTGCGGCTTCGTGCTGGAACAGTACAGCGCCGCCGCCATCAGGCAGGCACTGATGGCCCTCCACGATACAAACCGGCGGAACAGGCTGTCGCAAAACGCGTTCAACTTCGGCCGGACATCCATGAATTGGGAGATGGGCGAGGCTACACTGCGGCGCGAGTATTCGGCCGTTCTGGGCGTGGAACTTGGCACGGGCCAGCAGAGGACACCGAACGTGGAATCGGTGGTGGCCGGGGGGGTCGCCTAAACCATGTGCGGCATTTGCGGAATGTTCGAGCCGGGGAGGGAGACGGCGGTGGAAACGGGCGTGCTCAAGCGCATGTCCGACACGCAGCACCATCGCGGTCCCGACGCCCAGGGCTTCTACAGTGCGGCCGGAATCGGGCTGGCCCATCAACGCCTGTCGATCATCGACCTTGCCGGAGGACAGCAGCCGCTTTCCAACGAAGACGGCTCGGTTTGGATCGTTTTTAACGGCGAGATTTACAACTTCCAGGAGTTGAACCGCCAATTCCTTTCCTCCGGCCATCAGTTCAAGACACGGTCCGATACCGAGACGATCGTTCATCTCTACGAGGAGTTGGGGGAAGCCTGTTTCGCCGAACTGCGGGGCATGTTCGCCATCGCGTTGTGGGACGCGCGGCGCAGGCGGCTGATTCTGGCCCGCGACCGGATCGGCAAGAAACCGCTGTATTACTCGTGGGACGGCAACCGGCTGGTCTTCGGCTCAGAGATCAAGTCGCTGTGGCCGGCCGGGGGCATCTCCAGGGAGATGGATGCCGAGGCCATGTCCGACTTTTTCTCGTTCCAGTATGTGCCGGCGCCGAAGACTATCTACAAGCATGTTCGCAAGCTCCGTCCGGCCCACTACCTGGTTGTGGAGAACGGCAACCTCCGCGAGGTCGCTTATTGGGACATCGATTTTAACGACGTTGATGAACTGCCGGAAGCCGAGTGGACCGGGCGGTTCCTCAGTGAATTCCGCACTGCGGTAAAGTCCCGGCTGGTCAGCGAGGTTCCGCTGGGCGCCTTTCTAAGCGGCGGAGTGGACTCATCCTCAGTGGTTGCCTTAATGAACGAGTTTCAACCGCCGGTCACCACCTGTTCGATCGGCTTCAATGAGGACGACTACGACGAAGCCGAACAGGCGCGTGGTTTCGCGCGCCAACTGGAAGCCAACCACAAGGAGCAGGTGGTGCGGCCCAAAGCGATGGACCTGGTACCGAAGCTGGCCTGGCACTACGATGAGCCGTTCGCCGACTCTTCGGCGATTCCCACCTACTACGTCTCGCAACTGGCCCGGCAGCACGTCACAGTGGCGCTATCAGGCGATGGCGGAGACGAAAACTTCGCCGGCTACCGGCGCTATAAGCTGACGCTGCGCGAAGACCAGGTACGGTCTCACGTGCCGGCTTCGATGCGCCGGGCGGTCTTCGGCCCGCTGGGGAGGCTGTATCCCAAGCTCGGCTGGGCGCCCAGGATCTTCCGCGCCAAGTCCACTTTTCAGAGCCTTTCGCACGATCTGCTGGAAGGCTACTTCCACGGCATCTCCTGCTGCCCTCCCGACATGAAACGGCAACTGATTGGAGGCGGAGTGCTGCGTGAATTGAACGGCTACAACTCGCTCGATGTATTGCGCGGCCACTTTGACCGGGCCCGGACAGACGATCCGCTCTCCCGTATCCAGTATGTGGACATGAAGACCTACCTGGTGGACGACATCCTCACAAAAGTGGATCGCGCCAGCATGGCGAATTCGCTGGAAGTACGCTGCCCCCTGCTGGACCACAAGCTGATGGAACTGATCGCGCGTATGCCGTCGCGGCTGAAACTGCGCGGAGGCCAGGGCAAGTACATCTTCAAGAAGTCGCTGGAAGGGCTGGTGCCGCGCAGTATTCTATACCGGCCGAAGAAGGGATTCTCCGTGCCGGTGGCCGAGTGGTTCCGAACCGATTTGAAGGAGTTCGCCCACCACAAACTGTTCTCGACTCAGGATGATCTGCTGAACCGCAATTTCCTCACCCGCTGCTGGGGCCAGCATCAGAGCGGTCAGCGGGACTGGTCCGCGCTGCTGTGGTGCGTGGTGATGTTCCGCACGTGGCAGGAGGTCCACAGAACGGCATGAGCGGAATCTGTGGAGTGTGGCGGCAGGGCGACCACGCCGCAGGCGCCGCGGCGCTGGAACTGATCACAGGCGGCCTGCGCATGCGCCCCACCGAATCGGTCAGGATGGAGTCCGATGGGGAGGCCGGATTAGGCCTGGCGTCGTGCTTCGAATCACAGCAGATTTACACCGGCAAGCGTGTGATCGTCGCCTGCGATGCGGCGTTATCGAACGCCCGCAACCTGGCCGAGCTTGCTCAAATTCCGCCGGAAGCCCCACCCTGCGCAAGGACCGCGGCGCTGCTGGCGGCGCTTTACGAACGCTTCGGGGAGCGATTCGTCGAACTGCTGGAGGGATCCTTCGCGGTGGTGCTTTGGGACCGCAAGAAGAAGCGGCTGGTGGCGGCCATTGACGGGTTCGGCATCAAGCGCTTGGTGCACTACCACGACGGCGAGCGGATCTTGATCAGCTCGCGCATCGACGCGCTGATGCGGTCCGGTGAAGTGGCCGCCGACATCAATCCGCGCGCCATCCCCAACATTCTGAACTTCACGGCCAACCTGGCCCCGGAGACAATTTACCGGCGCGTGGAAAGACTGCCTCCGGGCACAATTCTGATCGCCGAGGAAGGACGCGTAGCCCTTCGTTCCTACTGGGACATCCGCTACGACGATAGCGCCGGGACCCGCCTGGATGATCTGGCGCACAATGCCGTGGATGTGGTGGCCAAGTCAGTGGCCAACTGCTGCAAGGACAGGCAGTTCAACTCGCTGGGCGCGTTTCTGAGCGGCGGCACCGACTCCAGCGCCGTAGTGGGCCTGATGAGCCGGCTGGGCACAGTGAACGCCTTTTCCATCGGATTTCAGGAAGAGTCATTCAACGAACTGGGCTATGCGGAACTCGCCGCGAAGAAATTCGGCGCGGCGCACCACACCTATCTGGTCGGGCCGGAAGATTGTTTTCAGGCGCTGAACGACATGGTTCGCTACTTTGACGAACCGTTCGGCAACTCATCAGCGATTCCCACCTACTTCTGCGCGCGACTGGCCGCGCAACACGGAGTAACCAATCTGCTGGCGGGCGATGGAGGAGATGAGTTGTTCGGCGGGAACGAGCATTACCGGATCGACAAGATCTTCAACGTCTATCACTCGCTGCCGCGGTTTGTGCGCCGGTCCCTGATCGAACCCACGCTGTCGCTGCCCTTCGGAAACGGTCTTGCCGCCAAGGCCCGCAGATATGTGACACGGGCCAAACTGCCCGGAGCAGAACGGATGTTGTCGTTCCAGTTCCTCTCCACGCATTCGCCCAACGATGTGTTCGAAGGCGGCTTCCTTGAAAAACTGCGCGGATACACCATCGCCGATATTCCACGCCGCCATTACCGCGCGGCCTCGGCTGAGGATCACCTGAACCGGCTGCTGTATCTGGACATGAAGATCACGCTGGCCGACAATGACCTGCCCAAGGTGACCGTCATGGCCGAACTGGCTGGCATCACCCCCCAGTTTCCCTATCTGAGCAAACAGGTGGTGGAGTTCTGCGCCGGCATTCCGGCCAAGTACAAACTGAACGGCTTTGAGAAGCGCTACCTGTTCAAGCAGGCCTTCCGCAGCCTGCTGCCGCGCGAGATTATCGCAAAGAAGAAACATGGATTCGGCATTCCGGTGGCGAACTGGCTGAAGACCGACCCGAAGCTGAGGGAACTGGCGCGGGACACACTTTCAAGCAGCCGCTTTCTGGCCCGCGGTTACTTCCGGCGCGAGTTCCTCGAAAAGATCTTCAACGATCACGAGTCCGACGACTCCACCTACTACGGCGACACGTTGTGGACGCTGCTGGCGCTTGAGCTCTGGCACATCCAGTCCGTCGACAAAGCCTCGGGAGCCCGCGCATGAGGATTGTCGAAATCAGGACGGCGGAAGAGTTGGAGGCCCTTGCCGGGCAGTGGAACCGGCTGTTGCGCCAATCCTCGGCCGACACCGTTTTTCTGACCTGGGAGTGGATGACGGCCTGGTGGTCGAGCTACGGCGTGGACGGGGAGTTGCGAATTCTCACGGCAATCGATGAGGAAGGTGAGTTGCGGGGCATCGCGCCGCTGCGCCGGCGCCAGGTGCGCCGCTATGGGCGCGCCGCGCAGACACTTTCCTTTGCCGGCGATGGATCGAATGATTCAGAATATCTGGACCTCATCCTCGCTCCCAGCCATGAATCGGAAGTGCGAGAGCTGTTCCTTCGCCGCCTGGAACAGGAATGCGCACAGGGACACATCCTGCTGCTGAACGAGATCCCTGCCGAATCGACCAATCTGCCGCATCTCCGCCGGGCCGGCGGGTCGCCCAACCTGCTTTGGGCGGAAACCGAGGTTCCCTGCGGCGCGGTGAAACTGCCGGCCAGTTGGGAGGAGTACCTGCGATTGTTGCGGCCGCGGTTCCGGACCAAAGTGCGCTCCGTGTTGCGGACTCTGGAGGCGCGCAAAGAAGTCCGCTTCGGCGTTTGCCAGACAGCGGAGGATCTGCGGCGTCTGCTTCCCGCGCTATTCGATCTGCATGCCCGGCGCTGGGCCACTGAAGGAAAACCGGGCGTATTCGGATGGGAACAAAAGCGGCGGTTCTACTATGACCTGTCGGAGAAGATGCTCAGCCGTGGATGGTTGCGCTTCACATTCCTCGAATGGAATGGGCGAATCCTCGCTTGCCAGTATGGCTTCCTGTACGGTGGCGTCTATCTGCATCTGCAGGAAGGCTACGAACCGGATTGTGAGCACTTCAACAGCGGCATCGGACTGCGGGCGTGGTCCATCCGGGAACTGATCCGGGAAGGCGCCGCCGAGTACGATTTTCTGGGCGGAATCAATCGTCACAAAACCGACTGGGGCGCCACCGAAAAGCGCAGCACCAACGTCAGGTTGGCCGGGGCGACGGCGCTCAACCGGCTTTTCTGCTTCGGACCGGACTGGGTGGCGCGGGCGAGAGAAACCGTTGGGAGGATGTTGCCCGCCCCTGTAATGGCGCTGAGGCGGACCCTGCGATCGGGCCGCATCGCCAGCGTATCGGCCGAACGCGCACGCCAGGCCGCCGCGAGCCTCTACCTGCACTCCGGCCTTCCGGCTGTCACCCGCCGCCTGCGCGCGCGCTACCAGCTTTCAATGCCGCAGATGAGGCTGCGCAAGCGCCTGGAACCGTGCGGGCGCATCCTCTACTACCACCGTGTGAACGAGGAAAACGATCCGTTCTTCCCGGCCATCTCAACGAAGCTGTTCGAGCAGGAAATGCGCTACCTGGCGCGGCATTACAAAGTGGTCAGCCTGGAGGAGCTGCTGCGCCGCCTGGAAACCGGCGAGGGCGAGGACGTGGTGGCCATCACCTTCGATGACGGCTATGCGGACAACTGCACAGACGCCTTCCCGGTGCTCAAGCGCTATGGGCTGCCTGCCACCATCTTCCTCACCACCGGCAGCATCGATTCCGGTGAGCCGATGTGGTTCGAAGTGCTGGCGGGCGCGTTGAAGGAAACCAGCCGGGAATCGATCGACCTCGAAATCGACATCCCACGCCGTTACTGGCTGCGGTCAGAACAGGAACGGCTGGACGCCAACGGCGCCATCTACTCACTGCTGCGGCAGATGCCCGATGCCGGACGCGCGGAGTGGATGGGAAGGATCCTGCCGGAGTTGGGGCTGAAGCAATCGATGCGCGGCGGACGAATGCTGAGTTGGGACCAGGTGCGCCGCATGAAGGCTGATGGAATCGACTTTGGCGGGCACACCGTGAACCATCCGTTCCTTTCAAGGCTGCCGGCCGAACTGGCCTACCGGGAAGTATCGGAATGCAAGCGCCGCATCGAAGAGGAACTGCAGCAGCCGGTAGCCCATTTCGCCTATCCCAGCGGCCGGGAGGAAGACTTCGGCATGTGGAACAAGGAAATCGTGCGCCGGGCCGGCTACCAGGCGGCGGTGACCACCATCTGGGGCATGAACTACCGCGATACTGACCCGATGGAACTAAGAAGAGGCGGGCCGTGGGAGAACACTCCGGCTATGTTCGCCTCCAAACTGGACTGGTATCAATTCGTAAACGACTAGGTGGAAAGACGTGTTTAGCGACGAGGACCGGAAAAAATGCGACGAGTTGTACAACCGGTATTACCGGGGCCGGAAGTTTCACGACAGCCTCTACCGGGAGATGATTCATAAACACCTGCGCGCCGGGCAGAGAGTGCTGGATGCCGGCTGCGGCCGTTACCTGACTTTCTGCAAAAATCTGACGCCGGCGGCGTGGGTGGTGGGCATCGACATGGAGCCGGCCTTGGAGACAACCAACCAGAGTTCGCCCTTCGGAATTCGCGGCAATCTGGATACGCTGCCGTTCGCCGACGCCTCATTCGACATGATCATCTCGCGCAGCGTGGTGGAACATCTGGCCGACCCTCCGCGCGTCTTCCGGGAATTCGCCAGGGTGCTGCGCCCGGGCGGAAAGGTGGTGATCATCACCCCGAACAA
>JANRLE010000284.1:0-46500 GCA_033762895.1 Bryobacteraceae bacterium | reverse complement strand
GCCCGCGCCACATCCAGGCTTTCCTTCGGTGAAGCCAGGCGCTCTTCGGCCCGCTTCATCGCTTCCCTTGCCCGCGCGGTGTCGATTTCCGAGGCGCGCTCAGCCGACATGGTGAGCACGCGCACCTGTTCGGGCAACACCTCCAGCACGCCGCCGGATACGGCGATGGAGTGCCGCTCATTGTTCACCGTGTAACTCAATTCGCCGATGCCGAGTTCCGACAGCAGCGGCGCATGCCCGGCCAGCACGCCAATGGCGCCGTTGGCCGCGGGAATCTGCGCCTCGGTTACCTGCTCTCTTACCAGCAGGCGTTCCGGTGTTGCGATCTCCAGTTCAAAGGTTGCTGCCATCGGCCTACCCCTGCTTCTTCAGTTCTTCGCCCCTGGCTATGGCATCTTCAATCGTTCCCTGCAGGTAGAACGCCTGTTCGGGAAGATCGTCGTGCTTGCCATCGCAGATTTCCTTGAAGCCGCGAATGGTGTCGGCCAGCTTCACGTAACGGCCCTTGATGCCGGTGAACTGCTCGGCCACGTGGAAGGGCTGTGAAAGGAACTGCTGCAGTTTGCGGGCGCGGCTGACGGTGAGCCGGTCGTCTTCTGAAAGCTCGTCGATACCCAGAATGGCAATGATGTCCTGCAGATCCTTGTAGCGCTGCAGAATCTGCTTTACACGCTGAGCGGTGTCGTAGTGATCGGCGCCGACGATGCGGGGATCGAGAATGCGCGAGGTGGAAGCCAGTGGATCCACCGCCGGATAAATACCCAGCGCGGCGATTTCGCGGGAGAGGTTGGTGGTTGCGTCCAGGTGCGCGAAGGTGGTGGCCGGGGCGGGATCGGTGTAGTCGTCAGCGGGCACGTAAATGGCCTGCACCGAAGTGATGGAGCCCTTCTTGGTGGAAGTGATCCGCTCCTGCAGTTCGCCCATCTCGGTGGCCAGGTTCGGCTGGTAGCCCACGGCCGAAGGCATGCGCCCGAGCAGCGCCGATACTTCCGAACCGGCCTGCGTGAAGCGGAAGATGTTGTCGATGAACAGCAGCACGTCCTGACCCTCTTCGTCGCGGAAATACTCGGCGACGGTGAGGCCGGTGAGGCCCACGCGCAGACGCGCGCCCGGCGGCTCAGTCATCTGCCCATAGATCAGTGCACATTTGGACTTCTGCCAGTCCGTGGGATCGATGACGCCGGATTCCTGCATTTCCAGCCAAAGGTCGTTGCCCTCGCGGGTTCGTTCCCCCACGCCCGCGAACACGGAAACACCGCCGTGCTGCTTGGCGATGTTGTTGATCAATTCCATGATGATGACGGTCTTGCCGACGCCGGCGCCGCCGAACAGGCCGATTTTGCCACCCTTCAGGTAGGGCTCCAGCAGGTCGATGACCTTGATGCCGGTTTCGAGCATCTCCAGTTCGGTGGACTGTTCATCGAACCGTGGCGCCAACCGGTGAATGGGATAGTGCTTGGTCGCCTCCACCGGGCCCATGCGGTCCACCGGCTGGCCGATCACGTTGAGCACGCGGCCCAGCACCTGCTTGCCCACGGGCACCATTACCGGAGCGCCGAGGCTGATGGCCTTCATTCCGCGGACCATGCCTTCGGTGGGCTGAAGGGCGATGGCGCGCACGCGGCCCTCGCCGATGTGCTGGGCGACTTCGGCGATGATATCGATGGGATCGGGAACGTTGAAGCCCTCACTGGTAATGCGGATGGCCTCGCGGATGACGGGCATCTGGTTTTCTGAAAATTGAAGATCCACGGCCGGCCCGGCCACCTGAATCACTTTGCCAACAAGCTGTACGGAGGTTTCCATTGCTTATTCCTTTAGTCCAGCGCCGAGGCGCCGCTGACAATCTCGATGATTTCGCGCGTGATGCTGGCCTGGCGCATCCGGTTGAGGTGGAGCGTCAGCGCATCGATGACTTTTCCGGCATTGGTCGATGCGGCGTCCATGGCCACCATGCGCGCGGCGTGTTCGGCCGCCGCCGATTCCAGGATGGCGGCGTACACGGTGATGGACACGTAGTTGGGCAGCAGGTTCGACAGCAACTGATCCGGGGGCTGTTCGTAGATGTAATCCTGCGTCTGGCGGCCTTCGGGCATCTCCACGGGCAGGATGCGCTTCACCACCAGCCTTTGCGCCATCACGGACTTGAACTCGTTGTAGATCAGGTACACCGCGTCGGCCTCGGCGCCCTGGTAGCGGTCCATGGCCATCTGCGCGATTTTCTGCGCGTCGGCGTAGAGGCCTTTGTCCAGCATTCCCTGGTGTTCGCCTGAAAGCGGGACGCCGCGGCGGCGGAAGAAGTCACGGCCTTTGCGGCCAATGGCTTCCACCTGAACGGGAACGCCGGGTTTCTCATCGAGGAAACGCTGCGCGCCGCGGTTGATATTGGAGTTAAAGGCGCCGGCCAGCCCGCGGTCGGAGGTGACCAGGATCACCTGGATCTTCCTCTCCGGGCGCAAGGCAAGCAAGGGATGCGCCATCACGCGCTCATCGCCGGAAGCGGCAGCCACCACATTGGCCAGGAGTTTTTCGTAGCTCTGGCTGAACGGCCTGGAGGCCAGTACGCGCTCCTGGGCGCGGCGCAGTTTGGCCGCGGCCACCATCTTCATGGCCTTGGTGATCTGCTGCGTATTCTTGACGGACCGGATTCGGCGCCGTAAGTCGATAAGGCTTGGCATGGCCGGTTACTTGCTCAGGAAGCGCTGTTTCAACTCCTTCAGAGCGGAGTCAATCTGTTTGGTAAGCCCGTCATCGAGAGACTTCTTCTCACGAATGCCGCTGAGGATGCCGGGATGGGCGTTTTCGACAAACTTGTACAACTCGGCTTCGAACTCGCGGCAGCGGTCCACCGGAAGATCGTCCAGGAAGCCGTTTGTGCCGGCGTAGATGACCAGCACCTGCTTTTCCACCGGGAGCGGGGCGAACTGTTTCTGCTTGAGGATCTCCACCAGGCGCGCGCCGCGGTTTAGCTGCTGCTGCGACGCTTTGTCCAGGTCGGAGCCGAACTGCGCAAAGGCGGCCAGCGCGCGATACTGCGCCAGCGCGAGCCGAAGCCGGCCGGCCACCTGCCGCATGGCTTTGATCTGGGCGCTGCCGCCGACGCGGCTGACCGAAAGGCCCACGTTAATGGCCGGACGCACGTTGGAGTTAAACAGGTCCGATTCCAGGAAGATCTGGCCGTCGGTGATCGAAATCACGTTGGTGGGAATGTAGGCCGAAACGTCGCCGGCCTGGGTTTCGATAAACGGCAGCGCAGTCAGCGATCCGCCGCTTTTCAGCCTGGCGGCCCGTTCCAGCAGGCGGCTGTGAAGATAGAACACGTCGCCGGGGTATGCTTCGCGTCCCGGCGGGCGGCGAAGCAGCAGGGAGATTTCGCGGTAGGCCGCGGCGTGCTTGGAAAGATCGTCGTAGACGCACAGCGCGTGGCGGCCGTTATCGCGGAAGTACTCACCCATGGCGCAGCCGGAAAACGGAGCCAGATACTGCATCGGCGCCGGATCGGAGGCGGTGGCGGCGACCACGATGGTGTACTCCATGGCGCCATACTCTTCCAGCGTCTTCACCACCTGCGCGACGGTGGAACGTTTCTGGCCGATGGCGACATAGATACAGATCATGTCGCCGCCCTTCTGGTTGATGATGGTGTCCAGCGCCACCGTGGTTTTGCCGGTCTGGCGGTCACCGATGATCAACTCGCGCTGACCGCGGCCGATGGGGATCATGCCGTCGATTGCCTTAATGCCGGTCTGCAGCGGCTCCTTCACCGGCTGGCGATCCACCACGCCGGGCGCGATGCGCTCCACCGCATAGAACTCCCTGGTGTCGATGGGTCCTTTGCCGTCGATGGGATTGCCAAGCGCATCCACCACGCGGCCCACCATCGCCTGTCCAACCGGCACCGACATGATGCGGCCGGTACGGCGCACCTCGGCGCCTTCCCTCACCTGCTCATAGTCGCCGAACAGCACCACGCCCACCTGGTCTTCTTCCAGGTTCATGGCCAGGCCGGACACGCCCTTTCCAAAGTCGACCAGTTCGCCGTACATGACGTTTTCGAGGCCATAGACACGGGCGATGCCGTCGCCCACTGAGATGACGCTGCCGGTCTCCGATACGCTGACCGCCTTGTCGAAATTCTGAATTTCTTCGCGGAGCAGCCGCGTGATTTCATCCGCTCGGATTTGAGCCATACCTGTTAGTTCCTTCTGAGATACCTGACTAAGAACGCCGGGCGATTAAGCGGACAGCCTGCGGCGCAGAATCTCCAGTTGCCCGCGCACCGACCCGTCGTAGACAAGGGAGCCGATGCGGGCGACCACGCCCCCGATGAGCGCCGGGTCGACAGAGTAATTACAACGGACCTGTTTGCCGGTGAAGCGGGCCAACTCCGCTTCCAGGCCGGCGCGCGCCGTATCGTTGAGTTGCCAGGCGCTGGAAATTTCCACCTTGGCCATGCCCGCGCGTTCATCCAGCACCTTTTCAAAGCTGGTGAGGATTTGCGGCAGCAGGTTGGCGCGGCGGTTGCGGACGACAAGCTGTACAAAATTCCGGATCAGATTGCTCATCTCCAGCGTGGCGGCGATGCGGGCGACGACGCTGCTTTTGTCACGGGAGGCGACGGCGGGAGAGAGGAAAATGTTTTTGAGTTCAGCCGAGCCCTGAATCAGCGTGCTCAGGCTGCGCAACTGGGAAACGGCGGCTTGCGGGTCAAGTACACCTTTGGAGCCGATCACGACGTCGGCCAGTGCGTTAGCGTAGCGGGAAGCGACTGCGAGCGACATGGTTTATTGAGGCGCCTGCTGCCTGGCAAGCTGCGAGACGAAGCCACTCACCAGTTTGTCCTGGGCGGCCGGATTCAGGCGCTGCCGGATTTCGCCGGCGGCCAACTCAACGGCCAACTGCGCGGCGCGCTGCTTCAATTCAGCCGCGGCCAGTTTGGTGGCGGACGCAATTTCGAATTCAGCCTGCGAATGCAGGCGGGCGATGGTCTTTTCCGTTTCCTGTTTGAAGCGCGCGGCTTCGGCGTGCATTTCCTCGCGGGCGCCCGCGCGGATGGCGGCGATCTCAGCTTCCAGGTTGGCGACGCGTTTTTCGACATCGGCGGCCTGGCGCTCGGCGCTCTCGCGCATCTTCGCCGCTTCGGTAATGCCGGCCTGAATTTCGGCGGTGCGGGACCGGAAAAACGCGCCGGCATGCTTGTTGATCAGATAGCCGAGCACTCCGGCCAGGATGGCGAAGTTGGCCCACTTCCAGGCGATGCTGGGTTCGGCGTGAGCGCCGCCGTGGCTCTCTTCAGCGGCGAAAACGGGTGTCAGGATGAGGGCGAGCGCCAGGACGAGTTTCAAGCGGCCCTCCCGTCAAGAATCTGGTCAGTGATGCGCGACGCCAGCGCGCGCGCTTCGGCCTCCAGTGTGTGGCGGGCGGCCGCCGCTTCGCCGGCGATCTTCTCGCGCGCCTCGGCGATCATCTGTTTTGACCGGGCCGATGCTTCGGCGATTTGCTGATCCTGATCGGCCTTCAGCTTGCGCCGGATCTCTTCCTGGTCCTTATAAATTTCGTTGCGCGCCGCCTGAATCATCTCGTCATACTGCCGCAACTTGCCGTTGGCGTTGGCAAGGGCTTCCTCGGCGCGTTTGCGGGCGCCGGCGGTGGCTTCCTCCCGTTGATGAAGCACCTTTTCCATCGGGCCGAAAAAGGCGGACTTCAGATAGAAATGCAGCAGGATGATGAGCAGGAACGTAGGAACAGCGTTCAGCAGTATCCCGCCGAGAGCGCTTAAGATGGAATCCATTTTCTAAGATGCTTCGGGAAAACTGACGAGGCTTGCGGCCTTGGTTAAGAGAAAAGTCTAGCACGGCCGGGGCGGGTGCGGCAAATCCCAGATGCGCATTCCTGGCCGCCGTTATGGAGCCAGGTAGCCGTTGATGTCCAGAATCACATCCGCCGCATCGGTGACGAACACGCTGACGGCGCCCCCCGTGCCGGCAGGCACAATCGCCGCATTGGCCACAATGCGTCCGGTGAAGGAGTTTAGCGTCGATACGTTCGGCCGCGTGGTGCCTGTGGGATAGATCGTGAGAAACCCCAGCGCGCCCCGCGGCACCACCGTCACGTTCAACGAATAGGCCGTGGCCGACGGCGGAATGCCGCAGCCTGAAGAGGGGACCGGCACATCCCTTACCTGCCCGGCGCCCAATACGGGAGGTCCGAATGCGCCGCCGAATCCGCCGCGGGTGTCCATTAGCCGGCACGGCGTCACACTGTAGAGGCGCGCGGTTCCGTTGGCGCCAAAGTATCCGTTGATGTCGATGATCACGTCGGTGCGGTCGGTGACGAACACATCCACCGCGCCGTTGGACCCGGCCGGCACGATGGCTGCGTTTGCCACAACGCTGCCGTCGAGCGCATTCAAAGTGGAAACCAGGGGCCGGGCGCTGCCGCTGGGCCAGATCGTCAGAAATCCCAACGGGCCGCCGGGCACCACCGTGATGTTCAGTGAGTAGGCAGTCGCGGTAGTGGGAATTCCGCAGGCGCTCTGGGTAACCGGTACGGTCCGCGTGGAGTTTGCCTGCGGCGTGGGCGGGCCAAAAGCTCCCGAAAATCCCTGTCCCGTCCGCGTGTCCATCACGCGGCAGGGCGCCATCGGCACGAAAGGCAGCGGGCTGGACAGGATGGCCTCCCTGACCGCGGGGCCCTCACCGGCCAGCCGCGCCAGTTTCGCATTCCGCTCCGCGGCGGCGGCGGCGCGTCCGCCAGTCTTCTCCCTGGCGGGAAGCCTGTCCTGGGCCGCGCTTACTCCGAAAACCACAAGCGAGATTAGTAGAGCCTTCATGTTCTTACTCTAAGGAGCGAAATATCCGTTAATGTCGACAATCACATCGGCGGCGTCGGTGACATACACGCTGATCGATCCGGCCGCGCTGGCGGGCACAATCGCGGCGTTGGCCACGATTCTGCCATCGAAGGAGTTCAACGTGGAGACCACCGGCCTTGTCTGGCCCGACGGCCACACGGTAAGGAATCCCAGCGCCGCGGAGCGCGGAATCACCGTGATGTTGAGCGAGTAGGCCTTGGCGCCCGTGGGGATTCCGCAGTTGCTGGACGGAATCGGCAGATCGCGCACCTGGCCCGCCGCCAGCGAAGGCGGGCCGAAAACGCCCGACGTGCCCTGGCCTGGCCGGGTATCAGCCACGCGGCATGGTGTTACGGCCACTAATCTGGCCGGCGTCACTGCGCCTCCGCCTCCCCCTCCGCCACCGCCCGTGCTGTTCAACGTCAGGCTCAACGTAAATCCGCCTGTCTGGAACGGCACCCAGGTGGATGCCTCAATGACGTAAGTTCCGCTCTGCGGCAGCGTGAGAAATCCGAATCCCGGAACCCGTGCGTTGAGGTTGCCGGCCGAATCATCATCCTCGCCCACCACCGTTCCTCCAGGCGCGGTGACAATCAGATAACTGTCGATCGCTGTGGAGGTCATGGTGATGGCCGCCTGCTGGCCCGCCACCCCCTGGAAGGAGTAAAGCTGCGTGTAGAACTGCGTGCTCAGGCAGCTTTGCAGAGTCAGGGTGCCACTGACGGTCTGGCCCGCCAGCATCGCGATCGGGGTTTGCCCCGGGCATGCCGCCAGGCGGAAATCGCCCACGGCCGCCAATCCGGAGGAGGTTACTTCCAGCGCGTAAGTGCCCGTATAGGGCAGAGCGAATGAGCCGCTTAGCGAAGGAATGCGGGAGGCCGCGCCCTCTCCGCCGTCATCGTCCTCGATCAACACCTTGTTTGTCCCGTCCAGCAGGTAGACATACGCATCAAAGGCGCTCGATTCGGCCGCGATCACAATGCGCTGATCTTTCTGCCCGCTGAAGGTGAACCGCCTGGCGAAGCGGCCCGGCCGCACCGTGCTAAGGCAATCCGTATCCAGGCTGGCGCTGATGGGGGCGCCGATTTCCATGCGCTCCTGTTCGCAGACCCGTCCCGACACGCCGCGCTGTGAGATCTGAAAGGTCTCTCCGGCCAGGGCAATCACGGACTCCCGGGCCGTCTGGCTGGCGTTGCCGGCAACCACAAAACGAATCACGCCGCCGCCTTCGCCCGGCCCCGGATCGGCAATGCGCAGCCACCCGGCGTTTGAAGCAACGCTCCATCGGCAGTGCGCGGGTGCGCCAACCGCAACCTCGCCGTCGCCTCCCGCGGCGGTAAATTCGGCCGCGCCGCCGTCTAACTCGAACTTACAGGGCTCTCCGTCTTCCACGAAACTCCGGATCACAGGGTAGATCGAAGAAAAGGGCAGCACGGCATCGCCGCGAATCAGCCCCGTAACGATTCCCGCTCCCCGCACCGCGGGCATTCCACTGGCCGGCCGGGGAAACAGGTCCGTTCCTTCTCCATCCACAGACCAGCCGAAGAAAAACGCGTTGCGTGGCGCCGCGTCCAGGCTGAGCAGGGAAAAGTCAGGGCCGGGCGCCAACACGTCAGCCGCCCGAAGCTGCTCACCGGAATCAAATACCACCACCGCCGTTGTTACAGCCGCGGCGTCCACACCGCAGCCGGCCATCAGATAGGGCGCGCCGTTCCCTGTACGTGTGTTGATCAGCCATGCCCCGCATTCATAGGATGCGCCGCCTTGCTCGTATCTCAACACGGCCACCCCACGCCGCGAGTCGCGCCAGATTCCGCTACAGGAAACATCGTCCCGCGGACATACCTCGGTTCGCGAGAAGCCGTGCGAAGCAGTCTCCACGCGAAAGGGCAGTTGCTGGTCCGAAGAGGAATCCGGCGTAAACTCCACCAGCGCCGCCGGCCCGTTCACCACATCGCTCCAAAATCCGGACTCCGGTTCGTAACTCGACTCATGGCCCGGCGCCAACAGGCGAATGCGGCCGGACTTGCGGGAAACGGCAAATCGCAGCCGCAACGAAGCAGCGCCCGTGGAATGAATCGCCAGGCGCCACACCCGCTCCCCGCTGGCGGTGGTCATCCATTCGCCCGCCGCCATCGCGTCCGCTGGCAAGTCCCGGTGCACGCCCGCCTGCAGGGCGGAAGGTTCGCCGTCCCAAACGGCCAGTGTCACTGCCGGTGTCCGGTTCAGCCAGTCTTCGGCCAGGTCCCGCCGCACCGGCGGCGCAGCGACTCCAGCAAAATCCTTTGGCGGATTGTCGGGGATCCGTTCCTCAGCGGCAAGGCCGATAAACGCAAGCAAAATTACAGACAGACTACGCCGCAGATAACCCATCTGGGTTGAATGGTAGCGTTCCCTGCATTCCCACGCAAGGACCTTAGGGACATTACGCCCTCGGCCGCTCGTTCACATCGCGGGGCCGCACATACCATTCAATCGCCTCTTCGCGGCCCAGATTGCCCGGTTCGCTTTGCACTTCCGGATGCGTCTTGCGGTAGCGATCAAGGATCAGATCCTGCATCTTCGTCACGGCTTCGGGATTCTGCCTGGCGACGTCGGTGAATTCGCCGGGATCGTTTTCCAGGTCGTAGAGCCGCATGTAACGGCCGGGCGTGGGGTTGTCGATGTCGTAACCATCGCCGCGCGCCCGCTTGCCGGAACAGAAGATGAATTTCCACTTGCTGGTCCGCACAAAGGCTTCTTCGTTTTCCAGATACTGGGAAAAGATATAATCGCGCCCTTCAATGGCCTTGTTCTCCAGATAGGGGCGGAGCGAACGGCCATGCTGCAAAGGCAGCGGATCGGCCCCCAGCACGTCCAGAATCGTCGGTCCCACGTCAATGTGTTCGGTAAAATCGCTCACCGCTCCGGCGCGGATCCGCCCCGGGAATCGCATGATCAACGGCACGCGCAAGGCTGGATCGTAGCCGCAGTGTTTCTCGAATCGGCCATGATGACCCAGGTCGTAGCCATGGTCGGCCGTGTAGACCACCAGGGTATTCTCATCCAGACCCAGGCTGCTCAGTTTCTTTAATACCAGCCCGATATTCTTATCCAGGTACCGCGCCGAAGTATAGTAGGAAGCGATAATTCCCCGCCGGTCATCCTCGGTCAGGGGCCGGAAGATTTTTGGGATCTGCCAGGCATCCTCAGGACCGATCCTGGGCGGCGTAAAGCCGGATGCTTCAATCGCCGAGCGATCCTCCACCGGAAAATCGAACGGCGAGTGCGGCTCATGAAAGCTCACCCACAAGGCGAACGGTTTGTCCTTGTTGGCATCCAGAAAGTCACTGGCCAGCCGCACCTGGTGGGCCGCCTTCATCTCCTCGTCAAAGCGGGGATAGGGGTGCTTGTCGGCGTTCAGCCAGATGCGCGCCGGATCGCGGAAGGGCCGCCACTGCGGCTTGGTTCTGATGTCCTGGGGTATCGGCCGCGGCTTCACTGCCTGATTCCATTGCTGCGCCAGTTCCCGCTCAGTGATCATGTCATCGAAGCCCAGCAGGCCCGGGGAAGCGGGCTGGTTGAGGTGCATCTTGCCGATCACGCCGGTGTGATAGCCGGCCTTCTTTAACTGCTTGGCGATGGTGGGCTTGCCGGGATCGAGAGGCGTGGGCAGGCGTGTCACGCCCGCCATTGACGGCATCTGCCCGGTGAGCAGGCTTTGCCGCGAGGGTGTGCAGACCGGGGAATTACAGTGGTGACCCGCAAAACGCGTGCCCTCGGAAGCCAGTTGATCCAGGTTCGGCGTCACCGCCTGTTTGTTACCGTCGGCGCCCAGGACGTAGCCCGCGTGGTCATCGGCCAGGATGAACAGGAAGTTCGGGCGGCGCGCGGCGGTCTTGCATGCAACCGAAGCCGATGCCGCTGTGCCAACAAACTGTCTTCGTGTGAGCATTGGAATACTATACACTGGTCGCAAAAGATGAAACGACGCAACATTCTGGCTCTACCGGCACTCGCGCTGCCGCTTCAATCCGCCCCTGCCAAGGTCCGCATCCGCGATATCGAGATTTTTCAGGTGCCTGTCAACCGCCGCGGCGGCTGGCTGCTGGTGAGGCTTCGCACCGACGCCGGCGTGACAGGCATCGGCGACGCCTCGCACGGCTATAAGGAGCCCAAGACCATCGGCATCTGAAAGACTTTGCCGAAGCGCTGAAGGGCCGGTCGTTCAGCGACATTGAATACCTGCGCAAGCTCGCCCTTCCGCTGGTCAGCACGCACGACTTTTCCGTGCCGGTGGCGCTCAGCGGAATCGAACAGGCCATGTGGGACATCGCCGGCCAGGTCTACGGCGTCCCGGCCTACGCGCTGTTCGGAGGCAAGCTGTTCGACAAGGTTCGCAACTACGCCAATATCAACCGCTCCACGACGGACCGTTCGCCCGCCGACTTCGCGCGCCTTGCCGCCAGCGCCGTGAAGGATGGATTCACGGCGGTCAAGATGGCCTCCTACGACGGTTTCCCCAAGGACCGCTCCCAGGCCGAGGATCATATCCGCAAAGGCACGGCATGCATTGAAGCGGCGCGCAACGCCATCGGCCCGGACAATGACCTGCTGGTGGACGCGCATTCGAACTTCAACCGCGAGCGTGGACTGCAACTGGCGCGCGATCTGGAGAAATACAATCTTCACTGGCTGGAAGAGGTCTCGCGCGGAATCGACGACCTGGCCGCGATTAACCGCGCGGCGAAGATGCGCACCGCGGGCGGCGAGAGCCTGTTCGGGGTGCGTGAGTTTTTCCCCTATGCGGCCGGCAACGCCGTTGACATCCTGATGCCCGACGTGAAGTATTGCGGCGGCATGATGGAGTTGAAGAAGATCGCGGCAATGGGGGAAGGCGCTGGCCTTCCCATCGCGCCGCACGGACCGGCCAGTCCTATCGGAAACCTGGCCGCGGCCCACGTGTGTGTCACACTTCCGAACTTTCACCTGCTGGAGTTTGCCTATGGGGAGTCGGAATGGCGGGCTGAGATTATTGATCCGCCGGAGAACTTGGAAAAAGGCGGGATTCTTACGGTGAGTGATCGGCCGGGGCTGGGGGTGAGGTTGAATGAAAAGGTGCTGAAGCAGCGTACTCAGTAAGCCCCTGCGCGATTCATCAGATCCGCCGGGGCGCCCGAAGATTTCCGCGACGCCTGTTACCATGGCAGTTGCTATGCCCACAGGCGCTGAACTCTTCGCTACTTCCTTAATCAAGCTCGGAATCCGGGAAATCTTCACCCTCGTCGGCGATCATCTCAACGACGTGCTGATCGCCATCCGCAAGAACGGCATCCAGATCATCGATTTCCGCCACGAATCCGGAGTGACCCACGCCGCCGACGCATGGACGCGCGTGCACCGCCTGCCGGCGCTTTCCCTTGTCACCGGCGGCCCCGGACACACCAATTCGCTCACCGGAATCGCCACGGCTTATCTGAACGGCTCGCCGCTCATCTCGGTCAGCGGCGCTCCGTCGTCGGCGCTGGCCGGCCGCCAGGTTTTCCAGGTGATTGACCAGGTGGGCATGACGCAACCGGTGGTGAAGTGGTCCGCGCAGGCCAGCGGGCCTTCGCAGATCCCCTACCTGCTGGGCCGCGCCTACAACGAATCGATGGCGGGCCGCATGGGCCCCGTGCATCTCACGGTGCCCGTGGATGTGTTCGCGCAGAATACCGAATCCGCGCTGCCCATGCCGCAGCCTCGTCCGCAGCCGCACCTGGCGCCTTCACCGGCTGAAACCCAGCAGGCGCTGGCCATGCTTTCCAAGGCGCAGCGGCCCATCGTGATCGCCGGAAGCGGCGTGTGGTGGAGCCGCGCGGAGAAGGAACTGCTGCAGTTCATCAAGTCCACCCGTATGCCGCTGTTCACCGTCACCATGGCGCGCGGCATCGTGCCCGACTCCAACCCCTACACCTTCGGCTATGCCGATCCGGCCATCAACAAAGCAGTGCAACATGGTTTTCGCGATGCCGACGTGGTGCTGCTGCTGGGCAAGCGGCTGGATTACCGGCTCGCTCTGGGCGGCCCGCGCCTGTTCGATCCCGAAACGAAGGTGATTCAGGTGGATCTGCACGCGCCTGAGTTGAGCGCGGCGCGTCCCGTCACGCTGGGCATTTGCGCCGACGTCAGGGCGACGCTGCAGGCAATGCTGGACGCCATTGGCAAGAAGGCGTGGGAGGCGAACCCCAAGTGGACCCGCCAGCTTCGCAAGTATACAGAGGAATACCAGAGCAAGCTAAACGCATTGGGCGCCGATGCCACCACGCCGCTGCATCCGGCCGCCGTCTTTGCCACCCTGCGCGACGCGCTGCCCAGGGACGTGCTCTATTCCTGGGATGGCGGCGACTTCGTACACTGGGGCCGCGCCATGCTGCCTGCCCTGAAAGCCGGCGGATGGCTGCGCCTTGGCCCCATGGGCACCATCGGAAGCGCGCTGCCCAACGCGGTTTCGCTGCAACTGGCCAATCCCGGCAAGCCCGTGGTGTTGATCACCGGCGATGGCTCGCTCGGCTTTTACATCGCCGAACTGGAGACGCTGGTGCGCTACGGATTGCCGGTGGTGGTAATTGTGGGCAACGACGGCGGATGGGGCCTGGAACGGGAGTTGCAGAAGGAGTTAACGGGCGGGGAAACCGTGGCCTGCGAACTCCAGCACACCCGCTACGACATCATCATGAAAGGCTTCGGGGGCGACGGCGAAACCGTGGAATCACTGGAGCAACTGGCTCCCGCCGTGGAGCGCGCCTTTGCCGCCAACAAGCCGTATCTTCTCAACGTAATCGTCCGGGGCTCACGCTCACCCTTCACCGAATGGCAAATTCAAGGCAAGAAGAAGTAGGGCGCACTTCCGCCCGCCAAGGGCTTCCGCCCGTGTCCTGGAAAGCGAAACCCGCCCTCCAGCAACCAAACTATCCTGATCCGGCGCGACTCAAATCCGCTCTTGAGGCGTTATCGCTGCTGCCGCCGCTGGTCACCTGGTGGGAAGCCGAGACGCTGAAATCGCAACTCGCCGAAGCCGCGCAGGGCAAGCGCTTCCTGCTGCAGGGCGGCGATTGCGCTGAGCGCTTCTCTGATTGCGACGCCACGCGCATCGCCAACAAGCTGAAGATCCTGCTGCAGATGAGCCTGGTGCTCACCCAGGGGCTGAACAAACCGGTGACGCGCATGGGCCGCATCGCCGGACAATACGCCAAGCCCCGCACCGACGATCTGGAAACGCGCAACGGCGTGACACTGCCCGCCTATCGCGGCGATCTGGTGAACCGGCCGGAATTCACCGCCGCCGATCGCACACCCGACCCTTCGCTGCTGCTGCGCGCCTACGAACGCGCCGCGCTCACTCTAAACCACATCCGCGCCCTCGCCCAGGGCGGATTCGCCGACCTCCATCACCCCGAATACTGGGACCTGGACTTCGTTCACCATTCGCCGTGGAAGGATGACTATCAGCAACTCGTCCACGCCATCGGCGAAGCCCTGCGCTTCATGGAGAACATCCTCGGCGTGAACCCGGCGGCGCTGCGCACGGTGGAATTTTTCACCTGCCACGAAGGGCTGCATCTTTCCTATGAAGCCGCGCAGACGCGGCAGGTGGAAAACGGCCGCTGGTACAATCTCTCCACGCACTTCCCATGGATTGGCGTGCGAACGTCCGATCCGGAAGGCGCGCACACGGAGTACTTCCGCGGCATCGCCAATCCCATCGGCGTCAAGATCGGCCCCTCCACCACGCCGGAGACACTGGCGCGGCTGCTGGACACGCTGCATCCGGATAACGAACCCGGCCGCCTCACGCTGATCCACCGCTGCGGCGCGGCGCGTATCGCCGGGGTGCTGCCGCCGCTCATTGAAACCGTTCGCGCCTCAGGCAAAACGGTCGCCTGGGTGGCGGACCCCATGCACGGCAATACGCTCACCAGCACGCAAGGCGTAAAGACCCGCCGCTTCTCCGACATTCTTTCGGAACTGGAGCAGGCGATGGATCTGCACGCTTCGCTCGGCTCCGTGCTGGCCGGCGTCCATTTCGAACTCACCGGCGACAACGTCACCGAATGCACCGGCGGCGCGCGGGGTTTAAGCGATGAGGATCTCGGCATTGCCTATCAATCGGAAGTGGACCCGCGCCTGAACTATGAGCAGGCGCTTGAAATGTCGCTGCGCATCGCGCGCCGCATCACCCGGCGGCGTTATACTGAAGCCCACGGAGAGGCTAAATGACTCAGGCATCCAGACGCGCGTTTTTTCGCAACGTGGCAGCTTCCTTGCCCGCCAGTTGGCTCGCTTTTCAATCGAAACTGGCCGCCGCGCCCATGGCCGGATCGGAAGACTACTGGCTGATGGTGAAACGGCAGTTCCCGCTGGCCGAAGGGCTTATCTATCTCAACGCCGCCAACGTCTGTCCGTCCTCGCGCCCCGTGCTGGACCGCCACCTGGAGTTCCTGCGGGACTTCCACCGCAACCCTTCCTTCCAGAACCGCGAGAAGTACGATCAACGCAAGGAAAGCCTGCGCGCCAAACTGGCGGCGATGCTCAAGACGGAAAGCGATGAGATCGCCATCACGCGCAATACTTCGGAAGGCAGCAACATCATCGTGAACGGCATCGACCTGAAGGAAGGCGATGAGGTGGTCATCACCAGCCACAACCACCCGTCCAGCAATGAGAGCTGGAAGGTGCGCGCCAAACGCCACCGTCTGGTGATCAAGGAAGCCGCCGTCCCCATCCCCGCCCAGAGCCCGCAGCAACTGTTCGATTCCGTCGCCCGGCAGATCACCGCGCGCACCCGCGTCCTTGTGGTGACCCACGTCACCTCCACCACCGGCAACCGCTACCCGGTGGCTGAACTGGCCAAACTGGCGCGGGAAAAAGGCATCTGGTATCACGTGGACGGCGCGCAGACCTTCGGCGCCTTCGATATCAACCTGAAGACCATGGATTGCGACTCCTTTTCCGGCAGCGCGCACAAGTGGTTCATGGGGCCGCTCGAAGCCGGCATGCTTTACGTACGCCGGGATCGTATTGCCGAACTCTGGCCCTCAGTGGTCACCGCCGGCTGGTCCGATGCGGTGAAAGGCGCGCGCAAGTTTGAAGTGTACGGCCAGCGCGACGATCCCCGTCTGGTGGCGTTCGAATCGGCGGTCGATTTCCTGGATCTGATCGGCATGGCCAACGTTGAGTCCCGGCTGGGGCGGCTGGTGTCGCACCTCAAGCGCCAACTGGCTGAGAATCCCGCCGTGCAACTGAAGACCTCTCAGGATTGGGCTGTCAGCGGCGGCGTGGTGAAATTCACGGTGCGGGGCAAGAGCACCAGGGCGCTTTACGACAATCTCTACTCCGGCCACCAGGTGGCGCTGGCTCATACCGCCAGCGGCGAATCGGAAGGGCTGCGCTTTTCCCCGCACGTCTACAATTCGCTGGAAGAGATGGACCAGGCGGCCGACGTCATCCGCCAGTTGTCATGAGCGCCAGTTGTCATGAGCGTGTAGCTTCCAGCGTGTTATAGTGGAGTTACCCGCCCGTACTTCCGTGGGTCCGCCCGCTCCCCAAGATTTTGACGATCAAACGCGTCTGGAATTAGAGGATCTGTATGCCCGTTCGACAACTGCTTCTCCTTGCGCCCTTGTTCGCCCTGGCCCTTCAGGCGGCGCCCAAGCTCCGGCTCACTTCCACCACGGTCGGCCCCGTCTCGGCCACGCAGGGTCAGAACCCGCCCGCGCAGGTGGTGGAAGCGTTTAATGCCGGCGATGGGGCGCTGGCTCTGCAGTTTTCCTCCACCGCGACATGGGTGACGGCGTCGGCCGGCGCGGCCCGCCAGTGCAGCCAGCGCGCCGGGAGTTGCATTCCCGTGAGCTTTGCCTTTAACTCGGCCGCCCTGGCCGCCGGGACACAGACCGCGGTTGTCACGGTGAACGATCCCAATGCGCTCGATGCGCCACAGACCGTGACCGTCACCATTCAGGTGGGCGGCGGCGTTCCCAACCGGGTGAGCCTGTTCGTTCCGCCGAACGGTTCCGACACCGAGGCGCCGTTTTCCACTAACAGTAATCTTGTGGGCAACGCCACCACGCAGAGCGGCGGCAACTGGCTGACGCTCACCCTGGATGGAACCGGCAGTTTCCGCTTTGTTTTTCCCTACCGGATCCGGGCGCGTCATCTGGAAGGCATGCCCGAAGGCACTTACAACGGACAACTCGCCATCAGCGGCTCGTCCATTCCCGCCGAAAACAAAACCGTGCCGGTGACGCTGCAAGTGACTTCGCAGCCGATCGTACGCGTGTTCCCTGACCAGGTGAACTTCCGCGTGGCGCAGGGCGCATCCGATCAGCAGGCATTCGTGTCGGCCGTCAACGGAGGCTTGGGCACGCTGGCGGTGAGCGGCGTGTCCGTCACCACCTCGAGCGGGGGGGAATGGCTGGCGGCGGAACGGGCGCCGGGATCGAACAGTATCGCGCTCACGGCGAAGATGGCGAACCTCAATCCGGGCACTTACAACGCAACCGTGTCCATCGCCTCCAACGGCGTGAACGGCGCGCAAACCGTTCCCGTGCGTCTTGATGTGGTCGCCCAGGGCCCGCCGGTGGCGGCGGTGGAAGGCGTCCGCAATTCCGGCGCATTCGATGTCCAGGTGGCGCCCGGCGGCGTTGCCGCCATCTTTGGTGAGCAGTTCCTGTTTGAGGCGCCAAAGAGCACAACGGAGGTTCCGCTGCCTACTGAGATCGGCGGCGTGCGTGTGTTGGTGAATGACCGCGCGGCGCCCCTTTATTTTGTCTCCTACAACCAGATCAACTTCCAGATCCCGTTTGAAACGCCGCCCGGTGAAGCCGTGGTGCGCGTGGAGCGTGGCGGCGCGCGAGGCAACGCCATTTCCGTTCCGGTGGCTGAACGCGCTCCGCGCATCATCCGCACCGGCATCGGTGAATCCGGCGTCATCGTCACGCAGGACGACGGCCTTGCCATTCCTGGCGGCCCGGCGGCGCGTCCCGGCGAGGCGATCACCATTTATTGCGTCGGCTTCGGGCTTACCGACGCCAACCTTGCCAGCGGAGCGGCGGCCCCCGCGGCGGAACCACTGGCACGGGTTCGTTCCGTGCCGCGCGTGGTGTTCGGAAACCCGTTCACCACCACCACCACCGCCGATCCCTTCTACATCGGCCTCACCCCTTCCCTGGTGGGTCTCTACCAGGTAAACGTGATCGTGCCGCCGGACGTGGCACAGGGCGATATTTTCGTGCGGCTGGAAGGTGACGGCTACGAAAGCAACCGCGTGATCGTTCCTATCCGACAATAGTACGGATGACCGAGCGGCTTTACTACAACGATTCTTCACTCCTGACGTTCGACGCCCAGGTGCTGGAGGTGGCTGAAGACGGCCGCCGCGTTTACCTGGACCGCACCGCGTTTTATCCCACCAGCGGCGGCCAGCCGTTCGACACCGGGACGCTGGGGGGAGTTGCGGTAACCGATGTGGTGGATGAGGAGAGCCGCGTCGCGCACCTTCTGGCCGGGCCGCTGAGTGCCGGAATGAGCGTGGCAGGCAAGGTGGATTGGCCGCGCCGGCAGGATCACATGCAGCAGCACACCGGGCAGCACCTTCTTTCCGCCGTGCTGCATGATCTGTGCGGCTGCGCCACCCTCAGCTTTCACCTTGGCAACGAAAGCTGCACCATCGACATCGCCGCGCCGTCGTTAACCGCAGAGCAGATTGCCGCTACTGAACGCCGCGTGAATGAGCTGATCCGCGAATGCCGGCCCGTGACCGTAAGCTACGAAGACGCCGATGAGGCCGCGGGGCTTCGCAAGGCTTCCCGGCGCGAAGGCACACTCCGTATCGTCAGCATCGAAGGCATCGACCGTTCGGCTTGCGGCGGAACTCACGTTTCCTCCACCGGCGCCATCGGATGTCTTCAGATCCGGCGGCTGGATAAGATCCGCGGCAACCTGCGCATCGAATTTCTCTGCGGCCGCCGCGCCACCGAACGCGCCCGCCGCGATTTCGACGCGCTTTCGGCGATTGCGCGCGCCTTCTCCGCTCCTGTTGACGACACACCGGCGCTGGTGAAGGCGCAGATGGAAAGGCTGCAGGAGGCGGAAAAATCACGCAAGAAGCTGGCGGCGGAAGTGGCGGGATACGAAGGCCGCAGGCTGTTTGAAGAGACCGCGGCATCGGCTGATGGAGTTCGCCGCGTGTTGCGCCGTGCCGCGCGCGGCGCCGCCGATGACGAACTCCGCATTCTGGCGCAGGCGTTCACCGCCGGCGGAAAGGCCGTGTTCCTCGCGCTGTTCGAAGATCCGCCGGCCATTCTGCTGGCGGCATCCAGGGACAGCGGTGTGAACGCGGGCGAAGTGCTGAAGGCAACACTGGCGGCAAACGGAGGCCGCGGCGGCGGCAATGCGCAACTGGCGCAAGGGACGGTGGCGTCCCGGCCGGCACTGGAGGCGGTGCTCACGCAAATCGAAACAACTGCCTGGCGTTGAGGCCGCGGATACGATCGCGGTCCGCCTCGCTTAAGCCGTCGAACATCGCCTCAAACAGCTTCACCGCCGCCTGATGCTCCGTCATGTTGTGCCCCAGTCCACCCCACAGAATCCGCTGCGCGCCAAACTCCCGCACCGCCCGCTGCACAATCGGTTTCGCGTCGGCATGGGGCGGCGCCTGCTTTGACGAATACCGCACGCCGGAAAACTTGAAGTACACGCGCGGGAATTTCGCCAGCGCCATCAGTTTGTCCAGGTCCTCCGGCTTGCCCTGTCCCACGCGGCCCATGTGATCAAGAATCACCGGCAGTTGGGGAAACTGTCGGCACAGGTCTCCAATCGCCGGCGAATGATGGGGAAGAAAGTGCATCTGGACGGCGATACCCAGATCCAACGCCGCTTTCCATACCGCCTTCAGCGCCGGATCGCGCAGATCGCGATCCTTGATCGGCCCGCTCTTCTCAGGCGCTTTGCCCGGCGGATTCATGGCATGGATGCGCATCGCCACAATCTTCCCGCTGTGCTGTTTCACCAGTTCGCCCATACGCCGGGGAGTGTCCGGGGCGACCGGATCCAGCAGAATCGTGCCCTTGAAGAAACCCTTTGGCCGCTCGTTGGCGAAGCAATGCCCCAGGTAGCGGTGATCGTCCTGATACGGCTCAGGATGCACGATGATGGTGTGCGTAATGCCGGCCTCGGCGGCAAACTTCAAGTACGGCTCCAGCGGCGCGGCCGCGGGCTGATAGGTCCCACCGGGGTGATAGGGGAACCGGGCCGGCTCAAAGAGATGGATGTGCGTGTCAATGATAACCTTGCCTCCCGCCGCCAGTGCCGGCGCCGCCGCCAGGCCGGCCATCAGTTCGCGCCGTGTGAAAGAAGTTCGCATGAGCGACAGGATACACTGAAAGAAAAGCCGAATGTCCGGGGTACCTCAATCTTTTTCCATCGGTCCCATCCACGTCGCGCCCGCCACCGTGCTGGCGCCCATGGCGGGAGTGACCGATACTGTGTTTCGCCGCATGATCCGCGGCCAGGGCGGCTGCGGCCTGCTGATGACCGAGTTCACCAGTTCCCATGGCGTGGTGAATTCCCACAAGGCGAAGAAACTTACCAAGGCCTTCCGTTACCTGACGTTCCAGCCCGATGAGCATCCCATCAGCGCGCAGCTTTTCGGTTCGGACCCGTGGGTGATGGCCGAAGCCGCGCGCGTCTGTGAAGATATGGGCTTCGATGCCGTGGACATCAACTTCGGCTGTCCGGTGAACAAAGTGGTGAAGTGCAACGGCGGATCCGGCCTGCTGCGCGACCTGCCTTTGGTGGAGACTCTGCTGCGCCAGGTGCGCGCCGCCATTGCCATCCCGCTGACCATGAAGTTCCGCCTTGGCTGGAATGATCGTGAACTTGTTTACAAGGAAATGGGGAAGCTGGCGGAAGACTGCGGCCTGCAGGCCATCGCCATGCACGCCCGCACACGGGAGCAGGGTTACGCGGGCAAGGCCGACTGGACAAAGATCGCTGAACTGAAGGCCTCCACCAGGGTCCCCGTCATTGGCAACGGCGACATCGTCACGCCCGAAGACGCCTGCCGCATGATCCGGGAAACCGGCTGCGACGCGGTGATGATCGGCCGCACCGCATCCTCAAATCCGTGGATCTTCCGCCAGATCCAGCAATACACCGCCGATGGCAGCTACTGGCAACCCTCTGAGCGCGACCGCTACGACATCATGCGCGGCTATTACGAAATGCTGCGTGCCCACGAGGCGCCCGATATGGTGGGCAAGATGAAGCAGTTCGCCACCTACTTCACCCACGGTGTGCGCAACGGATCGAAGCTCCGCGCCTCAATCTACCATGCCGTCACCGCTGCGCAGATCCTGGACCAGGTGAACGAATTTTTTCACGCGGAACTCACCGCGGCCGCATGAAAAAGGTACAGTTGATCACCGATGGTTCCTGCCTGGGGAATCCAGGGCCCGGCGGTTGGGCTTGCATACTGCGCTTCAATCAGCATAAGAAAGAGCTGTCCGGAAGCGAGCGGCAGACCACCAACAACCGCATGGAACTGATGGCGGCCATCAGCGGCCTGGAGGCGCTGAACGAGCGCTGCCACGTGGAAATCGTCACGGACTCGCAGTACGTCAAGAACGGCATCACCAGGTGGATCAGGGGCTGGAAACGCAATGGCTGGGTGACCAGGACCGAAACCCCGGTGGTGAATCGCGACCTGTGGGAACACCTGGACACGCTGGCCAGCCAACACCAGACCGAATGGGTATGGACCAGGGGCCACGCCTCCCACGACGACAACAACCGCTGCGATGAACTGGCGCAGGCCGCGGCGAGAAAGCAGGGATAAGACGTGATCGCACTGTTACTGGCCGCTTCGGCGCTGGCCGCCGGGATTGAAACAGAACGGATTTTCGGACCTGAAACGCCGACTGGTCCCTACAAGCACCCGGCCTGCTTCACCGAACTGAGCAACGGCGATCTTTTCCTGGTTTACTATGGCGGCAAGGGCGAGTACGCCAACGACACCGCCGTGTATGGTTCGCGCAAGGCGAAAGGCGCCAGGCACTGGAGCGCTCCGCGGGTCATCGCCCGCGATCCCTTCCGTTCGGTCGGCAACGGCGTCATCTGGCAGGCGCCCGATGGTGTCGTCTGGCTCTTCTATGTGATCCGCTTCGGCGATACCTGGTCCAACTCGCGCATTTCCGCCAAGATCTCCCGTGACAACGGCGAGACGTGGTCTGACTCGTCCCTGCTGGCGATGGAGGAGGGAATGATGGTGCGCGGGCGGCCGATTGTGCTCAGCACCGGCGATTACCTGCTGCCCGTCTATCACGAGACCGGCGCGGACCGCGAGATCGTGGGGCCGGATTCCACCTCGCTGTTTCTGCGCTACGATCCGCGTTCGGGCAAGTGGAGCGAGACCAGCCGCATCCGTTCCCGCATCGGCAACATCCAGCCGCAGGTGGTTGAGACCGCCCCCGGCCACCTCATCGCATACTGCCGGCGTGGCGGCGGCTACGGCCCGGTGGAGGATGGGTGGCTGGTGCGCTCGGAATCGCGCGACGGTGGAAAAACGTGGAGTGAGGGGAAAGATTCGAAGTTCCCCAATCCCAACTCCGCCGTGGATTTCATCAAACTTCGCAACGGCCACCTGCTGCTGGTCTACAACGACAGCATGAGCCGCCGCACGCCGCTCACCGTAGCCATTTCCACCGATGGTGACCGCACCTATCCTCATCGCAGGAACATTGCCGAAGGCTCCGGCGATTTCGCCTACCCCACTGCGATTCAGACCTTAGATGGCAGGATTCACGTGCTCTATACAACGGATCGCCGCGGCGTCATCCGCCACGCCGAGTTCGATGAAGCGGATATCATCGGACAGTAGCCTATGGGCGCAGTACAGGGCACCTTCCGCCTCCAATATTTCTTCGATGCCGGCGAGGAGATCCTTCTTGACCAGGTCCGCGAGTTGCTGAAGATTGAGAAGCCCGGCCGGGAACCCGGCTTCCGCCAGCGGACGCCTGAGTACGTACGTTTCGAACGTCCGCCGGTGGAAGAGCGTGAAGCTTCCGCGCGCCTGCGCTACTTCGAATACGGCGTGATCAGCGTGGAGATGGAGCAGCCATTCGATTGTTCCTGGGACGAGTTGACCGGCCTTGCGGCAAAATGGGTAGGCGCCGACGAACCGGAGGCCGCCGCTGAAGAAATTGTGCGCCGCCAACTGGCGAAAATAGGCGCCGCGCTGCGCAAGCCCGCCGCACAACTGCTGAAGGAAGACTACACCGTAATCGAACTGCGCAAAGCAGTCGGCCCCGATGGACTGCCGCTTACCTCGTCCCAGTTGCTGGCTTGCCACGGCGGCGCAATCGCGCAGATCGTCCGTGGCGAAACCACTCCGCTCAGCGACACTGAGCGCAACGAAGTGCTGGCTTCCAGCATGTGCTACTCGCCGCTGGACGCTCTGGTGGTGGGCTACGCGGCCGCGCTGGTCTACGATCAGCAGCCCGACGGCGCGGGTCCCACGCGGCAGCTTCTGGAATACGCCAACACCCAACTGCTGGAGTTCCGCCACTACGACAACCTTCTCACCCGCGTTCTCAACGAAGCTTATGACCGTTTCGAGAAGCAGCAGGGCCCTTTCCACCACTGGCGCACCGGACGCGAGGCGCGGAAACTCAACGCCTTGCGCCTTGAGGTGATGGAACTCACCGAACGGACCGATAATGCCATTAAGTTTCTCAGCGACATGTTCTACGCCAGGGCCTACAAGCTGGCGTCGGCGCGCATCGGCGTGCCGGACTACCGCCGGCTGGTGGAGGACAAGCTGCGGACGGCCGGCGAACTCTACCGGTTCATGATGGATGAATATCACCAGGGCCGGGCATTCGTGCTGGAATTGACCATCGTGATTATTCTCATTATCGACCTGATTGTCCTGTTCTTCGGAAAGCCATGATCGACGCGCATCATCACCTTTGGCAATACAGCGCCGCTGCATACCCCTGGATCGGCCATGACATGGCCGTGCTCAAGCAGGATTTCCTGCCCGCGCGCCTGGGGCGGGAAATGACCGCGGCCGGCGTGGAAGGCGCCGTCACCGTGCAGGCGCGCCAGACGCTGGAAGAAACACAGTGGCTGCTGGAGATGGCCGGAGCCAACGATTTTCTGATGGGCGTGGTGGGCTGGGTGCCGCTGGCTGATCCCGATTGCGCCGTGCATCTCGAACGGTTCGCGCCGCATCCGAAACTGAAGGGCGTGCGCCACGTGGTGCAGGACGAACCGGATGACGATTTTATCCTCGGCGCCGGTTTCCAGCGCGGCGTTGGTTTGCTGCGTCAGTTTTCCCTTGTCTACGACATCCTGATCTACGAACGCCACCTGCCCCAGTCCATCCGCTTCGTCGACGCCCATCCCCATCAGGTGTTCGTGCTGGATCACATCGCCAAGCCGCGCATCGGCGACGGCGCCATCTCTCCATGGCGCGAGAATCTGCGCGAACTCGCGCGCCGCCCGCACGTCTACTGCAAGATCTCCGGCATGGCCACCGAAGCACGGCGGGGATGGACTCCCGATGATCTGCGGCCCTATTTCGATGCCGCGCTCGAGGCTTTCGGACCTCATCGTCTGATGTTTGGCAGTGACTGGCCGGTGCTGCTGCTGGCGGGTGAATACGCCCCCTGGGCGGCCACGGTGCGGGAATGGATCCGGCCGCTAAGCCAGTCCGAGCAGCGGCGCATCCTGCGCGAAACGGCCATTTCGGCGTATCGCTTGTAGGGATGAGCGCCTCGGCCGGCAAGGGAGTTGGGAGACCACAACGCTCTGCGGCACAACGCCGAGGCATGGAAACGGATGCCGGGAACCGCAACGATGATTGCCGCCGCTGGCGGGCGCCTACGCTCGATGCTATGGCACGCTAAAGAAAGCGTGATCAAAACAGTTATCTTTGACCTGGGCGGCGTGATCGTGCCGCTCGATTTCCCCGCGGGATACCGCGCCATCGCCGCACGCTGCGACGTCGCCGCCGAGGACGTACCCAAGCGCATCGGAGACACCGGGCTGGTGCCGATGCTCGAGAGCGGCCAGGTGGAATCAGAGGAATTTATCCGGAAAGTTTCCGAGGCGCTCGGCCTCGCTGTTTCCGAATCGGAATTCCGCCAGTTGTGGAGCAGCATCTTTCCGCCGCACACGCTGATTCCCGAGTCGCTGCTGGCCGGGCTGAAACGGAACTACCGGCTGCTGCTGCTGTCCAACACCAACTCCATTCATTTTGAAATGATCTGCCGGAACTACGCGCTGCTCGGCCAGTTTCATGATTACGTGCTGTCCTACAAGGTGGGCGCGATGAAACCCTCGCCGCGCATCTACGAAGCGGCGCTGGCGTTGGCCGGCTGCCGGCCGGAAGAGTGCTTCTTTACCGATGACATTCCCGCCTACGTGGAGGGCGCCCGCCAGGCCGGCATTGACGCCGTCCAGTTTCAGGGTTTTGAGCGGCTTTCGGAAGAACTGGACCGGCGCGGCATCGCCTGGTCGATCTAGCGGAAGGTGCTCACGCCGGCCGGCGCGCGTTGCCCGGCCGCCCGCCGCGAATAACGCTCGGCTTCGGTGAATCGCTTTTGTAACTGGTACAACTCCGCCAGCCACTGGTAGTCCTCGGCCAGCGCGGCGCTGCCCTCCCCCAGCGCTTTCTTGCGGACCTCCAGCGCCCGCAGGTAAAGCGTCTCGGCGCCGCGAAACTTGCCCTGGCCGATGAAAATCACGGCAAGGTTGCTGACCGATTTCGCGTAGTCGGGATGGCCGGCCAAACCCGCCGCCTCCAGCATCCCCATCGCCTTGCGATAGCAGTTTTCCGCCTCTACCGGCCGCCTCCGCGCCTGCAATGAAGTGCCGATGTTGTTCCACAGGTAGGCGATGCTGGGATGATCGGCGCCGAGCGATTTTTCCCGGATGGCAAGCGCTTCCCGGTACAACCGTTCGGACTCTTCATAGTTGCCCTGCTCATAGAACACAGACCCGAGGTTGCTGATCCCCGTGGCGATTTCCGGATGATCCGGCGCCAGCGTCTGTTTGCGGATCTCGATTGCCTGCATGTGGCAGCGGGCCGATTCTTCCAAGCGCCGCTGCAGCCGCAGCGATTCCCCCAGCGTATTGTAGGCAGCCGCCAGCCTCACCGGCGCATTCACCTTGCGCCAACTCTCAATGGCTTTGCGCGCCCACTCCTCGGCCTCTCTGGGCTCGCCTTTGGAATTGAGCAACACCGCCAGATTGTTCATGGGCGCGCCCAATCCGGGATCGTCCGCCGCAACCTCGGCGCGAATGGCGATGGCTTTGCGGTAGAGCGGTTCGGCCTCGGCGAACCGTCCGGTCGCGCGCTTCACCTCCGCCAGGTTACTCAACACCGCCGCATACGACCGCCGCGCCAGCCCGTGGAACTGTTCGTAAACGGGCAGTGATAGCACGTACATCGCCTCAGCCTCGGGGTAACGGGCCATGCGGTGATAGAGCGCGCCAAGGTTGTTCTGAACCTGTGCCACGGCCGCTGCGCGATCATCGGCCGATTGGGCAGCCTCCATGGCCTGCTGATAGGCCTTCTCCGCCTCGGCGAATTTTCCGGATTCGGCAAGTTCGTTGGCGCGCTGAACGTGGGTGTTCCAGTTGTTGTCCCAGGCCAGCGCGGCCGCCGCGGCCATCCACAAACATGCGGCAAGCTTCATCGTCCACCTCCGCTCGGTCACGGAAGTAAATACGCGCCCGGGGCGGATTCGTTCGCTTCGGACTTGTTAACTCTGCGCCGCTAAAGGTAGTGGATCTCGAATTTCTTGTTTGTGATGAACACCACGGTGACATCGGATTCCGCCGTTGCGCCATGTTCCATCGGCGTGCCTTCGGGAAACCAGATGAAGTGTCCGGGACCGAATGAGCCCGCGTGCGTCACCAGAGTTCCCTCCAGCACGTACATGCCATGCGCGCAGGGATGCACATGCAGCTTGTTGATCACGCCCTTTGGATAGCGCACCAGGCGGACCTCCATGCCGGTGTCGGGATCGGTGATCAGATTCTTGCGGTACAGCGTTTTGCCGAGCTGTTCGCTGAAACGCTCCTCCCACGGCATGGAGTTGCTGTCGATGATGGTGAGTTCTTCTGCCATTACGACATGGTACGATGACGAACCATGTCGGGCGCAGACCTTTACGAATTCCTCTCGCGTCACAGGCTGGGCGTGCTGGCCACAGTAACCGCCACGGGTGTGCCACAGTCGGCATTGGTGGGTATTGCCGTCACGCCTGAACTGGAACTGGTGTTCGACACCCTCAAGACAACACGCGGTTTACTTGCGGGCGACGCGCTTCGACGATATCGGGAGGTATACTTCCGCGCCCGGCCGGATGGTCCGGACCGCCTGTCGTGGCCGGGGATCGTCTATTTCGCGGTCAGGCCGAAGTGGATCCGCTACAGCGATTTCGCCGTGGACCCGCCCCTGATCCACGAGGTCAGCGTTTTCGGTCAGAAACCTTGAGTAACTGAGTATGCTATTTCTGATCCGGACCGGTCAGCCTGTTTCTCCGCTCAGGTCTCGGATTGGGCGGCCTTGGTTCACTAGGCCTCCGATCCTTGGCCCCAAGCAGGGACAGGAGGAAATCTTGCGCAGCGTCATGGTTCCGGATGGTGCTCCAGGCCTGAATCGCCGGCGCGACCTCCGCGACGTGGGAATCCACTTCGGACCTATGCCACGTCCAGGCTACGTTATAGTCGGCGTGGTTCCGCCTGTCTTGTGCCTGGACGAAGGCGTTGGCGACGGTCCACAGTTGAATCATCGCCTCGTCATCCTCCCCCTCTGGCGGGTTCCTCTTGAATTCGGCCTGGATCTGTGAGATCCGGCTCTCGCACGCGGCCTTCATGGGTCCATGGTCGAAGTGGCGGGCGAGCTTTGCTCGCAGTTCGGGCCGCGACCAATTGGCCGCCGCTTCCGAGGTCAACAGGTGGAACAGCGCATAATAGGCCGTCGAGACCGCCCTTCTGAGGTAGGCCTGGTCTAAGTGTCCGCCGCTCAGGCTGGCAAACTGTTGCGCCACTTCAAGTAAATCGTCGTGCAACGCCATGCGTCAAGCCGGTATACGTTCCTCGATCGTCGCTTGCTCGGATTCGCTTCTGAAGTTGAAGTACGGAAGAACGCCCCACTTTTCCATGGGTTGTACCGCCTGAACCACGCGCCAGGATATGCGACTGGTGAGTTGTCCTAACTGATTCCGCTGAATCGCCGAATCCGTGAGGACCACCGTGAAGTACACGGCTGGCTTTCCGCTCCAGTCGCTGTCAATCGCGGGAATGATCTTCAGCACGTCTGGCCGAAGGTCCAGGGCGGCACTCTTCACAGCCGCTTCAAACGTCGCCTGCTGAACGAAAGCTTTTGGAACCCGCAGAACTCCCATTATCGCTCTTAGGCCATCAGCTTCGGCACCAGGTTTCCGTGAATGTCCGTCAACCGGTAATCGCGGCCCTGGAAACGATACGTCAGCTTCAAATGATCGAAGCCCAGCAGATGCAGCAGCGTCGCGTGCATGTCATGCACGTGCACCTTGTCCTTGATCACGTTGAAGCCAAGCTCGTCGCTTTCCCCCAACACCTGCCCACCCTTGATGCCGCCGCCGGCCATCCACATCGTGAACGCGTTTGGATGGTGGTCGCGCCCATCGGATCCGCCTTGCACCATCGGCGTGCGCCCGAACTCGCCGCCCCACACCACCAGCGTGTCCTTCAACATCCCGCGCTGCTTCAAATCCGCCACCAGCGCCGCCGAGGCCTGGTCGGTATCCTTGCAGTTTCCCGTCAGTCCCTTGATCAGATCGCCATGCTGGTCCCATGCTTCGTGATAGAGCTGAACGAAGCGGACGCCGCGTTCCACCAGGCGGCGCGCCAGCAGGCAGTTGTTGGCGAACGAAGGCTTGCCCGGCTCAGCCCCGTACATCTCCAGCACGGACTTCGGTTCCTTGGAAAGGTCCATCAGTTCCGGCGCGCTCGATTGCATCCGGAACGCCATTTCAAACGACTGGATGCGCGTGGCGATTTCCGGGTCACCCGTCGCCCCCAGACGCATCTCATTCAACCGCCTGATCGAATCGAGCGAGTCCCGCTGCAGCCCCGCGTCCACACCCTTCGGGTTCGACAGGTACAACACCGGATCGCCCGCGCCGCGAAACTGCACACCCTGGTAGACCGTGGGCAGGAAGCCCGATCCCCAGCATGAATTCCCGCCGCTGGGCCCCTTCTTACCCGACGAGAACACGACAAAGGCCGGCAGATCCTGCGACTCCGAACCCAACCCATACGTCACCCATGCGCCAAAGCTGGGACGGCCGAACTGCTGTGAACCCGTGTTCATCAGAATCTGGCCCGGGGCGTGATTAAACGCATCGGTGACCATCGATTTCACGATCGCGATGTCGTCCACCACCTTCGCCGTATGCGGCAGCAGTTCGGAAACCTCGGCGCCCGACTGCCCGTACTTTGCGAACTTGAATTTCGGACCCAGCAGTTTGGAATTCGGATTGATGAAGGCTGCCCGGTAGCCCTTCAACAAATCGGCCGGCGGCAGCGTGCCGTCGAACTTCGCCAACTGCGGCTTGTTGTCGAACAACTCCAGGTGGCTGGGCCCGCCCGCCATGAAGAGATAGATGACGCGTTTGGCCTTGGGTTCGTGATGCGGCTGCTTGGGCGCCAGCGGGTTATCGGCCTTTGCCGCCGAAGCCGGGCCGCCCATCAGTTGGGCCAGCGCCATGCCCCCCAAACCCACGCGGCACTGTTCAAAGAACCAACGTCGTGTGATGTGATTCATGGCGTTACTCCTTGGTGATCGTCTCATCCAGATTCAGCAGCACGCGCGAGACAGCCGTCCAGGCCGCCGCCTCCGCGGCCGTCGCGCCCTTCGGCGGATCGCCGCCCAACAGGTCCATCGGATTCAATTCTCCGTTTTCAAACCGCCTGGCCTGTTTGCCCAGCAGCGAAAGCAGTTCGTCGGATTCGGCCGGCGCCGGCTTGCGCGCCACCACACGGCGGAATGCGTAAATCAGGCGGTCCCGGTCCGTGCGGCCGCCCTCGGTGAGAGTCTTCACCGCCAGCGCGCGCGCCGTTTCCAGAAACAGCGGTTCGTTCAATGTCGTCAACGCCTGCAGCGGAGTGTTCGAACGGCTGCGGCGCACGCAGGCGAAATCGCCGTTCGGCGCATCGAACGTCTGCAGCATGGGATAAGGCACGCTGCGGAAGCGGAAGGTGTAGAGTCCTCTGCGGTAGCGGTTCTCGCCCTTTTCCTCTTCCCAATTCTTCGGTCCGTAACTCACCGGCGGCTGGAACAGAAACTCAGGCGCCGGCGGATATACGCTGGGGCCGCCCACCTTTGCGTTCAACAGGCCGCTGGCCGCCAGCGCGGCGTCGCGCACCAGTTCAGCCTCCACGCGGAATCGCGGGCCTCGCGCCAATAGCCGGTTTGCCGGATCCTTCTGCTGTAACTCCTCAGTGACCTTGGACGATTGCCGGTAGGTGGCTGACGTTACGATCAACCGGTGGATCGCCTTCAGGCTCCACCCGCGATCCATCAGTTCCACCGACAGCCAGTCCAACAACTCGGGATGCGAAGGCGATTCCGCCTGCCTGCCCAGATCCTCCGCCGTGGCCACGATGCCCGTGCCGAAGTAGCTCTGCCATATCCGGTTGATCATGGAACGGGCGGTGGTGGGCGAGTTGCGATCCGCCAGCCACCTGGCGAACGTCAGCCTGCTTGAAGGATCGCCCGGCGGAAGGGAATGAAGGAAGCCCGGAACACCCGGTTCAATCGTCTTGCCGGGCTTCAGGAAATCGCCGCGCGCCAGCACGTGCGTTTCCCGCATCTGGTTCCGCTCGCTCAGTACAAGCTGGGACGAGCCTTCCGGAAGCTGACTCCACAACTCCTCAATGCGCGCGTTGACCTCGCTCCATTCGGGAACCGTGGTGCGCCAAAAAGAAAAGACGGCTTGCGTCTGGGCTTCACTGCGCTTGTCCGCGGGCACGTTTGCCACCAGGTTGCGTACCGGCAGCGGCAGCGGATCCGCCTTCGGGTCGGGCGCGCCTGTCACCGAAAGCCGCATCCGCCCCAGGTTGTGATTCTGGTTATCGTCACTGTTCCAGCCGCCGTGGCGCTGGCTGAGATGGAAGGTCACCAGCATGCCCCCGGCGTTTTCGATCGGCGATTCCGGAACAAAGACGGCCTTTCGCGGCAGGTTCCGACGCACCGGTCCGATGTCAATGCCCCACGCTGTTTCTTCCTTGCCGTCAATGGCGAACTCGATCGGGCCCGTCACCCGCCGCTTCTTTGACTTGTCGAAGTAGATCTTCTCCAGTTCACGCTCAGCCGGATTCACGTCCGCCGTGGCCCGCACCATCTTCACCTTGGTTGTCTTCTTCGGGTCGCTCAACGGAGCCACTTCCACCTCGAACTCCGTCAACGCTCCCGTTCCTTTAATGGAGCGGCCCGGCCCTCCCAGCGGCAGATTCGGATCATTGAACAATTCCAGACGGAACCCCGTGATGCGCGCCATCTTCGTTTCCACTGTGAACTTCGCCGTGTGCTTGGTGGGCGCGTAGCCCGCGGCGAGGAACGAACCATCCGCCTGCGGCAGGTACTTCTGTCCGCCCGTCGAAATATCGTCCACCGACGGTTTCACCACTTCCCACTCCGGCTGATCCTGGCGCACCGACGCTTCCCACCTGGCAAGGCGCGCCGCCCAATCCGTCGTGCGATGCCGCAATTCCGCTTCCAACTCCCGCATATGCCCGAAGATCTCCGCCCGCCGCTTCTGCTCTTCGGGCGTGTACACAGGCACATTCGCCTCATGCGAATTGTTGATGAAGGCGAACATCCGGTAGTATTCGTCGTGCTGCAGCGGATCGTACTTGTGCGTATGGCACTGCGCGCACTGGATGGTGATGCCAAGAATCGACTTTCCGATGGCGTCCATGCGGTCAAACATCGATTCCATGCGGAACTGCTCCGGATCAATGCCGCCTTCCTCATTGATCATGGAATTGCGCAGGAATCCGGTGGCCACCTTCTGATCCTGCGTGGCGCCGGGCAGCAGATCGCCGGCAATCTGTTCGATGATGAAACGGTCATAGGGAAGGTCGCGATTCAGCGCGTTGATCACCCAATCGCGATAGAACCACACCTGCCGCATCTTATCTTTCTCAAAGCCGTCGGAATCGGCGTAGCGCGCCGCGTCCAGCCAGTGCCGCGCCCAGCGTTCTCCGTAATGCGGAGACTGCAGCAGCCGGTCCACCTGCTTCTCGTACGCATTCGGACTCCTGTCATTCAGAAACGCGTCCACCTCTTCGATCGCCGGCGGCAGGCCGATCAGATCCAGACTCAGACGCCGCAGCAGCGTGATGCGGTCAGCCTCGGGCGACGGCCGCAGGCCTTCCTTTTCGAGCCGCGCCATCACGAACGCGTCAATCGGATTGCGCCCCCACTTCGCCGCGGGCACGGCCGGCCGTTGCGGCGCGACAAACGCCCAGTGCTTCTGAATCCGCGCATCCTCCACGCCCACGCCCTCAGGCCAGGCAGCGCCCTGATCAATCCAGGTCTTAATGCGGGTGATCACCGCGGCGTCCAGCGGCTTGCCTCCCATCGGCATCCGCGCCTGGTCGCCGATGCCCGCGATGCGCTGATAAAGCGTGCTGGCCGAGGCGTTGCCAGGCGTGATCGCCTTCGCCGCCAGCTTTTTCGAATCCAGACGCAGGCTGCCCAACTGCGCTTTTGCGCCATGGCAGGACTGGCAGGATTTCTCGAACACAGGCAGAATTTCCCTGACGAAATCCACGGTCTGGGCTTGAGTGGCGGACACGAACAGCGCCGCCACAACGATTTGGCTGATTGGAGTCACTTCACTCACCAATTTACACCCGCACGGGTGGGCCGCGGGGATGATAGAGTCAATCAGTTGATGCGCATCAATCGACGTCAATTCACCGGACTGCTGGGCGCGGGGCTCGCGGCCGGCAGGCTGGACGCGGCCGAGCGGCCGAACATCGTCTACATTCTTGCCGACGACCTGGGCGCGGGTGACCTGGGCTGCTACAACCCTGAGTCCAAGGTTCCTACACCGCACATGGACCGCCTGGCTTCGCAGGGTGTCCGCTTCACGGACATGCACTCGCCCTCCTCCGTCTGCACGCCCACCCGTTACGGCATCCTCACCGGCCGTTACTGCTGGCGCTCAAAACTGAAAGAGGGTGTGTTGTGGGGTGAGTCGCCGTACCTGATTGAGCAGGGCCGCGCCACGGTGGCGTCGATGCTGAAGTCGCAGGGCTATCGCACGGCGGGCATCGGGAAGTGGCATCTCGGCCTGCGCACCGAAGAGAAGACCGACTATGGCAAGCCGCTGCGCCCCGGCCCTCAGGATGCCGGCTTCGACTATTACTTCGGCATCCCCGCTTCGCTGGACATGGTGCCCTATCTGTATTTCGAGAACGATCGTGCGTTGGAGTTGCCCACCGGAACGGTTGCCGAGAAGCGGGAGCAGCGCGGCATCTTCTTTCGTGGCGGCGCGGCGGCCCCCGGCTTTCGCCACATCGATGTGCTGCCCAATCTCACCGCGCGTGCGGTGAAGTACGTGGATGAACAGCGCGGGTCGAAGCAGCCGTTCTTTCTGTACCTGCCGCTCACCGGACCGCATACGCCCTGGCTGCCGGTGGAGAAGTTTCAGGGCAAGTCCAAGGCCGGCCCCTACGGCGATTTCGTTACCCAGGTGGATGATGCCGTGGGCCAGGTGGTGGCGGCCCTGGAGCGTAGCGGCCAGGCGCAGAACACGCTGCTGATCCTCACCAGCGACAACGGAGCTCACTGGACGCCGGAGGAGATCCGCAAACACAACCACCGCGCCAACGGCCGCGTGCGTGGGCAGAAGGCCGATGTTTATGACGGCGGCCATCGTGTCCCTTTCCTTGCGCGCTGGCCCGGCAGGATCAGGCCCGCTGTCAGCGGTCAGCTCGGCTGCCTCACCGACTTGATGGCGACGGCCGCGGAAATCACCGGCGCGCGCCTGGGCCGCGATGCCGGCGAGGACAGCTTCAGTCTTGCGCCGGCGCTGTTGGGCTCCAAACCCGCAACGGCACTGCGTGAGGCCGTGGTGCATCATACCGTGCTCGGCATGTTCGCCATCAGGGAAGGGAATTGGAAGCTCTGTCTCAGCCGCGGGTCGGGCGGCTTCAGTGATCCGAAGACTATTACACCCAAAGCCGGAGAGGCGGAGGGTGAGTTATACAATCTGGTCGAAGATCCGCTGGAGGAGAATAACCTCTATCTCAACCGGCCGGACATGGTGCGGAAACTTACCGCGGTGCTCGATCGCTACAAGCGCGAGGGCCGCAGCAGGGTTTGATCGTCGAGACTCACCCCAAATACCGCCGGTCCGGCCCTCTCCGCAAGAACGCCGGCACCTCCAGATCATCCGTCTCTCTCGACGGCTCATCGGCGTAGAAAATCCGCGAGGGTTCGTTTTCCGGCTCCGCCTCGCGCGCTACCATTACAGGCTCCGGCTCCATCTCCACAGGCGCGGCCACCGGCGGGCTGAACACCCCCACCCGATCCCCCACGCCCGCCACTGCCACCATTGCCTTGCGTTCCTCCCTCACCGGAGCGGAAGCGAACACCGGCGGAGGAGGCGCGGCCGGCATCGGCATTCCCAGCCCGCGCGGGAATCCCGTGGCGATCACCGTCACCTTCACCTCATCCCCCATCGCCTCATCCAGCACGATGCCGAAGTTCAACTGCACATCGTCGTTCTGCGTCGCCTGGCTGATGAGCATGCACGCCTCGTTCACGTCATGCAGCGAAATCCTGCTGGAGCCGGTGATGTTCACCAGCACGCCGCGCGCCCCGCGCATCTCCTCTTCCTCCAGCATCGGGCTGTGTACCGCCTTGCGGGCCGCCTCCAGCGCCGCGTTTTCGCCCGAGGCCACCGCCGTCCCCATCATCGCGTAGCCCATTCCCTGCATAATGGTCCGAATATCCGAAAAGTCGCGGTTGATGATGCCGGGCGTGTTCATGATGTCGGAAATGCCCTGCACCGCCTGCTGCAGCACATCGTCCGCCACCTTGAACGATTGCATCAGCGGCGTGCCCTTGGCCACCAGCGACGTCAGCCGCTCGTTCGGAATCTGGATCAGCGTGTCCACCGTCGCCGCCAGGTCCGCAACGCCCTTTTCGGCCACCTTCATGCGGCGCGTGCCTTCAAAGATGAACGGCTTGGTGACAATCGCCACCGTCAGCGCGTTCAACTCCTTGGCCAGCGACGCCACCACCGGCGCCGCGCCCGTGCCCGTCCCGCCGCCCATGCCCGCCGCCACAAACACCATGTCTGAGCCCTGCAGCATGTCTACAATCCGCTCGGTGTCTTCGAGCGCGGCCTCGCGCCCCACGTTCGGATCCGACCCCGCGCCCAGTCCGTTGGTCACCTTCTGCCCGATCAGCAGACGGTTCGGCACCGGAGAGGAACTCAGCGCCTGCCGGTCCGTATTGATGACGTGAAACTCCACGCCGTGCACGCCTTCCTGGAACATGCGCCCGGCCGCGTTGCAACCGGCGCCGCCCACGCCAACCACTTTGATCTTCGTGCCCGCCGGGGCGTCGTCGTGAATCTCGAACTTCAGAGCGTCGAGTTTGGAATCGTATTGCGCCATGGTGACCCTCCCAGGTTTTTCCGTCCTTACCGCGTCATCAGGCCCATCAGTCTGGGCATCTTCCGCTTCGGCTGCTGGTGCGACTTCAACCGCGCCGAGTACATCGCCAATCCCGCCACGGTCGTCCAGGCGGGATTTAGAATTTCGTCCGGCCAGCCTTCAATGCCCACCGCCAGCCCATTGCGGGCGTTGCAGTTCAAAATCGCCTCCGCCATGTCGCACATGCCGGCCAGCATCGCCCCGCCACCGGTGAGCACCACTCCCTCATACAGGGCCTGTCCCAGGCCGGACGCCGCCAACTCGTCCTTGACGTGCTGGAACAGTTCCTCGGCCCTTGCTTCCAAAATCGCGTTCACATAGCGCCGCGAAGTCTCGCGCGCCGGACGCCCGTCATAGGAAGGCAGTTCCACGTAGCTGGAATCGGAGGTCAGGCCCAGAATCGCGCAGCCGTACTCCTGCTTCAATTGCTCGGCGTCCTCGTAGTTCAGCTTCAGCACCTGGGAAACGTCGCGGGTGAAATGTTCGCCGCCCAGCGCCATCCCGGAAGCCCGCAGCAGTGCATCGCCGTCGTAGACCACCACGCTGGTGCAGTGCGCGCCGATGTCAATCAGCGCCACCCCCCGCGTGCGATCCTCCGGCATCACGCTGGCGTAGGCCGCGGCCACCGATTCGAACACGGTTTCTTCCACCGCCAGGTGCGCCTGGTGCAGCGCGCCTACCAGCGCCTGGTGTTCGCGCGAAGAACACGTGGCGATGTAAACGTTCGATTCCAGGCGTGAACAGACGGCGCCTTTCGGATTGCGGAACCCGGCGCGGCCGTCCAGGGAAAAATCCATCGGCAGCATCTGCACCACGAACCGGTCATCCTCCAGCCGCACGCGCGAAGCAAGATGCACGGCATAGCTCAGGTCGCCATCCTCCACCGCCCGCGGCCTTCCGAACTCGTAAACGCCGCGGCTGGTGAACCCCTGTAGAGTTGTTCCGCCGATTCCCGCCACCACCGATTCCACCGGTACGCGCGCCATACGCTCGGCTTCGCGTACGGCATACTGCACGCTCTCTGAGATCGCTGTCGCGTCCGCCACGCGGCCCTTGTTCCATCCCTTGCCGGGCGCCTGCCCGTAACCCAGGAAATGAAGATGCCCGTCCTCCAGGGCGACAATCACGCAGCGCGACCAGGCGCTTCCCACGTCCAATCCAACCGCAATCTGGGATTTGAAACCGCTACTGCTGGACACGCTGGACTCCTCCTTTTGCTTCCGATCTTACTAGATCTTCGATCGCCGTGATGCGGTCGTCGACGCGCAGATCGAATGCCGCGGCCTCCGGCCGCTTCTCATGCATGCTGGCAAAGTGCGCGAAGAAATTTTCCAGTCTCGGCCGGAAGTTGCGGTCGCCCACCTGCGCGGTTACCGGCATGCCTTCCAGCTTCATGGACACCCGTAAGTCGGCCGCGTCGCGCACGTCGATTTCGGAAATTCTGGCGGCGAGCGGCCCCAGTTCGCGCAGCATCAGGGAAGCGATGCGGACCCGGGCCGCCCGCTGGCTCTCGGTCTCGGTGGCCTTGATTCCCGTCAGCACCACCAGGTCAAAGCGTTCCCCCGTTGGCACGGGCAGCAGCACTCCCTGCTCGTCGATCAGGCGGAAATAGGGAACCCCTCCCGGCCGGTCAAACTGCACGAAGGCCATCGGCTCGCGCTCCCTCACCTGTACGAACACCTGGTTCGGCCAGCGCCGCGAAACCGTGGCGTTGCGGATCCAGTCCAGCGCCAGCAGGCGCCGCCGCCGTTCGGCGACGGGGAACAGGTACAGGCTGCGGCCGAAGTCGTTCTCGAATATCCGGACAATCTCTTCCCTTTTCACGCGGCGCAGTCCGGCCACCTGGAAATTCGCGCTCTCCTGCCGGATATCCACGGGCCCCTGCAGTACGAACCGCGTATCGTTGATGAGGAACGCTTCCACGCGATGAAACGCCATCATCGCCGCGGCCAGTGCCACCAGTCCGGCAAACGGGATCGCCCAGTACACCAGATTGATGCGCCGGCGGCGCCCTTCTGGAGCCGCCTTGACCTTCGGCGCGCGGCGCGCCGGCCGCTCCCTGTCGCGGTGTGGAGGCCGCTCATCCTGCGGCGGCACATATTCCAATTCGTCCGTCAACGTTCTGCGGGCCATGGCTACCTCCTCTCCCGTAATGCTTCCAGGATCCTGTCTCCGGCCTGATAGACGCTCCCGGCGCCCAGCGTGACGATCACGTCTCCCGGCATCGCCGCGCCGGCCACAAGCTGGATGCCGCGTTCCATGCTGCCGGCGTATTCCGAACCTCGATGTCCGAAATCCCGCAGCCGCGCCACCAGCGCCTCACTCGATACGCCGTCAATCGGCTTTTCCGAGGCGGCGTAAATGTCCAGCACGAATACCATTTCCGCCTGGTGGAAGGCGCGCGCGAAGTCGTCCATCAACGCCGCCGTGCGCGTGTAGCGGTGCGGTTGGAACAGCACCAGCACGCGGCTGAAATCGCCCACCCGCGCCGTGGCCAGCGTTGCGCGGATTTCCGTGGGGTGATGGCCGTAGTCGTCCACCACCGTAATGCCCGCCGCCTCCCCTTTGATCTGAAACCGCCGGTCCACGCCGCTGAACGTGGCCAGCCCCTCGCGGATCCGCTCCACCGGCACTTCCAGTTCCAGCGCCACCGCCACCGCCGCCGTCGCGTTCAACACATTGTGCGGGCCCGGCACGGAAAGGTGGAACGAACCGAGATCCGCTCCCCGCCTGCGCAGCGTGAAATCGCTGGAGGTGGCGCTGTTGGTGAACGAAGTGATCACCAGGTCCGCCTGCGGGCTGTGCCCGTAGGTAAGCGTGGGCCTGGTGATTGCGGGCAGGATGCGCTGCACGTTCTCATCATCCAGGCACACAATCACCGCACCGTAGAAAGGCACCCGGTTGACGAAGGTGGTGAACGCCGCCTCAATCTCCTTGAGCGACTTGTAGTGATCCATGTGCTCACGGTCGATGTTGGTCACCACCGCCACAATCGGCGCCAGCTTCAGAAACGAACCGTCGCTCTCATCGGATTCCACCACCAGAAAGTCGCTCTTGCCCACGCGGGCGTTCGATCCGCCCATGCCTTTCACGCGCCCGCCCACCACCACCGTGGGATCGAGCCCGGCGTGGCTCAGCACGGCCGCCACCATCGAAGTGGTGGTGGTCTTTCCGTGGCTGCCGGCGATCGCCACGCCATACTTCAGCCGCATCAGTTCGGCCAGCAGTTCGCCGCGTGGAATGATGGGGATCTGCCGCCTGCGCGCCTCCACCAGTTCCGGATTCGCCGGATCCACCGCCGAACTCACCACCAGCGCTTTGGCTCCCGCCACGTGCGCCGCGTCGTGGCCCTCCCACACACGGGCGCCCAACGCCGCCAGGCGTTCGGTGATCGGGCTGCTTCTCACGTCCGACCCGGTGATCTCATAGCCCAGATTCAGCAGCACTTCCGCAATGCCGCTCATGCCGATGCCGCCGATTCCGGTGAAGTGAAAGCGCTGGGGCTTAAAAAACATTTTGAACTCTTATTGTTTCGGCTTCGTAACCCACAGTCAACCCCCCTGTTTCGTCCCCGCCCGCGCCGCTTCCTCCTCCAGGATGTCCGCCGCCCGCGCCGCCGCGCCCGGCTTAGCCAGCGTGCGCGCGCATTCGCCCATTCGCGCCAGCGCTCCAGGCTCGCGCGCCAGCGACACGATCGCCTCATACAGAGACTCGCCCGTAAGGCCGGCATCCGGCATCAGCTTCGCCGCGCCGGCCCGTTCCATCGCCTCCGCGTTGCGCAGTTGATGATCGTCGGCGGCGTACGGGAACGGCGCCAGTATCGCCGGCTTTCCCGCGGCGGCCAGTTCCGCCACCGCTCCCGCCCCCGAACGGCAGACGATCAGGTCCGATGCGGCGAAGGCGCCGGGCATGTCTTCAAGAAACGGCGCCACCACGCCTTCCGATCCGCTGGCCGCGAACGCCTCGCGCATTTTCTCGTATTCGGCCAGGCCCGTCTGGTGAATCCATCGCACCGGAAACTTCTCCCGCTCAAACAGCGCCCAGCTTGCGCGCCCGGCTTCATTCAGCTTCTGTGACCCGCGGCTTCCTCCTGTTACCAGCACCGTCAGCTTTTCCTGCCGCGGTCTGGCCGGCAGCGCGAAGAATTCGGCGCGCACGGGCAGACCCGTCATCGCCACCTTCGCCGGATCGAAATAGGGGCTGGCTTCGGTGAAGCTCAGCAGCGCGCGGCGCGCGAACTTCGCCATACGCCGGTTTGTCATGCCCGGCATCGCGTTCGGCTCCATCAACACGATGGGAATGCGCAGCAGCCATGCGGCGATCGTCACCGGTCCGGCCACATAGCCACCCAGGCTGAACACGCCGCCCGGCCTCAGCCGGCGCAGCAGGCCCATCACCCGCGCGACGCTTTGCGGCAATTGCGCCAGCGTGCGCAGCGTCCTGCGCCAGCCCACGCGCTTCAGTCCGCCGATTTCGATGAATTCGATCTCAAATTCTTCTTTCGGAACCAGCCGCGCTTCCATTCCCGAGCGCGTTCCAATGAAAATGGGAGTGTGGCCGCGCCGGCGCAGTTCCCGGGCCACCGCAATCAGCGGCACCACGTGACCGCCGGTTCCTCCTCCCGCCATCACGAACGTCACATCCTTACCCCGCGTGCTCGCTCACGCTCATCAGGATTCCCATCGAGGCCAGCGAACTGAGCAGCGAACTGCCGCCATAGCTGATCATGGGCAGTGGAAATCCCTTGGTGGGCGCAAGGTCCAGCACCACGCTGATGTTCATCAGCGCCTGGCTGACGATGACCACTGAAAGTCCCAGCGCCAGGTACCGGCCGAAGTCATCGCCCACGTTGCAGAACAATTGCCCTCCGCGCAGGATGATCACCAGGTATCCGGCCAGCACGGCCAGCGCTCCGAACAGTCCCATCTCCTCGCCCACAATGGCGAAGATGAAATCGTTGTGCGCCTCCGGCAGGTAGAGCAGTTTCTGCTTGCCCTGCATCAGGCCCACGCCCACCGGCCCGCCGCTGCCGACGGCGATCAGCGACTGTTTCACCTGGTAGCCGGCGTCGGTGGTGGAAACGGAGCGCTTGCTCATCTCCTTCAACCTGCCCTGCTTGTCGATCTTCTCCAGCAGCGTGCCGTCGGGATCGACAAACTTGATGACGCGCGCCAGCCGGTATGGCTTGGAGAGGATCGCCACGGGCACCGCCAGCAGGCACACCCCCATGGCGATCAGCAGAAACCGCCTGTCCAGCCCGGCCACGAAGAACACCACCGCCGCCGTCACCAGCAGCACGGCGGCCGTTCCCAGATCCGCCACCACCACGCACAGGGCAAGCACGCTTAGCGCCATCGCCGCCGGCAGCAGCGTGTGCTTTGTGTTGATGGCATGAATGCGGCGCGTCACAAACCAGGCCAGAAAGATCGCCAGCGCCGGTTTGGCGAATTCGGATGGCTGCAGGCTGAATGCGCCGATCTGCAGCCAGCGGTGCGCCCGCGTGTCGGCCGCGTAGACCACCAGCAGCAACGCCAGCACAATTCCCAACGGGGCGAAGGCCCACGTCGGAGCGCTGAGGGAACGGTAGTCCTTGCGCTTGAAATACATCAGCGCGATGAACGCCACCGCCGCGAAACCCGCCTGCCTCGCCAGAAACCACGTGCCGGGCAGTTTCTTCATCTCCGCCATAAACTGGGAGGCGCTGTACACCATCACCAGTCCGAAAAACACCATCGCCACCACGGTGGAAAACAGCAGCCAGTCCGTCTTGATCCTTTGCGCCATCGCCTTCCTCCTCAAACAATCCCATTGACCAATGTTTTAAACAACCGTCCCCGTTCCTCGTAGTTCCGGAACTGGTCAAAACTGGCGCAGGCCGGCGCCAGCAGCACGGTGTCACCGCGCAATGCGCCTTCACTGGCGCGCCGCACCGCGGCATCGAGCGTGCCGCATTCAATCAGCGGGACGCTGCCGCCGATCTGCGCGGCGATCTTGTCCGCCGCCGCTCCAATCAGCAGAGCCGCGCGCGCCTTTCCCTTGAGGGAGCCGGCCAGCGGCGCGTAATCGCTGCCCTTGTCCTTGCCGCCCAGGATGATCCACAGGCCGCCGTCAAAGGCGTCAATCGCTTTCAAGGCCGCGTCCACGTTGGTGGCCTTGGAATCGTTGAAGTACTTCACGCCACGCAGTTCGCGCACGAATTCCAGCCTGTGCTCCACGCCCGCAAAGCCGCCCACCGCCGCCCGGATGCCGTCCAAAGGCGCGCCCGCAAGCTTCGCCGCCGCTGCCGCCGCCATCACGTTCTCCACGTTGTGCCGCCCGCGCAGCGGAATTTCAGACACCGGCATCAGCAATTGCCCGTTCCACAGAATGTCGCCGCCGTCCACCCACATCCCATCCACGCGGCGCCGCTGGCTGAACCATACCGGTGTTGAGGCGATTGCCCGGGTGAAGCCGCGCGTGGTGGCGTCATCGGCGTTCAACACCGCCCAGTCTCCCGGCCGCTGCGTTTCAAACAGCCGCCGTTTGGCCGCCGCGTAGGCCTCGAAGGTCTTGTGCCGGTCCAGATGGTCGGGCGTTACGTTCAGGCAGACGCCAATTTCCGCGCGGAACGCGGCAATCGTCTCCAACTGGAAACTCGACAGCTCCAGCACGTTCCATTGATCCGCGCGCGAGGAGCCCACCATCGCCGCCGGGGGCCAGCCGATGTTGCCGCCCACCTGGCAGGCGATGCCGCACTCGCGCAGGATGTGGCCCACCAGGGCCGTGGTGGTTGTTTTGCCGTTGGCGCCAGTGATGCCGATGTTCGGCCCGCGCAGGAACTCCGCCGCCAGTTCCAGTTCTCCGGTGACTGCGATGCCTTCGGCGCGAGCCTGCTCCAATTCCTCCAAATCCAGCGGAACCCCTGGCGATACCACGATCAAATCCACACCCTGAAAGGCCACGGCGTTTTGCGGAACGAACCCGAGATTCAGCCTCGCGATCACCGCCGCGGCCTCCCCCAGATCAGCCAGCGGGCGGCTGTCGGTGGCGAGCACACGCGCGCCCACCGATGTAAGCAATTCCAGTGCCGCGACGCCGGACTTGCCCATCCCCACCACCAGCACTGTCTTGCCGCGATAGTCCACCGTCTACCTCAACTTCAATGTCGTCAGCGCGAACAGCGCCATCACCAGGCCCGCGATCCAGAACCGCACGATCACTTTCGACTCATGCCAGCCGATCGCCTCAAAATGATGATGCAGCGGCGCCATCTTGAAAATCCGCTTTCCGCGCAGCTTGAAACTGCCCACCTGCAGGATCACCGACAGGCACTCCACCACGAACACGCCGCCGACAAACAGCAGCAGGATCTCCTGCTTCAGCAGGACCGCCACCGTGCCCAGTCCGCCGCCCAGCGAGAGCGATCCCACGTCACCCATAAACACTTCCGCCGGATGGGCGTTGTAGTAAAGAAACGCCAGGCTGGCGCCGGTCATCGCGCCGCAAAACACCGTGAGTTCGCCCGCTCCCTGCAGGCGCGCCAGGTCCAGATATTTGGCGAATTCGGCGTGGCCACTGACGTAGGAGAGCACTGTCATCGCGCCGGAGGCGATAATCATCAGCCCGATGGCCAGCCCGTCCAGCCCGTCGGCCAGGTTCACGCCGTTGGCTGAGCCCACAATGACAATCCCGATAAACAGGAAGAAGAAGATGAACGCCAGCGGATAGGTCCACGGACTGGCAAGGAAACCGTCGATCAGCAGGTCCGGACGGAAGCTCTTCAGGAATGGAACGTTCATCTCGGTGGAATAGAGTCCGTTGGCGTGCAGCACCAGCAGCATGAACCCCACCACCAGCGCGCTTAGCACCTGCAGCAGGAACTTGCGCCGGGCGGTCAGGCCCAGGTTGCGCATCTTCTTCACTTTGGTGTAGTCGTCGTAGAAGCCGATGGCGCCGAAGCTGATGAGCGCGAACAGCGCCACCCATACATACGGGTTGCTCAGATTGGCCCACAACAGCGTGGGAACCACGATGGAGACCACAATCAGCAGCCCGCCCATTGTCGGCGTGCCCGCCTTCTTCTGATGTGATTTCGGGCCGTCTTCGCGGATGTGCTGCCCGATCTGCATCTGCTTGAGCTTGCCGATCAGCCACGGACCGAGCAGTATCCCGAGAAACAGCGCGGTGATGCTGGCAAACGCCGTGCGGAAGGTGAGATAGCCGAACAGCCGCAGCACGCCAAACTGCGGGAAGAGCTGTTCATATAGGAGCCAGTAGAGCATCGCCGTCTATTCCAGAAACCTTTCCAATGCCAATTCCACCCGCGTTCCGCGCGAGCCTTTCCACAAGATCACATCGCCTTCCCGGGCGATCCGGCGCACATAGGCGCCAGCCTCTTTCGGATCGTCGAAAAAGCACGCGGCGCCGTCCATCAATCCGGCTTGGCCTGCAGCTTCCACCGTGTACTTCGCGGCGCCGCGTATCCCAACGAGCACAGGAATTCCGCTCTCAGCCACGTAGCGGCCTACGTCGCGATGCAGCGGCTCGGCCCAACAGCCAAGTTCGAGCATCTCGCCCAGCACGGCGATTCTCCGGCGCGCCGGTGTATCTTTCAACAGATCCACCATCGCCTTCGCCGCATCCGGGTTCGAGTTGTAGCAATCGTTCAAATGCAAAATTCCATCGCGCTCCAGGCGCGCCCCGCGCATCGCGCCCGGTTCCATCAGCCGCGTGGCTTCCACCAGTTCCTCCACGCCGATGCCGTAGACGGAAGCCACCGCCACGCCAGCCAGCAGGTTCAGTACGCTGTGGCGGCCCGGCATCCGGCTCTCGATCTCCACACCGTGAACCTGAAACCGTACGCCCTCGGCCGAATACCGGACGTTGGCGGCGCGCACATCCGCCGCCGGAGAAAGTCCAAACGTCACCACCCGGCCCCGGCAGAATGCGGCAAACGCGGCCACGCGAGCGTCGTCGGCGTTGAGCACGGCCACTCCTTGCTCAGGTAAAGCCTCGATCAGTTCACGCTTGGCCGCCGCCACCTGGTCGATCGAGCCGAAGTTCTCGATGTGCGCCGAGCCGGCGTTGGTCACCACGCCCACCCGCGGCGTGGCAATCGAGGCCAGATGCGCAATCTCGCCGGCGTGATTCATTCCCATTTCGAGCACGGCGACTTTGGCGCCGGCTGGCAAACGTAGCAGCGACAGCGGTACGCCGACGTGATTGTTCAGGTTGCCGATCGTTTTTGCGGTTGGAAGCTTTACCTCCAGCATCCGCGCGATCACGTCTTTTGTCGTGGTCTTGCCGGCGCTGCCGGTCACACCCACTACGTCGCCGCCCCAGCGCATCCGCGCGAACCGCCCCAGTTGTTCGAGCGCCGCCTGCGTGTCCTTGACAATCAGCAGCGGCCCGGCGGCGCCCTCCACAGCATGATCCACCACGGCCGCCGCGGCGCCTTTCCGGAACGCCTCATCCAGGTAGGCGTGGCCGTCGAAGTTCGGCCCGCGCAAGGCAAAAAACACGTCGCCCTCTGCAATGGTGCGCGAATCCACGCTCCATCCCGACGCCATCCCGTGTTGTGCCGGCGGCTGCAGGCCCAGGCCCGACGCCACCTCCGCCAAAGAGAAGTTCATGCCTTTACGCGGCGAAAGCCCATCCCGTTCAAAATCCTTCGCGCAACCTCCCGGTCATCAAAATCGATGGTGCGGTCCTTCAGAATCTGATAAGTTTCATGCCCTTTGCCGGCGAGCAGCACCAGGTCGCCCGGCGCGGCTTCGGCCAGCGCCATCCGGATGGCTTTTTCGCGGTCGATCTCAATGGAGTGCGGCGTGTCGAACCGGCGCAGCCCCACCATCGCGTCGTTCATGATGGAAGCCGGATCCTCACCGCGCGGATTGTCCGGGGTGAGGACAACGAAGTCGCTGAACTCTCCAGCCGCCATGCCCATCAGTGGACGCTTGGTGCGGTCGCGGTCTCCTCCGCACCCGAACAGCGTGATCACCCGCTTCGGCTTCAACGTACGGGCCACGCGGATGGCGTTTCGCAGCGCGTCATCGGTGTGCGCGTAGTCGACAACCACCCAGAAGGGCTGCCCTTCATCGATTCTCTCAAACCTGCCCGCCACGGCCTGGCAGGCGGCGATCCCTTCGGCCACCGCCGGCAGTTCCATTCCGTAGCTTAGTCCCGCGGCGCAGGCGGCCAGCACGTTGTAGACGTTCACCTCGCCGATTAGCGGCGAGCGGACAGGGAAAGCTCCGCCCGCGTAGCACAGGGTAAACTCAAGACCGTCGTAGCCCATCCTGATGCTGGTGGCGCGCACGCTGGCCCCGCTGTGCAGCCCGTAGGTGATCACGCGGGTTTCGGGCGCCGTCCTCAGCCGTGGCCCATACTCGTCGTCGAGATTGATGACGGCATAGTTCGGCGCGGCGGCGCCGTTGGGAAGGAACAGCTTCTGCTTTGCTTCAAAGTAGGCCTCCATCGTGTGATGGAAATCCAGGTGGTCGCGGGTGAGATTGGTGAAGATCGCGGTGTGAAACGCCAGCCCGTAGGCGCGTCCCAACTCCAGCCCGTGCGAGGAAACCTCCATGGCCACGTGGCTGCCCTTGTTGCCGCGCACCTGGTCGAACAGGTGGTATAGGTCGAGCGATTCGGGAGTTGTATTGACGGCGGGCAGCAGTTGGCCGGCGATGCGGTTTCCAATCGTGCCGACCACGCCGGTGACCTTGCCGGCGGCGCGCATCACCGCATCCACCAGGTAGGTCACCGTGGTCTTGCCGTTGGTCCCGGTCACCCCGGTAAGGCGCAGATCGCGCTCCGGCGGACCGAAGAAGTTGCGGCAGGCAATGGCCAGCGCCTTCCTGCCATGCGGCGTCTGGATCCACGGTCCTTCAAACCCCACCAGGGGCTCAAGCTCGCTC
>JANRLE010000283.1:0-7642 GCA_033762895.1 Bryobacteraceae bacterium | reverse complement strand
GGTGTAGCCGCAGAGTACGAATTCCTGTTGATGGAAGATCTTGATCTTGAGCCAGTCGGGTGTGCGTTTGCTTTCGTAGGCACTGCCGAGGCGTTTGGCGACGATGCCTTCAAGGCCGGTCTGGCGGGCGAGGGTGATGAGCTCTTCGCCCTGATCGAGGAACTCGTCGGACAGGCGGAAACGGTCCGAGGTGATGGTGATGGTCTTAAGAAGGCGCTTGCGGTCTTCGATTGCGCAGCGGCGCAGGTCCCAGCCGTCGAGATAGAGCAGGTCGAAGATGTAGAGAATGACGGGCTGGTTTTGGGCGAGCGCGGCGGCGGCTGAGCGGTCACCGACGTGCATACGGCGCTGCAGAAGGCTGAAGGAAGGCAGACCGGTCTCATCGAGCGCGACAATTTCGGCATCAAGCACGGCGGATTGGGCCTTGAGAGCGGCGGGCAGCGCGGCAAGCTCCGGGTACTGGCGATCCATGTTGTTGCCATTGCGGGAGATGAAGTTGGCCTGGCCGTTTTCGACGAAGCAGAGCGAGCGCACGCCGTCCCATTTCACCTCAAACAGCCAGCCGGGATCGCGCGGGGGACGAGCGGCGGCCTGGGCCAGCATGGGGGTGATTTTGCGGGGCATTTCGGCGCGCGCGGCGCCAGTGAGCTTTTCAAGGGAGGCGGCGAGGTCTGCGGCGATTTCTTCCTGGGTGCGGCCGGTTAGGATGGAGTAGGCGTAGGCGTCGATATTCCAGCCCTCGACGGTGTGATCGTCCTTCTTCTTGATGAGCAGCCAATCCTTGTTGGCAGGGGTCTTGGTGCGCACCAGGACGAAGTCGCCATGGAGTTTGCGGCCGTGCAGGCGGAACTTGAAGTCGCCGCGGGCAAGCTGGCCTTCGGCGGCCGGATCGCCGATGACCTCGTAGGTGCCGTTATCCCAGAGCATAACGCTGCCGGCGCCGTAGTTGCCTTTGGGGATATTGCCTTCAAAGCCGCCGTAGTCCATGGGGTGGTCTTCGACGTGAACGGCGAGGCGTTTGTCCTTGGGGTCGAGCGAGGGGCCCTGGGGCACAGCCCAGCTTTTCAGAACGCCGCCTACTTCAAGGCGCAGATCATAGTGCAGACGGGTGGCATCGTGGCGTTGGATGCAGAAGACGCCGCGGCGGGTTTCCGGTGAGGTGGGAGCGGCCGCACCCGCCGGTTCGGGGGTCTTTTCGAAATCGCGTTTCCTGGCGTAGTCCTCAAGCGCCATCTCTCAGATTATGATGACAGTTTATGAACAGACGCCAATTTCTCAGCGCCGGAGCGGGCGCGGCGATCACGCCGCTGCTGGCCAAGGCCGATCAGAAGCCGAACATCGTGGTGATCATGGCCGACGATATGGGCTTCTCCGATATCGGATGTTATGGCGGCGAGGTGGCGACGCCGAACCTGGATGCGCTGGCCAACAACGGGGTGCGGTTCACGCAGTTCTACAATACGGCGCGCTGCTGCCCGACGCGGTCCTCGCTGCTGACGGGTTTGTACAGCCATCAGGCCGGGATCGGGCACATGGTGAATGACCGTGGAAAGCCCGGCTATCGCGGGTTCCTGAACGACCGGTGCGCGACGCTGGCCGAGGTGATGAAGCCGGCGGGCTATTCGACGCTGATGGCGGGCAAGTGGCATGTGGGCGAGAAACGTCCGCACTGGCCCACGGACCGTGGCTTTGAGCGCTATTTCGGGCTGATTAGCGGCGGGTCAAATTATTGGAAGCTGGACGAAGGGCGGCAGATGGCGATGGACGACAAGCCCTACACGCCGCAGCCCGGCAAGTTCTACATGACCGATGCGTTTACGGAAAACGCTGTAAGGTTCATGGATGAGTACGGGCGCAAGGAGAATCCCTTCCTGCTCTATCTGGCCTACACGGCGCCGCATTGGCCGCTGCATGCCTGGCCGGAGGATATTGCCAAGTACCGGGGCAAGTACAGGAAGGGGTGGGACCGGCTGCGCGAGGAACGGCATGAGCGCATGAAGGCGATGGGCGTGGTGGACCGAAAGTGGCCGTTGACGCCGCGGGATGCCAAGGCGCCGGCCTGGGATACGGTTACCGATCCGGATGCGTGGGATCTGCGGATGGCGGTCTATGCGGCCCAGATTGACCGCATGGATCAGGGCATCGGCAAGGTGGTGGCGAAGCTGCGGGAATTGGGCCAGTTGGACAACACGCTGCTGTTGTTTCTGGCCGACAACGGTGGATGCGCCGAGGAGAATATCCGCGGGGAACAGAAGAATGTGCCGGCAGGGCCGGTGGAATCCTTCACCAGCTACCAGACGCCGTGGGCGAATGCATCGAACACGCCTTTCCGGATGTACAAGCATTGGGTGCATGAGGGCGGCATTTCGAGTCCGCTGATCATGCACTGGCCCAAACAGATTCGCGGGGGTGGAAAGTGGGTGACGCGGCCTTCGCATCTGATCGACATCATGGCGACCTGCGTGGAGGTGGGGGGCGCGAAGTATCCGGCAGGGAAAATTCCGATGGAGGGTGAGAGCCTGGTGGCGGCGGCGAAGGGGCGCAAACAAAGGCAGCGGCCTTTGTTTTGGGAGCATGAAGGGAATCGCGCGGTGCGGGAAGGGGATTGGAAGCTGGTGTCGCGCTATCCGGGGGATTGGGAGCTTTACAATTTGCGCGAGGACCGGACGGAGATGACGAATCTGGCGGGGCGTGAGGCGGAGCGGGTGGCGAGAATGAAGCGGCTGTATGAGGAGTGGGCGAAGCGGTGTAACGTATTGCCGTGGGAGGAGGCGCGGGGTTAGCGGTTCTTCAACGGCCGGCTGATGAGCATCTTCAGGCGCGACTTAGGACCCACGATCTGCCTGGCCAGGATGTCCTGCTCGGTGAACCGCGCCAGCAGTATCTCGCCGTCCGTGCTGCGGTTACGGTCATAGGAGATGTAGAGTGTTCCGTCGGGGGCCTGAAAGCCGTCGGGGTAGGAAATGCCTTTACGCTCGTCGAGCATGAGGCCTCCGATCCAACTCTGTCCATCATCTTCAGAGAGCCAGGCGGTGAGTTTGCTGCGGCCCTCGTGTGAGTCGATGGTGTCGCCGTGTTTGACAATAAGCAGGCGGCCGGAGGCGAGGCGGCGGAGGTGGAACCGGGCAACGGGGTGGCGGATGCCTGCGGGCTCTGAAGGCGGCGCCCACGTCTTTCCGCGGTCGGTGGAGGTGCTTTGCATCAGGCCATTGCCGGTGCGGGCCAGCATCCACAGGCTGCCGTCCTTACGTTCGACGATCATGTGTTCGTCCCAGTTGGGGTTGGGAAACGCGACGCGGCCATGGCGGTTCCAGGTCTCGCCCTGGTCGGTGGAGAGGAAGACGTTGGCGCCGCGGTAGGGATCCAGTTCCTTGAAAGCGCCCTTGAACGGGCCGAAGCCTTCGTGGTTGAGCGAGACCGGCAACAGCCACTCGCCGGTGGTGAGCACGGTGGGCTTGTTGAGGGTGAAGCCATGCCAGATGCGGCGCGGGGCGGACCATGAGGGGTTTTCCGCATCCGGGTTTTCGGAAACGGCGGCCCATACGCCGGAGCGGCCGTCGAACTGCATCATGGACTGATTGAAGAAGAGCCACAGCCGGCCCGTGGGATCGGTCCAGAGATTGCCGACGAGCACGCTGCGGTACATGGGGAGGTTGGGGGACTGGGCGTCGATCACCAGGCGGGGCTTGGACCACGTGGCGCCGTCGTCATCGCTGGTGGCAAGCACGAAGAAGGCCTTCGGCCCGTCTTCACCGGCCACCCAGCAGGCCCACAGGCGGCCGTTTGGAGTACGTTCGATGCCGATGGTCATGCCGTAGTCGAGTTGGCTGTAATCGTAGCGGGGGAGGGGCGAGGTATTCAGCGTGGGCGGGATGAGGGCGAGATCGGCGATTCTCTCCATCACCGATATCTCGATGGCGCGGACCTGTTCCGGGGATTGGGCGAAGGCGTGCAAAGCCAGCAGAATCGCGAATATCATCATCAAAGAGCCTATCATCAGGGGAGTTTGTGTGGCGTGAAATTCTGATACAATCCCTTTATCAGTTCGCTTAGGGAATCTCTCGTTACCATGATATCCAGCCGCTTATTGTTGCTCATCCCCTGTCTCGCCGCGTCCCTGTTTGCGCAGACGGGAACCATTCAGGGAATTGTCGTCGATCCTTCGGGCGCCACCATTAAAGACGCCAAGGTAATCGCCACCGATCAACGCAAGACTGTTGTGGTCCGTGAAGCCGCGACGGCTACCGATGGCGGCTTTCAATTGCAGGGCATCCAGCCCGGTCTGTACTCGCTGAAGATTCAGGCCACCGGGTTCAAGTCGCTGGACCGGACCGATCTGCAACTGGACTCCAATCAGATACTGAACCTCGGCACGGTGACGCTGCAGGTGGGCCAGACCAGCGAGTCTGTGACAGTGAGCGAGGATGTTCCCATTGTGGAAACGGCAACGGCGAACAAGAGCTTCACGATTTCCTCGCGCCAGGTGACGGAGCTGGCGCTCAACGGGCGCGACTTTCAATCATTGATGCGCACGCTGCCGGGCGTGGTTTCCAATGACCGGACCGATTTCCGGCTGGCGTTCAACAACACCGACGCATTTAATGTAAACGGACTGCGGGGGTCGAACAACAACGTATTCCTGGACGGGGCGATCAACACCGACGTGGGCGCCAACGACGGGCAGTACACACAGATTTCGCTGGACGCGGTGGGCGAGTTCAAGGTGCAGACTTCGACGTTCAATGCCGAGTACGGGCGCAATCCCGGCGTGATGATCGCGGTGAATACGAAAGCGGGCGGCCGCAGCTATCACGGCACGTTTTACGAATTCCTGCGCAACAACGCGCTGGACGCGCGGCAGCCGTTTGACCGTACGGGCACGACACAGAAGCTGCGGTTCAATCAGTTCGGCGCCAATTTTGGCGGGCCGCTGCTGATTCCGCGATTTTCCACGCGCAGCGATCCGAAGGTTTTCTTCTTCTTTAACTACGAGAAGACGCTGGCGACGCGGCCCAACGGCGGCAGTTTCCGCGATCTGCCCCATCCGGATTTGTTTACGGGCAACCTGTCGAGGCTGTACCGGCCGGGTAACATTCGCACGGCGGCGGGGGTGGACACCGGTTACCAGATCGGTCAGGTGTTCCGGCCTGGCTCAGTGGTGCGCGAGACCGGCGGCCGTATCATCGGCGGCGACCCTTATCTGGGCAACATCATTCCGCGCGGAGAATGGTCGCGCAACGCCGCGGCTTTTCTTAAAGTGTTGAGCGGCGCGGACTACACCGGGGTGACGCCGACGCCGAACGTTCCCGAAGCGGTGCGTCTGTTCTTCCAGGACACCTATCAGTTCAACAAGGAAGGCAAAGTGGGGCGCGTGGACTGGGCGATCAACGAACGGGCCAACTTCTTCTTCCGCTGGGCCGATGACGCCAATCACGAGGAACAGGGGCTGGGAATCTTCGCCTCGACGCCCTACCCGGTTTTTCCGCAGTTCCGCCGCAAGCCGGGATCTTCCTGGTCGACCAACCTGGTGAACGTGATCTCGCCCACCACCACCAATGAATTCATCTTCAGCTACAACCGGCTGACGCAGTTGGTGGATGTGCAGGAGGATGCGAACCGGGCGCTGTATGACCGAGAGAGCCTGGGCTTCACTTTCGCCGAATTCTTCCCTGAATCGAACCTGCGCAGCCGGTTCCCGCGCTTCAATTGCGGCGTGGCGAGCTGCAACTACCCCGGATTTGCCGCCGGGTGGCTGAGCGAAGCCAAGCAGTTCACCTTTACCGACAACATGACGCTGAACCGCGGGGCGCACACCTTCAAGTTCGGCGGCTTCTTCAACATGAATCTGAACGGCCAGCAGCCGAGCTGGACCGATGCGATGAACTTCAACTTCGGGGATTCGGCTGACAATCCGCTCTCGACGGGCAACACGTTCACCAACATGCTGCTGGGCAACTACACGTCGGTGAATCAATCGAACGGGCGGTTCTATGGCTCCTTCAAGTTTTTCGGCGCCGAGGCGTTTGCGCAGGATAGCTGGCGGGTCAATCGCAAACTGACTCTGGAGTACGGCATACGCTGGGCCTATCTTGGGCCCACTTACACCTATGGCCGGTTCCTGCAGAATTACTTCGATCCTCGGCTCTACGATCCATCGCAGGCCGCGCGTGTGGACACCAACCCCGGGCTGACGATCGGGACGCTGGTGCCGGGCGTGGGGAATCCGTTTAACGGGATGGTGGAAGAAGGCTCGGGCGGCATCCCCAAGGGTTTCGCCAAGCACCGCTTCAACAACTGGGGGCCTCGGTTCGGCTTCGCCTACGATCCGTTTGGCGACGGCAAGACATCGATTCGCGGCGGCGGCGGGATGTTCTATGAACGCATCCGGCAGAACGCCAACAACTTCGATGGGTTGGGCAATCCGCCGCTGACGTTCCAGCCTACGGTGTTTGCGGGCAAGGTGGACAATTTGAACGCGTCGCTGATCGCCGGCGGGCGCCGCTCTCCGGTCGGCATCTCTACGTTCGACGCCGAAGGGCAGATTCCGACGGTGTATTCCTGGAGTCTGGGTGTGCAGCGTGAGTTGGGCGCCCGCACCTCGCTTGATGTGAGCTACATCGGAAACCGGGGCCGCTACCTGCAGTACCGGCGCGATCTGAATCAGCTTCCTCTGGGCACGACGCTGCAGCCGGGAGTGCTGGCCAGCGTGAATGGGGTGGCCAACGCGCTGCGTCCCTACAAGGGCTACGCCGGGGTCAACTTCACCGAATTTGGCGCGACATCGAACTACAATGCGCTGCAGGCGCGCATCAGCCGGCGATTCGCCAAGGGCTTTACCGGCAACTTCAACTACACCTGGGCAAAGGCGCAGGGCGTGAACGAGGGCGACACGGCGGGGCTTGCCTATGCCTACGACCGAAGGCGCGAGTACGGACTGCTGGCGTTTGACCGCAAGCAGATCGTGACCATCGATTTCGTTTACGAGCTGCCGCAGTTTGCCAAGTCCAGCGGAGTTGCCAAGGCGTTGGCCAATGGCTGGTCGGTGAATGGCATCACGCGTTTCTGGGGCGGAACGCCGCTCACCATCACCTCCAACGGCAATCCCGGTACGCTGGGCGGTGGTCCGCGGGCTAACTATCTGGGCGGCGCGGTGGCTTCGGACAACCCGTCGGAACTGGATTACTTCAACGTGTTCGCCTTCGGGCGTCCATTGGAAGGGACGCTGGGCAACACGGGAGAGGGCATCCTGAGGGGGCCGGGAATCAACCAGTGGGACCTGTCGCTATTCAAGACGACGAACATCACCGAGCGGGTGCGGCTGCAGTTCCGTTTTGAGACGTTTAACACCTTCAACCACACGCAGTGGGCGGGCGTGAACACGGGGCTGAATCTGCCGAATCCGAACACGGCGGTGACGACGGCCACACGTGGTACGTTTGGACTGGTGAACTCGACGCGCGATCCGCGGACTCTGCAGTTTGGTCTGAAGCTGCTGTTCTGATATGGCTGTTGTCTGGTGGTGGGGACTGATTCCGGTGCTGTTGTGCCAGGCGCAGTCCCCCGCCACCGAACAAGTGTTCGCCGCCTCGGCGCAGGCTCTGCAGGCGGGCCAATACGAGCAGGCGGAGCGGGGTTTTCTCGA
>JANRLE010000282.1:0-14840 GCA_033762895.1 Bryobacteraceae bacterium | reverse complement strand
ACGTCAATGAGGCTCACCAGGGCATCGGAAACCAGCCCCCGCGCAACGCCGGGCCCGCTGATGTAGAGCGGCACGCCGACTGACTGGTGGTAGGGCACGTTCTTCCCCCAGCGTTCATGGTCACCCAGCATTTCGCCATGGTCACTGGAGAAGATCACCAGCGTATTGGCCAACTCGCCTCTGCGGCGCACCTCACCGAGAATCAGGCCCGACAGCCGGTCAACGTTTTCCACCATGGCGGCGTAGTTCTGGCGGATCATATTGTGGCGGAAGGGCGTGTATTGGTCAGAGTCGATGGGTTGAGGATAGTTGCGCGTCCGGCAGGTGCGTTCCATTCTGCGGGTGATATCGACGGGGTTGTGCGGGCCGGTGAAGTTGACCTGCAGGAACCATGGTTTATTCGGCGCCGCATTGCGCAGCAGTTCGATGGCGTTGGCGCCAATCCAGTTGTCGCAGTAGAGATCCTCAGGCAGCGGCGTGGGCGCGGTATAGAGGTAGCTTGCCTGCTGCGCGCGGCGGCGGAAGTCCTCCACATGCATGGCGGCCAGGCCGCGGCGGTGCAGCAGAGCCATGTAGGGGTCGCGCGGCTCCCGGGCGCCGCTGACGATGGCATCCATCTTACCCGCGTTATCGATGCCGTCGGAAAAGCCCCATTCCGGCAGGAAGCGTTTGCCGTCGATTCCCCAGTCCGGCGTCGCCTTATGGAGATCCAGTTTCCCGCAACCCATCACATGGTATCCGGACTCGCGCAGCGCCTGATAGATCGTGGGCTGATCGAGCGGATAATCCTGTCCGTTCGATCTGACGCCGCAACGATAGTATTCTCGGCCCGAAGCAAGGCAGGCCCGCGAGGGCGCGCACAGCGGAGAAGGAACCATGGCGCGGGTGAAGCGCACGCCGGTGCGGGCGAGTTGATCGAGAACGGGAGTCTGGCAGGGGATGCGGGGATTGCCACCCACGAAATCATGGCGGTGCTGGTCAGGAAACAGCAGGAGTATGTTGGGCCGGCGCCGGCCCTGGGCAAAAACCGCGGGCGCCGCGGAGAGGGTGAGGGCGGCGGCCTGCAGGAGTTGCCGCCGGTGAAGAGGCTGCCTTGCCATTGAGTTCGACACCCAAGTTTACCATCGCGTCCGGGCGGACCCGTTCGTGCCGCTGGGGCGGTCAGGGTGCGCAGGGTTGGGGCGCAAAACGTTCCAGCGCCTGGCGAAGGTGGGCGAGTTGGACGGGCTTGGACAGGAAATCGTCCATGCCGCTGGCGAGGCACCTTTCCCGGTCCGAATCAAGCGCCGAAGCGGTCATCGCCAGGATCGGCGTGCGGCGGGCGCCGGAGGCCTGCTCGGCGCGGCGAATTTCGATGGTGGCTTCATAGCCATCCAGTTCGGGCATCTGGCAGTCCATCAGGATGAGGTCATACTTGCCGGCCTTCCAGTTGCGGATCGCCTCCAGACCGTTGACCGCCAGATCGACCCGGCAGCCGAGTTTTTCGAGGACTTTCCGGGCGAGCTTCTGATTGACCTGGTTGTCCTCGGCCACCAGCACCTTCAGGTTCAGTTGGGAATCGAGGCAGTGTCCGGTTTCGCGGCGCGCCGTCAGAGACAGGGCCGTGTCGAAACGCACGGCAATGAGGGAGAGCATCTCGCGCGGTTTCACGGGTTTTGAAAGCATTAGCGGGATGCCGGAGCTTTCAAACAGGTTCTTGTCGGTGCGCCTTCGAAGAAGGGTGATGACGGCCTGAATTGCCGCCGCGGTTTCCGGCAGTTCGCGAAATGTGCGGGCAGTTTCGAACGGATCGGTCTCCGGACTGTGGTCGATCACGATCAGTTCCACCGGTGGACCGGTCAAGGCGGCGGCGACGGCGTCGTTGAGTGAGGTCGCCTCCACCGTACAGAGCCCGCCCAGCCGCAACGCCGAGGCCAGCACACGGCGTTGCTCGCCGTGCGCGGCGATCACCAGGGCACGCCGGCCCTCGAGCGCCGGTATGCGGAGGGACTGTCCGATGGTTGGAATCACGGCGCCGTCCAATGGGGCAGCCAGCGGAAGGCAGACCGAGAACACGGATCCATGCCCGGCTTCGCTCTCCACGTCCACCGATCCTCCCATCAACTGTGCCAGCCGCTGGCAGATGGCAAGTCCCAATCCGGTGCCGCCAAAACGGCGTGTCGTAGACGTGTCGGCCTGGCTGAACTCCTGGAACAGAATGGACTGCCGGTCGGAGGGAATGCCGATCCCGGTGTCGCGTACGCTGATGCGAATGCCGCCGGGGACGCCGGGCGAGAGGCTGCGGGCGGGATCGACGCCCACACGCACAAAACCGCGTTCGGTGAATTTGACGGCGTTGCCCACCAGGTTGAGCAGGATCTGGCGCAGGCGCGCCGGATCGCCGGTGACGATGGAGGGAACCTCGGGCGCAAGTTGCATCAGCAGGTCGATCCCCTTTTCGCGCGCCTTGGAGCCGAGCAGACTCACCACGTCGCTCACCAGCGGTTCGATTTCAAAGGGAATCGATTCCACCTGCAGCTTGCCGGCCTCGATCTTGGAAAAGTCCAGGATGTCGTTGAGAACGGTGAGCAGTGAATCGGCCGAATGGCGCACGGTTTCGGCATATTCGCGCTGCTCGGTAGTGAGACCGGTCTCAAGCAGCAATCCCGTCATGCCCAGCACGCCGTGCATGGGCGTGCGGATCTCGTGGCTCATGTGAGCCAGAAACTCGGACTTGGCCTTAGCCGCCTGCTCGGCGCGCCGGCGGGCCTCCTTCAAATCCTCCACGGTCTGGCGCAACTGCTGATCGGCCAGCTTCCGTTCGGTGATATCGGCGATCGACCCGGCCATACGGTCCGGCGCGCCGGCTTCGTTGTATACCGCCAGGCCGCGCAACAGGAACCAGCGGTAGGCGCCGTCCTTGGTCCTGATGCGGCACTCAACGTCGAAGTGGCCGCGGCCGGCGAAATGATCGTCCAGGGCCTCCCGCACCAGATTGTCGTCGGCCGGATGGACACGGTCCAAAAGGAAATCGATCGAGCCGGGCGCCTGCCCTTCCTCAAAGCGCAGCCCCAGCAGTTCGAGAAAGCGCGGGGAGAAATAGAAGGACTCACGCACCAGGTCCCAGTCCCAGATGCCGTCGGTGGTGCCGTGTACGGCAAGCTCAAAGCGCGCCTGCTCGGCGCGAAGCTTGCTCTCCATTTCAATGCGCGGTCCGATGTCGCTGATGCTGCCCAGGTAGCCCGTAATCTGTCCGGCTTCAGAGACCATCGGGACGGCGCGGCCGGCCACCCAAATGGTCTGATCGAAGGGCCCCACCATCCGGAACTCGCTGACAAATTCGGTCCCGCTGCGCAAAGCGCGGACCCATTCCCGCCGCACGCGGTGATAGTCGCCCGGATGGAGGCACTTCCTCCAATGGGCGCGGAGCGACTCGGTGGAATGTCCGGTCCATTCCCTCATCCTGTCGTTCACGAATTCAATCCTGCCCTTGGCGTCGGCGAGATAAATGCCTACCGGCGCGTGGCATGCCAGCATCTCAAAACGATGCATGGTGCGCGAAAGGGCCGCTTCCTCGTTCTTGCGCTCAATGGCCAGCCCCGCAAGGTCAGCCGAAGCCTCAAGCGTCCGCATTTCGCCGGGGGTGGGCGTGCGCGGCTGGCAGCAATAAATATTGAGCGCGCCGAGAATGTGTCGCTGGCGGTCGCGGATGGGAATCGACCAGGAACTGCGAATGCCCATCGCCAGAGCGGCCTGACCCAGATCGCGCCAGGTTGGGTCTTCGGCGACATCCTCGGCGATCACCGTTCTTTTGCCGTAAACGGCCGCGGCTGCCGAGCCATTGTGCGGGCCAATGAGCGGGTTCAGAAGGGCGGAATTCGGGTCCTCGGCGAGACAGGGCGCCGCGATGGTCCGGAGCCGCTCGCGGCCGGTGTCCACCAGATCAATGGAACTGAAAGCGTCGCCCAACAGCAGTTCGACTTTGCCGCAGACCGCCGCCAGAATCTCTTCAATGGAATCGCCGCGCGTCAACATGCGCAGAATCTCGCGCTCGCTGGCCAGCAGTTGAGAAGTCTGCAGCAGTTCGGCGGCGACGCGCTTGTGCTCGGTGACATCCTGGATGGTGCCGGGCATGCGGATGGTCTTACCGGAGGCGGTCTCCAGGGTCTGGCCGCGTACCCGGCAGAACCGGATCTTTCCGGCTGGCTGCGGCAGCCGGAACTCAATATCGAAAGATCCGCCCTGCCGTGCGGCGCGCTGGATTTCGCCGGCGCGGGGGCGATCCTCCCGGTGCACCAGGCTGATCAGGCCGGCGAAGGTGAGGGGCTCCCGGGCGTTCCAGCCCGCAATGCGGCAGGACTCCTCAGACCAAACTTGCTGTCCGGTTTCAAGATTCCATTCCCAGCCGCCAAAGGTGGCGATGGCGCCGGCCTCGCGCAGCAGCATTTCGCGCCGCCTGAGGTCGAGTGAGGCCTTCTCGCGTCCGGTGACATCGATCAAGTAAGCCTTGGTGGCGATCACCTGGCCAAGAAGCGAAGTGACCGGAGTCTCATGGACCTCGCAAATCGCCTCGCCGCCCGAGGATTTGAGGAAACGAACCGTGTTAGCGCTGGAATCCGGTTCGCCCTTTGCCAGGAATTCCGCCAGTGGCCGGCCGAGCATCTCCCCGCGCTCGCGTTCGAGCAGACGGCAATGGGTCTGGTTCACCGCCCGCACGATGCCGGCCGCATCCACGATATGAAAACCGAACGGCGCATCGTCAAATTGAGCGGACCAGCGGTCCCAGCCACACTCCATTTCCCAATTGCAGACCGGTCTTTCCATGAACATCTGATTGAGCCGCAGACCTTCCTGTGATACGCATCGGCGAAGGGGGCGGTTGTCTTAGAGAGATGTTCAAGCCAGATAGCGGCGCAGTGCTCGTGCCAGGGGATCGGGAATCGGCGCCGGGCGGTGCGTATGCCGGTCGATGCAGACAACCGTAATCCGCCCCTTCGCCACCGCCTTATTCCCAACCGAGGCGCCGAACACAAGCCCGAACGAGGATGTTCCCACACGTTCGATCGTCACTTCGACATCGAGCAGATCGTCGTAGCGAACCTCGGCGGTGAAATCGCATTCCACGTGGACGCGCGGAAAACTCAAGTCGCGAAATTCGGGACTGGTGTAGGGCAGGCCGATCGAATGGAGAAAATCATGCTCGGCCGCTTCAAAATGGCGGAAGATGGCGGTGTAGTGGATACGCTGCGAGGCGTCGGTATCGACGAATCGGATGCGGCTTTGCCAACGGTAAGGTCCTTCGGACAAGCAGTGCTCCTGAACTGGAGCAGTTTAGCGCAGATTGAACTTCTTCATTTTGTAGCGCAGCGTGTCGCGGGTGATTCGCAGCAGACGGGCGGCCTGGGTCTGATTGCCGCCGGTCTTTTCGAGGGCGCGGACGAGCAATTGCTTTTCCGATTCCTCGAGCGAAACGCCTTCGTCGGGAAACGGTTCGCCGGGCGTGGGGATCACGGCGGCGGCATGATCGCTGAACGATAGCGGAAGGCTGGCCGGGGAGATGAAGGAGGAATCCTCAAGGATCATGGCCCGCTCAATGGCGTTGCGCACCTCGCGTACATTGCCCGGCCAATCGTGCCGCAGCATCACCTGCTCTGCCTCTTTGCTAAGCCCTTCCATCTGGCGGTGAAATTTTTCGTTGTAGTGCTTGATGAAGAACCGGGCCAGCGGCAGGATGTCCTCCCGGCGGTCGCGCAGTGGCGGAATCTGAATGTGGATAACGTTGAGACGGAAGTACAGATCCTGGCGGAAGGCGCCTTCCTTGACGGCCTCGCGCAGATTGCGGTTGGTGGCGGCGATCACGCGCAGATCAAGCTGAATGTCCTTGAGTCCGCCCAGCCGGCGGAAATTCTGTTCTTCGAGCACGCGCAGCAGCTTGGCCTGCAGCATGAGGGGAATCTCACCCACCTCGTCGAGGAAAAGCGTGCCCTTGTCGGCGAGTTCGAACAGACCCCGCTTCTGTGCGCGGGCATCGGTGAAGGCGCCCTTCTCATAGCCGAACAGTTCGCTTTCGAGCAGAGTTTCGGGGATGGCGGCGCAGTTGATGGCGATAAAGGGTTCGGTCTGCCGGACGCTGGAATAGTGGACAGTCTTGGCGATGAGATCCTTACCTGTGCCGTTCTCCCCTTCAATGAGGATGGTGGTGGCTTCGCTTGCGGCCACGCGGCGCACGAAATTCATGATCTCGTGCATGGAAACCGAATCGGCCACGACGTCCTGGCGCTGGGGTTCGGCTTCCCCGGACACATCCTTGACGGTGGCGATGGCGCCTTCGGGCCGTCCTTGCTCGTCATAAAGCATGGTGGTGCGGATCACCGCCAGCCGGTCCATGCCGGCGTGAGTCCGGAAACGGATGGCGCCGTTGGAAAGGTGCGGCTGGTTGATGCCTACCAGCATTCCGCAGTCGCTTTCACAGGTGGCGCAGCGGAATACGTCACGGCAGTGCATGCCCACCGTATCCTCGGCCGTCATTCCGAACATGTGCTCAGCGGCCCGGTTCATGCCTGTGATCTGCATGTCGGTGTCGTAGAGGATCAGAGCATCGGAGAGCTGGTCAAAGACGGCTTCGAGAACTCTGGCCTGGTGCCATTTTTCCAGCAATTTTGACACGGGTGTATTCGCTCCCACGCTTAGTGTATCATTTCACTCTAAAAGCATGTAGGAATTTGGGTGATAACACCCACTTTCCCGCATTGAGGCGGCCACGGCGCTCGAGTCCATCGTGCGCGGCGAAATGGCCGACCGCGTGCAACTGAAGATAATGGCCGAGAAGGCCTGAAAGGAACCGACCATGTTCGCGCTCAAGAAAGTCCTGCTGCCTGTCGATTTCTCTCACCGCTGCCGGGGCGCGGCGAGGATTCTCGATGCACTTCACAAGCACTTCCAGCCTGAGATCACCCTGCTGCACGTGCTGCCACCACCGCACTACGAGTACAGCATGGCCGATCTGGGAGGCGGGATCGTACAGGAATACTCGGTGGCGCGGACCGAGCAGGTGCGCAAGGATCTGGAGTACTTCCTCGATGAAGAGTTGAAGAACTTCAAGATCAACCGTGTGCTGTTGGAAGGCGATCCTGCGCGCAAGGTGGTGGACTACGCCCACACCAACCAGATGGATCTGATTGTGATGCCCACGCACGGCTACGGCGGATTCCGGCGCTTCATGCTGGGATCGGTGACGGCAAAGGTGTTGCACGACGCCGATTGCCCGGTGTTGACGGGTGTCCATCTGGAGGATGCGCCCGATCCCGAGGAGATCAAAGTGGAGAAGGTGGGCGTGGCGATCGACCTTGGGCCGATGAGTGAAAAACTGCTGCGCTGGGCCGATGCATTCGCCAGGGAAGCCGGCGCGAAGCTGACGATCTTCCACGTCACGCCTTCGGTTGAGGGCATGTCGGGCGAGGTGTTCGAACCCAACTGGCGGGCGCGCTTCGCCGAAGAAGCGGCAAAGCGTATCGGGGACCTGCAGAAGGCCGCCGGCACCGAAGCCGATGTGAAATTCGACGCCGGAGACGTGGCGAGCAAGGTGAGCGTGCTGGCGAAGGAAGCCGGCACCGATGTCCTGGTGGTGGGCCGGGGCCATAGCGCCGGCGTATTCGGCCGCATCCGCGCTCACGCCTATTCGGTGATTCGCCTTTCGCCCTGCCCGGTCATCAGCGTGTAAACAGGCGTGCGGCAAGTTCACGGCGGGTGACGGGCCCGGTGCGGTTGGTCTTGAGCGGCGGGAGGGCGGAGGGGAACCTGCTCTCCCGCCAATCGCTCCAGTAAAACGGCAGATCGGCGTGGAACCAGTTGCGGTGATCGGCCGCCATCCAGCCTTGTGACACGGCGCGCCGGATGGCGTCCTCGCGCGACATGGGCGGGCCGAAGTGTGCGGAAAGCGCCATGGCCGCTTCGGCGCGTGTCAGAGGTGCGTCCGGGGAGGCATGCAGTCCGGCGGCATCAAGCGGATAGACGCGCCGGATGGCGGCCAGGTGGATGGCGGCGAAATCGCGATCGCCCGCGCTGAGATCGTCAAACCACACCAGTGGAACTCCGGCGGCGGCCAGTTCACTCTGAACGGCGGGGGCGCTGGGCTTGCGGCCCAGGCTGAGCGCGAGGCTGGCGATGGTGGCGGACGCTTCCCCCACGTTCCATTCCACCGGATGCAGCCGGAAGGCGCCGTTGGTGAGGTGGGTGACGCCGATGTTCTTGGCCGCCGGCAACAGGTTGGTCACCTCCAGCGGCAGCAGCGTGCTCATCGGGATCTGGAATGGGCGGGGCATCATCATGCGTCCGCGTTCGTTGGCCCCGCAGGGGTGAATATCCACCATATAGAAGGCCGTGCCGACGGAGTCTTCAAACCAGCGGGCGCGGGGGCCGGGCTGCTGCTCTTCGACGATATCCTGTTCGACAACGCGGCCCTGGGCGCGGATGCGGCGGGACTCCCGGATGTAGGGATATTTCGACAGCCCATCGGCGGTGCCCATCTGGTCGTTGCGCAGCTTCACTTCCTTGCGGCCAAGATCGTGCTGCATCCAGTACAGAAAGGCGTAGGAGACGCGCTTGGCCGTCTGCAGGATCCGCGCCAGTTCGCCGGGCGCTTTGTCGAGAATCGATTCGGCGGCGTAATCCTGGCGCGGCCAGTTCATCAGAGCCAGATCGCTCGCCGGCTCACCGGCGAAGTTTTTGGCGTTGATCAGGCGCCGCCAGGAGAAGAACGGTCCGGGCGACATGTTATTGGGCACGGGAGGATCCTCGCCGTAGAAGGAATATTCGAAATCGCCCCGCCAGCCGTGCGCTGCCGGGTAGTTCAGACGCAGGCTGAAATTCTGTTGTTTAAGAATGGCGTCGTAGCCGGCGGGCTTGGGGATGGCGTGCGATTCACCGTCCCGGCGTTCGATGACGAACGGGTAGGTGAAGCTCTGCACGCAGGCGGCGTTCGGTTCGGCGGCCGCGTGAGGCTCGCCGGTTTCGGACTTGGGTTCCGATCCCACGACATAGGGAACCTTGGCGAGCGGCAGCAGGTCGCCCAGTTCGGTAGCGTCCAGGTAGTAGCGCGCGCGGATGCGCAGGACTCGCTTCTGATCGAACTGGAAGGCGAGTGCGGAGGTGATGGTGTCGCCGGTCCGGTCGAGCCTGAAGACCTGCGTGCGCAGCAGCAGTTCCAGGTTGCGGCCCGTCAACATTTCACGCAGGACCGCTTCGCCCACCTTCGGTTCGTAGCAGAGCGAGGAAACGTAACAGGACCCGGGATTGAGATTGGTCCAGGCCATGGCGGCGGGCGTAAGCCGGTAGTGGCGGCGGTAGTGTGCGCGGATTGCCTCGCGAAACTGCTGGTAGCTGCGCGTGGCGCCGGAGATTTCGATGAACTTGTGTTCGTCGAGGGCCGAGACGCCGCCCGCGGTGGCCTGTCCGCCCACCCAGTCGGTTTCTTCGGTGAGGCAGACGCGGTGGCCGCGTGCGGTGGCGCGGAGGGCGGCGCCGATTCCGCCCATCCCGGCGCCGGCAATGAGAATGTCGCAGGTGATTTCGGGCGGTTGCGCCGGGATGGCGAAAGTGACGACAGCGGAGTTGGGGTCGCCGTCGACGGGCACCTTCATGACATCCACCAACGTCTGGCCGGCGGCGCAGGCGCAGGAGATACCGGCGGCGAGGATTCGAAAAAGGGCGGACATGTTTTTCGACGAGGTTACCATGCCGGCCGCTGGTTGTGGCGATCAATTGCCGCGGCTTCGATACGGACCGTGGACTGATTTGACCTGCAAGGCCGGCTGGAGATCGTCGAGAATGATCACCTGGTAGGAATCGCCGCCCGGCGCGACGCGAATCAGGATATGCCCTTGCGTGCTGCGAAAGCTCTCTCCCAGATAGCGGAATATGGCGCGCGGCGCATCGAGCAGTGAGGTGATGAAGAGGTCGGGCGGCGTTGGCCAGGACGGCGACCGCAGACGGCGCAGAACCGAATGATCGGGATGAGTAGCGTGCCAGGCCGGAATGACAATCACGCGCGGATTGAGGGTGCGAAGAAAGTACAGGTTCGACGAGTCGAGCCAGCCGTGGTGATTGAGGACGGCGGCGTCCACCGGGCCGGCCGATCGCGCCACCGGGGTTTCCAGGTCGTGCCACGCCGGCAGTTCGTCCAAAGGCACACCGGGGAGATCGCCGCCCGTGAAGTAGCCGAACCGTCCGTAGCGGATGCGCAGAGCAATGCTGAAGCTGTTTTCGTTCGGTTGGCGGGATTTTGGGAGAGTACGCCAGTGGGAAGGAAACCTGCTCACCGCCGCGGAATCTTTCCCGGTCCAGACGCGCCCGTTTGCTGCCAGGTTGCGAACCTCAAAGCGCGGGTACTGCGCCGGCGCCCGCAGTTGCACGATTTGATTCGCGCCAGCTTTAAGAATGGTGGCCTTACCCGCCAGTTGCCGGCGGAATTCGAGATACTCCCTCACCACGGGAAAGGGCGGCGGCGGCGGATCGTCGCCGCGGTCAATCAGCAGCCCGAGGGGAATCAGGCCCGCCAACTCCCGCAGGGCGCCCATGTGATCGTCGTGATAATGCGTGATCACGGCGTAGTCGAGCGTTGACGGACGGTGCGGGCTGGCCTGCCGGAGGTAGTGGGCAATCCAGGCCGCTGGCGATTGCGATTCGTCGGGACGCTGCGGTCCCGTTTCGAGTCCACCCTTGGCGGGCGCCGCGCCCGCATCCAGCAGCATTGTGGTGCCGTCGGGGAACACAAGCAGGGCCGCGTTGCCGCGTCCGGTGTGGATCTGGTGGATGTCCAGAACGCCGCTGGTCCAGGGTGCAAGCGGCTGGCCGGGTGTCTGGCAAAAGGCAACTTTGGCCGCGAAGAGAGCCAGACACGCCCACCGCCGCAACACGGACCTCAGAAAATCAGGCGCGTGGAGAATTGCGCGCGCCGCGCGTTGGTGCCGTCCGGAAATCCGCCGGATGCGGTGCCCGTGCCAACGCCGTTCAACGGCCGGATGACGCCGCCAATCGCCTGAAACGCCTGGGTCACGACGCCCGTGTTGCTGACGCGATTGAAGGTGTTGAAAACTTCGAAGTTCAAATGCACCTGCAGCCGTTCACCGAACGGGAGGATCTTGGTGATACGGCTATCCACCCGCTGTGTGGAATCGATCGGAATACTTTGGCGCGACAGGAACGGCACCTGGTTGCTGCCGCCGAACCCGTTCAGGGTATTGGTGAACGCCATGCCTGGAAACTGAACGCCGGAGACGAGCATGGTGGGCGTGGTGTATTGCGCCGAGGCGAATGTGCCGAGCAGGGAAAGCTGCCAGCCGTTCACCAGGCGATTGGCGATGGCGCTTCCGTATTTCTTTTCCGGGGGACTCACGATCGCGGTGACGACGGTCCGGTGCCGCTGGTCGAGCACCGACGTCGCCTTCTCGGCGTTGAAATCGCCGTTAAACCGTGTGGATGGACCGTCGGTGAAGAACGTGTTGTTGAAGGCCGCCCCCTGCGACAGATCCCGCGCGTGGGACCAGGTGTAGGCGACGCTGCCTTCCAGCCACTTCGATGCGCGGCGGCGGAACTGCACGGCAAGTCCGTCGTACCAGAGCCGTCCGCCGTTGTCGATATAGACCACCCTGGCGTAGCGGCGGTCCACGCGATTGGCGGCCAGGTAAGTGGCGGTGGTGTAAGTGCCGGTCTGGCTGCCGCCGGCGTCAACGAATCGATAGGTGAACGAACCCGTTGCCGGGCCGATGTTCAGATCCCGCCGCGTCATGCTCTTGAGTGCCCGGTTCCAAAGATAGGAAACGGTAAGGCTCATGTTACTGGTGATCTCACGCTCGAAGCTGACATCGCCCTGCTGCGTATAGGGAGTGGCGAGTTGCGGATCGCCAAAGGCCAGCGTGACCGTTCCTGGTGGCGGGGTGCGGTCGAGGCCGGCAAGCCGCGTGGGAAACACGGGCCCCGCGGCGGCGTCGGCGGCGTTGTTGCCCTGCAGGGTTAACGCGCGCTGCACCACGCCGTTTAACTGGTGCAGCCGCGCGATCGTCGCCGAAGGGAATCGGGCATAGAAGATTCCATAGCCGAGCCGGAAAACCGTCTTGTCGTTCAGTGACCACGCCAGGCCGATGCGCGGCGCCAGGTTTTTGGTAGGTTCGTTGATGTTCCCTGTTAGCGGATAGTCCGGATTCGACCGCCCCGGTTGGGCGAACTGGGCGAACTCGTACCGAAGCCCGTAGTTGAGCGTGAGCCGGTTGGTCAACCGCCACTGATCCTGGGCGTAGAAGTTAAAATCGCGGATAAAGACGTTGGTCACGAACGGGCCGAACGCCTGGCTGTAGGATTGCCACCGCTTGCCGCCGTCGAGGTTGGTAAGATCCTGCGCGAACGCGGTGATGGTTCCGTAAGAGTACGAGCCGACGCCGTTGAACAGGGCATCCTCTACATCCCTGGTGTGTGCGATGTCAAAGCCGAACTTCAACTGGTGGCGGCCAACCGACATCGACAGGTTGTCGGCGAACTGATAGCGATCCTCGGTGGGCTGCACGCGAGGCAGATAGTTGGGCACGCCGAGGTTGGCCTGTCCCTGCACAGTGACCGCGGAGCGCACGCCGGGAGGCGCCAGGCCGTAGTTGGCGTCGTCGAACAACCGGTCCTTGAAATAGCCGAACCGGAACTCGTTCACCACGGTGGGCGTCAGCACGCCGGTGTGGGCCAGGCGTGCCCAGCGCGTCTTCACCGTCGACAGGCCGTTGTTCCCGATGGCGCCCGCGTTGGTGAGTACAGCCGCGGATTGAATGCCGTTGGGCGATGCCCAGTTGAGGATGTTGAAACTGGCGCTGATCGTCTGGCGCTCGCTCGGATGCCAGTCAAGTTTGAGGAATCCGAGGTTCTGCGAAACGGTGCGGTCCACGGTGCCGAAGAAGCGGCGGAAGTAGTCTACAGCCGCGCTGCATTGCGCCGGAGTTGCCGGAGCGCCGCAGTTGCCGACAAAGGCGCCGGCGGCGTTGAAGAACTGCGGATTCAGAATCGAACTGATCAGCGGAAAGTCGCGCCGTGTCACTTCGAAATTCCCGAAGTAGAATAGCTTGTCTTTCCTGACCGGACCACCGATACTGCCGCCGGCCTGGTGCCGCGTCTCGGCCGGGTTGATTGCCGCGTAGCGGTCGCGCGCGTTGAAATCCTGGTTGCGGAAGAACCAGTAGGCGGTGCCGTGCACATCGTTGGCACCGCTTTTGGTGACCGTGTTGATGACGCCGCCGACGGCGCGTCCGAACTCGGCGCTGTAGCCCGAGGTCAGCACCTGAAACTCCTGCACCGAATCCTGGCTGATGTTGGAACTGATGCGCGTGCGGCCGGCGTTTTCGTTGTAGAACTGCTGCGTCGTATCGTTGCCATCCTGCAGGAAAGCGTTGCCGGAGGGCATGCCGCGGAACGATATCGCGCCGAACGTGCCGTCGGCGGTCACGCCCGGGCTCAGCAGGACGAAGCTGTCGACGCGGCGGCCGTTGATGGGCAGATTGAGAATCTGGGAACTGTTCACCACCTGAGAGACGCCGGTCTTGGCCTGCTCAATGATCGGCGTCACATCGTCGACGGTGATTGTCTGCGACTGCTGCGCGACGCTCAGCGCTACGTTCAGTCCAACATTCTGGCCCACCTGCAGCGCGAGGCCCTTCGCTTCATATAGGGAGAAACCGTCCTTCTCCACCTGGACGGTGTAACCCGGACCGGGCTGCAGGGAAGGCGCCAGGAAGTATCCGGATTCGTTGGTGATGAGGCGGCGCGTGACACCGGTGTTCGAATTGGTGACGGTGACGCGGGCGCTTGGCACGGGCGCGCCGGAGGCGTCCGTGACAGTTCCACTCACGGCGGCGAGTCCTGCCAGAGACTGGGCGCCGGCCGGAAAAGCCATGATCGCGAGCGCGATGACGCGGAGATACGTCTTTCGTGTGTCCATTAGCACCTCCGCGGTAGTGTAGCACCGGGAAGTTACGCTTCGATGAGTTCGCTCAATTTCACCGGCCGCCCGGATTCGGCCGAAAGGTCCGCCGCAAAGCAGGCGCGATGGGTCTGGAAGGCCGATTCGAAATCAGTTTTCGGCATCGGTTTATTCTTTTTCAGGCTGTCGAAGAATGCCTGGAACTGAGGCTGATAGGGGTGGTCGCTTACATCGCCCGAATCCACCAGCGGCACTCCCAACTGGCTCCACTTGTCCTTGCCCAAGCCTTCCCATCCGGTGGCGGTGAACTTGTCGTCCAATACGCTGCCGTTTGATCCCACCAGGTGCATGTGGAAGTAATAGGGCTGCAGGCAATCCACCACCGAGGCGACCTTGCCGGCGCGGCCGTCCTTATACTTCAGGATCGTCACCGACGTGGTGGCGTATTCGTAAGCTTTGAAGTGCTTACTGCTGGACCGCGCCTGGTAACTCATCACCTCTTCCACTTCGCCCGGCATGTAGTACAGCAGCAGGTCCATGGCGTGGCAGCCGGCCGTCAGGAGTGAACTGGCGCCGAATTCCTTTTTGATGTTCCATTCGTATTGGCCATACCAGGGGCCGATGCCGTGGTAGTAGTCGCATTCGCCATAGTGCAGATCGCCGAGCAGGCCCTTGTCGATGGCGGCGCGGATGGCCATCGCCTGCCGGCTGAAGCGCAGTTCGAAACAAACGCAGCTATGGACGCCCGCCTTCCGGATCGCCTTGCGCATGGCGACGGTGTCGGCGTAGGAGGTGGCCAGGGGCTTTTCGATGATGAGATGCTTGCCGGCATTGGCGGCGGCGATGGCCTGCGCGGCATGCAGGGGATGCGGCGTGCAGATGTCGATCACGTCGATGGACGGATCTTTCA
>JANRLE010000281.1:0-2681 GCA_033762895.1 Bryobacteraceae bacterium | reverse complement strand
GTCATTGGAGGAACTGACGCACATGTTGCCGGTGGAATGCGGTGGGGCGGTGGCGGCGGCCATCACGGAGTTTCTGGAACAGTGCTGAAGGGAATTGCCAGTTACAGATTCTCAACCAGCAGATGCAATCCATCGCGAACTGCGGCGGCCGAAGATTGACTCAACCTGCCGGAATAATCGGCGAGTTCGGTTTTGTCCACGGTTAGAATCTGCGAAACGTTCACCACGCTGGGCTTGGTGAGTCCGGCTTCACCCTTCTTCAGAAGCACGTTCCCGGGAGCCTTCGCCCTGATCAAATTGGAGGTGATCAGGCAGACCACCGTGGTGGCGATCGCGCTCCGATTAAAGAGATCGTTCTGCACGACGACGCAGGGATGTCTGTCGGCGGGACTGGAACCCTTCGATGGCCCGAAATCGACCCAATACACCTGTCCCTGCCGGACTTCGCTCACTTCGGGTCCGCCACGCGCCGCACCTTGGTCTTGATTTGTGAGAGCAGGCGCTTCTCGGCAGTTGTCATTTCCTCCGCATAGACCTCATTCAGTTGCTGCAGCATTCGGTCGTTCCTCTCTCGCTTGAGGAATTCGGAGATGGCTAGGGCAAACAACCGGCTGCGGCTCAGCCCCATCTGGACGGCAGCCTGATCGGCTTCCTGCAACAAGCCATCTTCAATCGAGACCGCGGTCTTGGTTGTCATACTTCCAAGTATACTATTGTTCGTACTCGAAGTATGATCCAACGCATCAGATATCGATTCTCAGGAGCCGTGCGTTCATCCTGGCGTCCGCGATGCGGCGCGCGCGCGCCGTGTCTTCCGCCGCTCTGCATTGCTTTCCCAGAATCAGCGGGAGGAAGATCGCCACAAAGAGGGCTACGAACATCGCTACGAAAACGGCCGCTCGCATGTCAGTCTCCTACCTCGAGTCTACACCTCCAAGCCCGGCGCATGTCCCGATTATCCCGCGGGCTAGAATCGAAGCATGGCGAAGACGTTGAGCGGCATACCGCTGGAACCCTGCTACAGCCCGCAGCATGTGGCGCGCGAAGAGCCGCCGGCCGGCGAGTTCCCTTATACGCGCGGCATCCATCGCACGATGTACCAGGGCCGGCTGTGGACGATGCGGCAATTTTCCGGCTTCGCCACGGCAGAGGAAACCAACGCGCGTTACCGCTACCTGCTGGCGCAGGGGCAGACCGGGCTTTCCGTCGCCTTCGATCTGCCGACGCTGATGGGCGTGGATTCCGATCATCCCACGGCGTTGGGCGAAGTGGGCAAATGCGGCGTAGCAATCAGTTCGCTCCAGGATATGGAGACGCTATTCTCCGGAATTCCGCTGGCCGATGTCACCGTATCGATGACCATCAACTCGCCGGCGGCCATCCTCTACGCCATGTACATTGCCGTCGCGGAAAATCAGGGCGCCGATTGGAGCAGCCTTTCCGGCACGCTGCAGAACGACATCCTGAAGGAATACATCGCGCAGAAGGAGTATCTCTACCCGCCGCGGCCTTCCATGCGGCTGGTGACCGATGTGATCGAGTACTCGGCAAGGCACACGCCGAAGTTCAATCCGATTTCCATCAGTGGCTATCACATTCGGGAGGCCGGATCGACGGCGGTGCAGGAACTGGCGTTCACGCTGCGCGACGGGATTGAGTACGCCGAGTGGGCGCTCGAGCGGGGCATGTCGATCGATTCCTTCGCGCCGCGGCTGAGCTTTTTCTTTAATTCGCACAACGATTTCTTCGAAGAGATCGCCAAGTTCCGCGCCGCGCGGCGCATGTGGGCGCACATCATGCGAGACCGGTTCCAGGCGCGCGACGAGCGAAGCTGGAAGATGCGGTTCCACACGCAGACGGCGGGCTGTTCGCTCACCTGGCAGCAGCCTTACAACAACGTGATCCGCACGGCGATCCAGGCATTGGCCGGGGTGCTGGGCGGGACGCAATCGCTGCACACCAATTCGTTGGACGAAGCCTATGCGCTGCCCGGTGAACATGCGGTGACCCTCGCGCTGCGGACCCAGCAGGTGATCGCGCACGAAAGCGGGGTTCCCGCGGCTGTCGATCCACTGGGCGGCAGCTACTACATTGAATGGCTGACCGATGAGGTGGAGCGGCGGGCCCATGACTACATCGGCCGTATCGACGGAATGGGCGGCATGATCCCGGCGGTGGAACAGGGCTTCCCGCAGCGTGAAATCGCTGATGCGAGTTTTCAATATCAGAAGGATGTGGAGCGCGGTGAGGCGGTGATCGTTGGCGTAAACCGCTTCCAATCGGAAGAGGCTGAGCGGATCGATTTGCTGCAGATCGACGAGAGCGTGGCCGGGCGCCAGTGCACCCGGCTGAGGCAACTGCGCGCCGGTAGAGACAACGCGCGGGTGTGCCGGGCGCTGGATGGGTTGCGGCGCGCGGCCGGGGGGAGTGAGAACACCATGCCGTTCATTCTGGAGGCGGTGCGCGCCTACGCCACGGTCGGCGAGATTTGCGCGGCCTTTCAGGATGTTTTCGGCGGATGGCAGGAAACCAGCGTCGTCTGATCAATCGACGTTGTTCGCCAGGTTGGGATCGAAGATGGCCGATGTCACCGTCATGCTGGTGGGCGCGCTGTTAAACGCCACTTGTGGAATGGAAAGCGAGCCGGGCTGCAGGGTTCCCAACTGGCATGTAGTGGCCAG
>JANRLE010000280.1:0-21821 GCA_033762895.1 Bryobacteraceae bacterium | reverse complement strand
CGGAATTGCGGGCACGGTCATCGCCATCGACGCCTTTCATGACGTTCAGATGTCCGAGGCCGAGGGAGTAAGTGAGTTGGTCGTCTTTCAGACCGCCGGACAGACGGGCCTGGGATCGTAGGAAACCGAGGCCGCCACCCTCGGTGAGAAGGTCGCCGTGAAACCGCCCGCCGCCGGAATCCGACACGATGTTGACGACGCCTCCCATGGCATTGCTGCCATACAGAGCGGAGCCGCAGCCGCGAAGCACTTCAAGGCGGCTAATGTTGAGCGTGAGAAGTTCACTGGTGAAGGCGCTGGCGTCAGATTGCGTGGCGGCTGGATCGCGCAGGCGCATTCCGTCGATGAGCACGGCGGTGTCCTGGGCGCGGAGGCCGCGGATACGGATGTTGCTGGAGGCGCCCGGGCCGCCAAGCTGGGTGATACGGACGCCCGGAACCTCGCGCAGAGATTCGGCGACGGAGAACTCCAGGCGGCGGTCCAGGCCGGCGCGGTCCAGTACGGTGGTGGCGCGGGCGGTGCTGTCCAGGTCTTCCAGGCTGCCGCTGGCGGTGACGGCCACCTGCTGTGCAAGTGAGCCGAGCGACAGCACTACGCGCAGTTCGCCGGAGAGTTCCTGGGCCGCGATCTCTTTCACATAACGTTCGAAGTCCGGCGCTTCCACCGCCAGAATCTGGCGCTCGAGCCGCCGCCCGTCAAACCAGAAGCGGCCATCGGCGCGTGTGATGAATGTTTTTCGCGCCGATCCGGAGACGGACTCCAGCCGCACGACGGCATCGGCGACGGCGCCGCCTGATTCATCCAGTACGATTCCGGAAATGGGGGATTGCCCCAGCAAAAGCGGGCTTGCCGCTGCAAGTAGGAATAGCTGCTTCACGTTGCCCTCTCCCTCGAAGGTCCGTACGAAAGATCACCGCCGTGGGGCGGTGGGCAATGGCAGGTCTTCGGACTTGCGGGCGCATAGCCTACTTGCCGCGGCTTCCCAGCCCTGATGAGGCCAGTGCCACAATGCGGCGTTCGTTCCCGTTTACCGCTGCGGGGCAGTCCCGGATTCTCACCGGGTTCCCTTTTCAGACCGGACGCAAGCACCCGGTCACCAATTGCTCAAGTGATGATAGCAGATTCCGTTCCGGCTTCCAGCCACTGGCGGACAAAACTTTCGGCGTCGCTGTTGAGATCCACCGGCGTGGCGTGAGATTCAACGCCCGCGGTGGAGAAGACGGCGATCACTCCTTCGGCGGTGGGCCGCAACTCGACGCGTTTGTCCCGGGCATCCAATCGGAGCGTGGTGTCGAACCATGTGGGGCGGATCAGCGTCCGCAACCGATGGCCGGCGGTTTGGCAGGCGGCCAGCAGATTGTTGGTGAACGGGCCGTTGCGCAGCGCCTCGGCGACAGGGGCACGTTTGATGGCCTCGGTTCGTGCGGCCTCGCGCGCCTCCTGCTCGCGGCGGAGCGTATCGGCGTCCTTTTCGAGATGAGACTCAAGGGCCTTGAGGTTGTTCTCCAGATTGTCGAGAAAACTCACCCTCTCATGCTACTACCGCAAGGCCCCTGGGTTCACAAGAACAGAGTCTTCAAACGATCATCAGGTGCGGCAGCCAGGCTGAGGCTGCTTTCCCTGAACTTACGCCTCTCACGCCCCATTAGTTCTCGCCGTTGATCAGGACGTCGGTGGCGGCGGCTCCCGGCGCCGAGGTGCCCCAGATCACGTTGGTCCCCCAAATCACATTAAAACCGGAGATCGACGAGGTGCCCCATACGACGTTGGTGCCCCAAATCACGTTGGTGCCCCAGATGACGTTGGTGCCCCAGATGACGTTGGTGCCCCAGATGACATTTGTTCCCCAGACGACGTTGTTGCCTAAGACAAGTTCCACCGCACGCGTGGCCGTGTTGTAGCGGACCGTGGGCGAGGCGGCCGATTTTGCCGATACCGATGTATCATTCAGCGCCGCCACGATGTCCAGATTGCCCGCGCCCACTGTGAACAGGTCGTTGGTGAGCGTGTAGACTTGGCCGGTCACCGGATCGGCTGCTGTGCTGACGGGCGCAAACGATTTGGTGGCCGTCTTCATCAGCCGCATCTTCACCTGGTCGGGAGTGAGTGAGGGCTGTTTTTCCAGCATCAACGCCACGGCGCCGGCGACCACCGGGGTTGCCATGCTGGTGCCGCTCAGCCGGTAATACTTGTCAGAAAGGCCGGACGAGCCTGGCTTGTAGAGGGAAAAAGGGACGCGATTGGCGGAATAGGAATTGTAGATGGTGGTGTTGGCAGCCAGCAGCGAAACCACACGATTGCCTGAAGCCACCAGATCGGGTTTGGCGGTGAGGTCGAAGCGGGAAGGGCCCTTGGAGCTGTAGCTGGTCATCTTGTCGTCGCCGCGGCTGGCGGTGCCGTTCGTATTGGAGGCGCCCACCGTGATAACGGAGGGGTGATTGCCGGGAACGGTGATGGTGCCGTAGCCCTGGATGCCCTGCACGTTTTCACGCCCCATGTTGCCGGCCGAGGCGAGCACGACGATGCCTGCCTTCCAGGCCGCGCCCACCGCCTGGCAAAGCGGATCCTTTTTGCACGAAGTGGTGACGGGACGTCCCAGGGAGAGGTTGATGATTCGCACGTTGTAGGTGCTCTTGAGTTCAATCGCGCGGTCAATGGCTGCGATCACAGCCGAATCGGATCCGCGGCCGTCGGCGTCCAGCACCCGGAGGTTCAGCAGGTTCACGTCCGGCGCGACGCCCCGGATGCGGTAGGTGTAACCGCTGCCGGTGGACTCCTGGCCGTTGCCGGCAATGATACCCGCCACGTGAGTGCCATGGCCGAAGTGATCCTTGCCGTCGCCGCCGGTGAAGTCTTCGGTGTAGACAATGTGAAGGTTGCCGTAGTCGGTTCCCTTCAAGTCGTCATGGTCGAAGATGCCGCTGTCGATCACGGCCACGCCGATGTTCCTGCCGGTAAATCCGTAGGTGGCGGCCGCGCTGGCGCCCATGGCTTCATGGGTGTAGTCCAACGGGGTCACACTGGTGGCCTCCACCCGGGAGTTACCCGCGGCGAAGGTGACGCCTGCCAGTTTCGCAATGCGATCCCGGCTGGAATCGGGCGCCTCAAACCGGGCGCTGTTGAGGTTCGGATAAGCTTCGATCAGCCGTCCGCCGAGGCGCTCCACTTGGGAGCGAACCGCGCCGGCCGTGCCGGCCTTGAAACCGACGATCAGATCGGCTGCCTGCACCTGGGCGGCCAGGCCGAAGCACACAATGAGAAGTTGGGGATTTCCGCGAAAGCACTTCTGGTTCATACTGCCCGAGTGAAGGGCAACCGGCGGACCAATGCTAAGCTCTTTCGAATCAACAGCGATGGGGGCGAGTACCGCCACGGTGTCAGCCTGGAGCGGACAGCTTGTCCCGCGAGTGTCTGGTACGCAAGTGGGGAGCGGTTGTATTGGACGCGCAACTGTACCTAAGTCCTATTGTCACCGGCGAAACCTCCTCCAGGGGATCAGGAAACGTGGTGTAAGCAGAAGATCAGAATGGCTTTAGTGATGAAACGACGTGGGTAGTTCTTTCCAAAACTTGCACCCGTGTGCGATACTGGGCTCAGGACCCATAAAGCAGGTTATGAACCAATTGAGCGAGGCGATTGCCCGCTACCATAAGATCCTCGATTCGGATGCCCATAAGGACCTCGCGTGGGCCAATACCCTGCGCGAGAACATGGAGAAGTCCGGCCTGGTGGTCTCAGGCCGGCCCATCTGTCCGGTCCTGCGCCCCCATTTCGTCACCGGCCGCCAGTACGCGAACCTTGTCAAATCCACTGAGGCTCTGATCTCAGCCATCGATCGCGTGGAGACGATGGCGCTGGCCACTCCGTCGCTGCAGACGCGCATGGAATTGCTGCCGGCGGAGAAGATGCTGGCGGCCATCGATCCCGGCTATCCCCATCTATCGGTGGCGTCGCTGCTTGAAACGAACCTGAACAATGGCTCCCTGCAGTTTATGGATTATGTGGCGGACGCGCCTATGGGGCTTGCCTATGGCGAGGCGCTGACGAACCTGTTTCTGGAAACGTCTCCGATGAAGGAGTTCCGGAAGAAGTACAATTTGACGAAACTTCCGGGCGTCAAGTCGCTATTGAAGGCGATGTTGAAAGCCTACAAGGATTTCGGCGGTAAGAAGACGCCGAACATCGCCATTGTGGAGCTGAAGCAGCCGTTTCAGACGACTGAATCGGCCGAATATCCGCTGTTGGCTGAAGGTTTACGCAAACTGGGCTACCCGGCCGAAGTGGTGAACCTGGACCAGATGGAGTATAAGAACGGCGTGCTGCGGCGCGGCGACTATCAGATCCACCTGGTGTACCGCTGCGTGAAGGTGCAGGAATTCCTGGTGCGCTACGATCTGACACATCCGCTGGTGCGTGCCTATAAGGATCGGGCGATCTGCATGGTGAACAACTTCCGGGCCGAACTGGCGCGTAAGAAGGCGATTTTCGACCTGCTCACCGACGATACAATCACCTCGACGTTTCCGGCGGTGGAGCGCAAGGTGCTGCGGGAGACGATTCCGTGGACGCGGATGGTGGCGCCGGCGATGACGTCCTATCAGAAACAGCAGGTGGATCTGGTGGATTTTATCCAGAAGAACCGGCAGACGCTGGTGCTGCGGCCCAATGACGATGCCGGTGACAACCACGAATTCCGCGGCTGGGAAACTGACGATGCGGGATGGGACCGCGCGGTGCGGACGGCGCTGCGCACTCCCTACGTGGTGCAGGAGAAGACGGAACCTTCGGTGGCCACGTTCCCTGTATGGCAGTGGGGCTCGGTGGAGATGAAGGACCTCAAGGTGGACGTGCATCCGCAGACGTTCCTGGGCAAAGTGCTGGGCTGCTCCAGTTGGTTGTCCACGGTGGAGTCAGGCCGGTTCTCCACGCTTTCCGGCGTGGCGCCGACCTTCATTCTGGAAGGCAAGTAACAGGCTAGCGCTTGAAGTAGCGTGACAGCGTCTGGGCCGACGGCTTGGGCGTCAGCAGCGAAACCACCACCATCAGTAATCCGGAAATCAGGGTCATGGGAACCACCGGCAGAAGGCCGAGCATTGTGGTTCCGTTGGGCGTCCGCGTCAACAGGTCGAAGCCGCCGGCGCGCCAGAGGGTTACGGGCGGCCCGGGCGGGGCGGGGACCATGTTCTGAAACACGGCGATTCCGATGACCGCTGAAGCTGTGAACAGCGTCGAGGCAAGGGCGCCCCACTTGGTGCTGCGTCTCCAGAAGAGGGCGGCGAAGAACAGCGGCGACAGCGCGGCGAATCCCGAGAACGCGTATTGCACGGCGAGATCGAAGATGCTTGCCGGAGCGCGCAGGGCCACGAAATAGGCCAGCACGGTCAGCACAATGACAAACACCCTGCCTGTGAGCACCTGCACGGCTTCTCCGAAGCGCTCTTTGCCTCCATAAAAGGCGAAGACATCCTCGGTGAACATGGTGGACAGGGCGAGGATTTGGGAGTCCGACGCCATCACCGCGGCCATGATGCCGGCGCCGAGCATCCCGGCCAGCCAAAGCGGTGCAAAGCGCTGGAGCAGCAGCAGCACCACATCGTCTGAAGCCATTTTGGCGCGCAACTCCGCGCGGCGTTCGGGGGTGAGTTGCGGGCCGCCGGCGGCCAGTTCCCGGCGCGCTTCGATCTTGGACTGTATGGCGTCGATGGAGGTCACGCGGTTGGCCGCCACACCCAGATAGACGCAGGGCATCCAGATGGCGAGGATACAGAGCGGGTAGAAGATGACGGTCTTCTTGAACTGGCTCATGTGGCGCGCCGTGAGGCAGAAGATGGTGATGTGCGGGAAGGCGATGGAAGATAGCGGGATGAAGGTATAGCTGAGAAAGAACAGCGGGGGAATGCGCTCCCTTGTCAGCAGGGGCGCCGAGAGTGGATCGGCCAGCATCTCCTCCATGGCGCGTGGGAAACCGCCCATTTGGGTGCCGATCAATATGAGAGCGGCGGCTCCGAAACAAAGAAACAGCACGGTCTGGAAGGCGTTCACCCACGCCGTGCCGCGCATGCCGCCAAAGAAGACGTAGCTCATCACCACCATCGCCACCACCGCGCCGCCCAGCCAATAAGGGACCAGGCCGCCGCTGATGGTCTGCAGCGCTGTGCCGCCGCCCATCACACCGATGATGATGTAGGGAACCAGCAGCAGAGCCTGGACGAGGAAGATGAGGGTGCCGATATGGCCACACTCCCAACGGTCGCGGAACATTTGCACGGGTGTGATGAAGCCGTACTTTTTGCCGAGGGCCCAGATTCTGGTGCCGATGACGAAGAGTGTGATCGGGATCACAAGGGCCGACGAGGAGCCCATCAGCCCGTAGGTGACCACGCCGTTATGGAAAGCGTGCCCGGAAGAACCGAGAATTGTGAACGCCGTCATGTTCGTGCCGAACAGCGACAGCAGGAAGACATAGGGGCCCAGGGACCGGCTGGCGAGGAAAAAATCCTCGGCGCCTTCCGGATGCGGACGCCGGAAAGCGAAAATGCCGATGTAGAGGACCACGCCGAGGTAGGCGAAAACGAACAGGGCGGGGATCAATCGGATTCCACCTCGCGTTCAAGTTCATGCGGCCATGCGGTCTTGACCAGCAGGACCATGAGCGCCGCGATACCGATTGTGTAAAGCGCGTGGTAGGACAGGGCCGGGGGCAGGAAGCCAAAGGCGAGGGGACGGGCGGCGCGCCAGTTCCAGAGATCCTGATGGAGGAGCCAGTAGCCGACGGTGAGGGCGATGAGAACGAGGTTCTTCATTCAGAGCCTAGTGTAAAACAGAAGATCCCAGCCCCACATCCCCGCGCCGGGCGCGATTCGATGAGGCTGGGACGAAAAGGAGGAAACAACGAAAACAACAGACTACTCGCGCGGCCTCCGGATATCAGGACGACGCCTGTTTCGCGTCGGCCGCCTTTCGGGCGACAGCGGGCCTGGGTACTTTTTTCATCTCGGCGAGCCATGATGGCGGCCTTCCCCGGCGCTTTCCTCTTCCACGGGCCAGCCGCTCCAGACTGAGGATTGCTTCCTCGATCTGCTCGCGTTCTTCCCGCAATTCCTGCAGCATTTTATTGACGTCCATGGCGGTAGAACCCCATCCTCAAAATTTTCGTTCTGAAAACAGAACGAACAACGGGCAACTTTGGGGGTTGCTCTTGTAGTGTACTCGGACAATTGGGAGGAAAACAAGAGTCTTGTTCTGTTTTCAGAACAAAAAGAGAAATCGATTTCATTCCCGGCGTTTTGGCGGCAATTCAGGGGATTGCGCCGGCCGTCTCAACTTCGATTATACAGAATAACGCTTCCGCCAGCGGGCATAAAAAGGCAATCCCGCGAGGATTATGCCGATGCCGAGCAAAGACTCGCGAGGCCGCGATTGCAGCGTGGAAAGCAGCAGCGCCGCGGCCACCAGCACAAACAGGACGGGAACGACGGGATAGCCGAGGGCGCGGTATGGCCTGGGCATTTCGGGCCGTTTCCGCCGCAACACGATGACCGAGGCGGTGGCCATTCCATAGAGGATCCAACTGGAAAAGATGACGTAGTTGAACAGGTCTTCATACCGCCCGCTGAGCACCAATAGGGCGGCCCATCCGCTCATGGCGAGGATAGAATTTGCAGGTGTAAAGTAACGGGGGTGTACCTCGCCGATGGTGCGGAAGAACAGCCCATCGCGGGCCATGGCGTAGGGGACGCGGGCGCCGGTAAGAATCGAGCCGTTCAAAGCGGCGAAAATTGAGATCATGGCCGCGATGCTTACCGCGCCGGCGCCGCCGGCGCCCATTACCTTGCGCATCATCTCGGCGGCCACGCGATCGGTCTGCCCCACCTCGGTGGCATTCAGGACGTAAAAGTACGCCAGGTTTGCTCCCAGATAAATGAGAATTACAAAAATGGTTCCCAATATCAGCGCCCTTGGGAGATTGCGCTGCGGCTCTTGGACTTCCGAGGAGACCATGGCGACATTGTTCCAGCCGTCGTAGGCCCACAGCGCGGCCACCAGGGCGGCGAAGAAGCCGCTGATTCCTCCCACGGCGGTGGTGGTGCTGGTGGAGAAGTTCGCCACAGTACCCACCGGCGCCATCAGGCCGATGGCGATGACGCCGGCGATGAGCGCCACCTTCACCACCGTCATCGCCACCTGCACGCCTCCACCAAAGCGCACGCCAAAGTAGTTCACTACCGCCAGCACCAGGATTACGCCCATGGCGAAGATCTGACCGCGGCTGATCTCAAGCGGCGCTCCGCCGGGTCCCACGGGCAAGCCTGTGACGAAGGCTGTCTGCTCCAGGGCTGGCCAGAAATTGGCCAGATAATAGAAAAATGCCGTGGCCAGCGTGGCAATCGAACCGCTTTTTGCCACCCACATCTGGGTCCAACCGTAGATGAAAGCGAAAAGGGGCCCGTAGGCCTCGCGGAGGTAGACGTATTCGCCACCGGCTTCGGGCATGGCGGCGGCAAGTTCGGCATAGGTGAGCGCCCCGGCAAGCGAAAGGATGCCGCCGAAGATCCAGACGGCGAAGACCCACTCGGGCGAGCCGACGGAATTGATCATCGTTTTCGGCACCAGGAAAATCCCGCTGCCGATGACGGTGCCCACCACAATGGAGGCGGCCGACCAGAGTCCCAGTTCGCGCTTCAACGCGGGCCCACCCGGCTTGTGTGTCATGCATCCGCTCCTTTTCCCGGCTGATTGGCCCAGAAGAAACTGCTCAGGTATCCGATGCCGAAGGTGACGCTGGTGCCGATGAGCACGTACCAGGTGAAGGCAATGGAGGTCCCGAATTTCACGTACAGCATGGTGAGCAGGCCGCCCACCATGCCGGTCATCGCCGATCTCTCTTCCACGCGTTTGGTGAGCAGGCCGAGCAGGAAGACGCCGAGCAGGCTGCCATAGACGACCGAGGCGATCCCCAGACCGGCTTCGAGAACACGGCCCCAGTTCTGGGCGAAAAATCCGATGACCAGCAGCACCACGCCCCAGAATACGGTGGCCCGTTTGGCCAGCCGGAGGTAGTATTGTTCGGGATGATGTTCGCCGCGGGCTTCGGCCGCGGGCCGGTAGAAGTCCATGATGGTGGTGGAGGCCAGTGAATTAAGGGCGGCGCTGAGGTTCGACATGGCGGCCGCCAGAACCGCGGCCACGATGAGTCCGGCCACGCCTACGGGCAGTTTCTGCCAGATGAACTGCGGATAGATGCGGTCATGCGGAGTGGGCGGGGGCTGGCCGGTGTCCTTGTAGTAGACGAACAGCATCAGGCCGATCATCAGAAACAGCGAGAACTGGAAGAAGATGACAAACCAGCTTGCGAACAAAGCGAGGCGGCTCTCATTCTGCGTGCGGGCCGCCAGCAGCCGCTGGACCATCAGTTGTTCGGTGCCGTGGCTGGCGGTGGTGAGGAACAGCCCGCCGATCACCCCGGCCCAGAAGCTGTAGGGACGGGCAAAGAACTCGGCGGTCATTTCAAACCGGAAATCGAACAATTGGAACTTGCCGAGATCGCCGGCCACCTGCTGGACGTGGGGCCAGCCGCCGGGGATCGAGTTCAGAATCACGACGAAACTCACCAGCGCTCCGGCGACGTAAAGGAACATCTGAATGACGTCGGTCCAGATGACGGCCGTCATGCCGCCTTCGAAGGTATAGAAGAGGGTGAGGGCGACGATGAGGGCGATGGACGCCATTTCGCCGGTGCCGAGAATGATCGAGATGACGATGGAGATGGCAAAGACCCGTACGCCTTCGGCCAGCGCGCGCAGCACCAGAAAGGATCCGGCGGTGAGCTTGCGAATGTTCTGTCCGAACCGCCGCCGCATCAATTCGTAGGCGGTGAACATCTCGCCACGGAAATATTGGGGAAGGAAGAGCAGGGAAATCAGCACGCGCGCAAACAGGTATCCGATGACGACCTGCAGGAAACCGAGGTTTCCGTCAAAGGCGATGGCGGGGGTGCCGATGATGGTGAGCGTGCTGGTTTCGGCCGAGACGATGGAAAAGGCGATGGCCCACCAGGGAGCGTTCTTGCCGCCCAAAAAGTAATCCTTGAGGCTGTGCTGGGTGTGGCGGAAGCGAGCGCCGAACCAAGTGATTCCGAGCAGGTACAGGAGAATCACCGCCAAGTCCACTATTCGCAAATCCACCCCCCAATCCGGAATTTTCGCGCGGGAAACAGCGAAACGGGATTCTAACACAGCTTGGCGCATGGTCAGTCCGGCTATGATGGAAGCAGCTTCATCCATGAGTGGATTCTCACCCGATCTGCGAGCCCGAACCCTCGCCACGTTGCAGGAGTCACCGGTCGATGTGCTGATCATCGGCGGAGGGATTAATGGCGCGGGAGTGGCGCGCGACCTTTGCCTGCGCCAGCAGCCGGATGGCGCGCTGAAAGTCGCCCTGGTGGAGCAGCGGCATTTTGCCTCGGGAACTTCGGGAAAGAACTCGCAGCTGATTCACGGCGGATTGCGTTACCTGAAGTATCTGAAGATGGCGCTGGTGAAGGAATCGCTGAAGGAGCGGGCCACGCTGCGCCGCCTGGCGCCGCACCTGGTGGAACCGCTGGCGTTTCTGATGCCCATCTACAGCCGGCTGGACAAGATGAAGTTCATGATGGGCCTGAGCATGTACGATCAGCTTGCGGGCGATGCCAACGTGGGCAAGCATCGCGAGATGAGCAAGGCTGAATTTGCCGGCCTGGAGCCGCGGATGAACGTGCAGGGGCTGGTGGGCGGCGCGGTGTTCTATGACTGCTCAGTGCATTCGGCGCGGTTTGTGCTGGAGAATCTCTTCGATGCGGCGGCCAACGGGGCGCTGATCGCCAATCACGTGCATGCCGAACCGCAGGAGCGTTCAGGGAACGGCCTGTGGCGCGTGCGGCTTGAGGACAGGGTGACGGGGGAAAGCATCATCGCCCACGCGCGGAAACTGGTGGACGCCACCGGGGCATGGTCCACTCCTGCTTCGGGAGCGCCGCGGCTGGTGCGCGGGTCCCACCTTGTGCTGCCCCGCCTCAACAACGAGGAGCACGCCATCGCCTATTTCGACGACAACGGGCGCATTGTGTTTCTGATCCCCTGGGGCAGCCAGAAGCAGCTTACGCTGGCCGGCACCACCGACGTGGATCACAAAGACGGTCCGGAGAATGCGCGTATCTCGAAGGCTGAGTTCGACTACCTGGCGGGTATTATTCAGCGGCTGTATCCGCGGGCGGCGCCCATTGAGCCGATTTGCGCGTTCAGCTCCCTGCGTCCGCTGGTGGACGACGGCTCGAGTTCAGCCACCGCCGCCAGCCGGGAACACAAGATCTGGAACACCGCCGACGGCATTCTGCGCATTCAGGGCGGAAAGTACACCACCTATCGCGCGATGAGCGAGGAAGCCGTGGATCTGATCACGAAGGAAGTGGCGCCGCAATTGACCGCCATTCACAAAACAGCATCTGAACCGCTGGCGGGCAACAGCGAGAAGGCGCTGTCTCAACTGGCGGCCGAAGCGCCGCGGCTGGCGCACGATTACCGTCTGGCGCAATCGGACGTAGAGGCGATGATGCACGACTATGGGGTGCATGTGCCCGAAGTGCTGGCGCTGTTGCCGGATGGTGACTGCGGACCGATCCGGCGGGTGGATTGCGCGCGCATCGGCTTTGCGGTGCAGCACGAAATGGCGCTGCACTTGTCGGACTACTTCTTCGTTTCGAGCTATGCGGGCTACGAAGCACATTGGGAATCGGCGGACCTGGAACCCTATGCCAACATGATGGGCGCGTGGATGGGGTGGGACTCGGCGCGCCAGTCTCAGGAAATCCAGGCGGTGCTCAAGCACGTAGCGCTGCCGCGGTAGGCGCCATGGACGATCTGGGCCGGGTGTGGTGGCTGTTGCGGCGGGCGCTGGTGGTGGCCTACGAAGACGGGTGCCTGGGGACCGCCAAGGCCGCCGCCTACTCCGGCCTGCTTTCGTTCATCCCGGTTCTTACCGCCGTGGCGGCCATCCTGGTGCAGATCAATGCTGACCGGGTGTCGCGGATGATCGTACAGGCGCTGTTCGCCGCCGTGCCGCCGGGTACCGAGGATTTCGTGCGGCACAGCTTCGCGTTTCGGGGTGAGCGTCCGGTGTCGCTGCTGATCACGGCAACGCTGCTGTCGCTGTGGGCGGCATCGGGATTGATGGCGACCCTGATGGAAGGATTCCAGGCCGCCTACCGGCTTCCGACGGGCCGCCCCGCGGTGAAGCAGCGGCTGGTGGCGGTGCTGCTGGTGCTGATCGCCGCCGGGCCGGCGTTTGGCGCGTCGGCGCTGGTGGTGTTGGGCGATCGCGTAGAACGGACGGTGCTGTTGTGGCTGGGTTTGATCCCGGCGGGCGAGCAGTTGCGCGGATGGGTGGTGCTGGCCGGCTACGCGGTGCGGTATTCGGTTTCGCTGGCGGCGATCATTCTGGCCGCGGCGGGCCTTTATTATGTGGGCCCGAACCGGCGGCAGTTGTGGAGGCGGGTGTTTCCGGGCGCGTTGATCGCTACTGTGCTGTGGCTGGCATCGACGTTGGGCTTTGCCTGGTATGTGCGGAACATCGCCAATTACAACGTGATGTACGGCTCGATTGGGGCGGTGATCGCGATGTTGGTGTGGATGTACCTGATGGCGGCGATTGCGCTGGTGGGCTGCGAGTTTAATGCGGAGTTGGAGAGGTGGGAAGTGTCGCACGCCGATTGAAGCCTGTCGTCAAGCCAAGCGGTTACACTTGTCGCTATGAAGGTAACCTGGATTCTCCTCGCCGCTGCAGCGGCCGCACAGCAGGCGCCAGCCCCGGTTGTTCAACAGTGGAACCGGCAGTCCCTGCTCCAGATCGACTCGGAGGTCGCGCGAAAGGCAAGCGGCAACCGGCCGTCGTTCGCGGTTCTCACGCGGACGGCAACAAGCGTAGCTGCCATCATTCATCGTGCTCGCACCGGCGAAGCCGAGCTACACGAGGAAATGGCCGACTTCTTCATTGTACGCGCCGGTTCCGGCACTCTGGTGACGAGCGGTAAGTTGATCAACGACCGGGTGATCGGCAAGGGTGAGCACGCCGCTGACGGGATAGAAGGGGGCGAATCGCGTAAGTTGTCGACTGGCGATGTCGCACATGTCCCGTCAAAGACCCCGCATCATGTTGTTGTGGCGCCGGGCGAAACGATCACTTATCTGCTCATCAAGGCAAAGGAGTAGGCCGGCTACCGGGGTGCGGCGAACTGTCAGCGCTGGCATCCGGGGCAATAGTACGTCGACCGGCCGCCTTGCGCGATACGTTTGATTTTCCGTCGGCAGCGTTCACAGGGCTCGCCTTCGCGATCGTAGACGGCGCAGGGGAATGACTCGGCCTCCGTGAAACCGGCGGGCTTGGAATAAGCCAGAACCGCCGATTCAACGGCCTGCCGCAGCACCTCCACAATGGCGTGATGCAGCGCCAGCAGTTTCGGGCGGCGCAGGCCGGAAATGATGCGCCCGGGATGAATACCGGCGCGGAAGAGGGCTTCGGCGGCGTAGATGTTGCCGAGGCCTGCCACGTAGCGCTGATCCATGAGAAAGAGCTTGGCGGGCAGGCGGGAGCGGCTGGCGGCGGTGTGGAAGAAGGCGGGGGAAAACTCGGCTGACAGTGGCTCGACGCCGAGCTTGCCGAGGGCGGCATCGAGTTCCGCTGAGCGGTAGAGCCGCATGCGGCCGAGGTTGCGCGGGTCGTCGAAGATAATGCCGCGGCCGTCGTCGAGTTCAAACCACGCACGGGTGGAGGCGGGGCGGAATCGCACGTCGGCAATGACATACAGGTTGCCGGTCATACGCAGATGCACGTGCAGCGTACGATCGGCGGAAAATCGCAGGAGAATGTTCTTGCCGCGCCGGTCAACGGACTGAAGGTGCGCGCCGGCCAGTTCGCTTTCCACCTCCCGGGCGTTCTGTGGCGCGATGACGTTGGGCCGCAGGAAGCGCATGGTGATGACGCGGGCTCCGGCGGACTCGCTCCTCAGTTTGCGGCATACGGCTTCGACCTCGGGTAGTTCAGGCATCGCTCACCAGATCATCAGTTCGACAGGCGCGCCCTGGCCGACCTTGAGTTGGGCGGCGGCTGAACCCTGGTTGAGGCATACCTCCAGATATCCGGTGCTGCCCTCGATCACAAACAACTCGCCGGGTTGCGCGGCGGCGTAGCTGTCCACCATGCGGGTGATCTTCTCAAAGCCGACGTTAAGTTCGAAGACCGAATCGGCGAGGGCGGGGAAGCTGGCAGCGGGAATACTGGTGATGAGGTTGCCGAAACGGTCGATCTTGAGAACCGCTCCGGTCCAGGCGCGTTTGCCAGTGCGGTTAACGCCGTCGAAGGCGGGGCGGAAGGCGTCCTCGATTTTGGGGCCGAACTTTGATGGGGCGACACCTGAGGCAAGGTGGGCGGCGACCGGGGAAAAGACGTCGCGGCCATGAAAGGTGCGGGAAACCGGCTGAAGGAAATAGCGGCTGGCCGTGATTTCGCGGGCCACGCATTTTTCCGTCTGGAGAATCATGCCCAGCACGCCGTTGTCGGGCGCGACAAAGCTGTGGCCGCCGCCCTGCACAAGAATCGGCCGGCGCGGGGAGCCGACGCCGGGATCGACCACCACGACGTGGATGGTTTTCTTCGGGAAATAGCGCCATGCCTGGGCCAGAACGAAGGCGCCTTCGCTGATCTTGTGCGGTGTGATGCCGTGGGAAATGTCGATGATATCGGCATTGGGGGCGATGGTTTTGATGACGCCCTTCATGGCGCCGGCGAAGTGATCGTGAAGTCCGAAATCGGTGGTTAGAGTAATGACTGGCCGTGGCATGTTGATATGATGAAAGCAGTACTCCCTCTGGATCGTCCAATCATGCAGCCGCGGTACTATTTCGATCACAACGCCACCACTCCGCTTTCCGGCGAAGTGATGCAGGCGCTGGTTCCGGCGCTGCAAGAGGTGTATGGTAACGCATCCAGCATTCACCAGTGCGGGCAGGCGGCGCGGCAGAAACTGGAGGGGGCGCGGCGGCAGGTGGCGGCGATGCTGGGAGCGACGCCGAAGGAGATTGTTCTGCTCAGCGGCGGGACCGAGGCGGACAATCTGGCGATGTTCGGCATCGCGCGGCCGGGATCGCATGTGATCACCACGGGCATCGAACACGCGGCGGTGCTCGGCGCGGCGCGGCGCCTGGAGCAGAGAGGAGTTTCTGTCAGCTATTTGAAGCCGTCGCGTGCCGGGTTCGTTTCGCCACAGGACGTGCGGGAGGCGTTGCGGCCGGAGACGGCGCTGGTTTCCGTGATGCACGCCAACAACGAAACCGGCGTGGTGCAGCCGATTGCCGGAATCGCCGCGGTTTGCCGGGAGGCGGGTGTGCTGCTGCATTCCGACGGGGTTCAGGCGGCGGGCAGGATTGCGGTGAATGTGCGGGCGCTGGGCGTGGATCTCTATTCGGTGAGCGCGCACAAGATGTACGCGCCCAAGGGCATCGGCGCGCTTTATGTGCGGTCTGGAGTGAGCCTCGAGCCGCAGATTTTCGGTGGGCGGCATGAGCGGGAACGGCGCGCCGGTACAGAGAACGTGCCGTCGGCGGTGGCGTTCGGGCGCGCGGCGGAATGGATTTGCGGCCACGTGGGTGAGGAGGCGGCGCGGTTGGCGGCGTTGCGCGACCGGCTGGAGCGGGGCATCGTTTCAGTGGTAAGCGACACGCGGGTGAATGGCGCGAATGCCGAACGTACGCCAAACACCAGCAACATCTGTTTCACCGGCGTGGAAGGCGAGGCGATGGTGATTGCGCTCGATCTGCGGGGCTTCGCCGTGTCGAGCGGATCGGCCTGCTCGAGTGGCGCGGTGGAGCCTTCGCACGTGCTGCTGGCCATGGGACTTTCACCGCAGGAGGCGCGTTCGAGCGTGCGGTTTTCCCTGGGCCGCGGGAATGATGAAGCGCAGGTGGACGCTCTGATTGAGGCAGTGGCGGCGGCGGCCGGCCATCTGCGGCGGGTTTCGACTTACTCACATGCCTGAGACGCCCATAGCGGTTGCGATGTCGGGTGGCGTGGATTCATCCACCGTGGCGGCGATGCTGCGCCGGGACGGCAAGCCGGTGGTAGGTCTGACGATGCAGTTGTGGAACCAGCGGCGGCTGCCGCAGATTTCCAATGAAGGGGCCACCGGACGCTGCTGCTCGCTCGATGATGTCTACGATGCGCGGCATGTGGCGGGACAGTTAGGCATTCCTTACTACGTGGTGAACTTCGAGAACCGTTTCGAAGAGCAGGTGGTGAAGCCGTTCGTCGAAGAGTATCTGGCCGGCCGGACGCCCATTCCCTGCACTTTGTGCAATAACTTCGTCAAATTCGATCAGTTTCTGGAGTTGGCTGCCGGATTGGGTGCTGAAACCGTGGCCACGGGCCATTACGCGCGTATCCGCCGCGATGAGGCGACGGGCCGTTATCTTCTGTTGAGGGGTGTGGATTCCACGAAGGACCAGACTTACTTTCTGTGGGGCTTGACGCAGGAACAGTTGGCGCGGACGTTATTTCCACTGGGCGAATATACAAAACCGCAGGTGCGGGAGCTGGCGCGCGAGTTGGGCGTTCCGGTGGCGGAGAAACAGGACAGCCAGGAAATTTGCTTTGTGCCCAACGGGGACTATGCCGCCTTTATCGACGCATACTTCGCCGAGCAGGGAACGCCGCGCGAGGCGGCGCGGGGCGAGGTGGTGGACACCTCTGGACGCAAATTGGGCGGGCATGAGGGAGTGCATCATTTCACGGTGGGGCAGCGGCGGGGCTTAGGCATCGCGGCGGGCGAACCGCTCTACGTCATCGCCACCGAACCGGCCACGCAGCGGGTGGTGGTGGGTCGCAACGAAGATCTGCTGCGTTCGGAACTGACCGCCGGGCGTGTCAACTGGATCGCGTTTGCGGAATTGCGCGAGCCGATGCGCGTCCGTGTGAAGATCCGCAACAGGCACGATGCCGCATGGGCTACGCTGGAGCCTCTGGCGTGCGATCGGGTAAAGGTGAGCTTTGACGAACCGCAGCGCGCCGTCACGCCGGGACAGGCCGCGGTCATGTACGATGGCGATCTGGTGGTGGGCGGCGGCTGGATTGAGTGAACTGGAGACAGGAGCAAGAATCGCTTGAACGTTGAAATTGGTGTGATTGGCGGCAGCGGGCTGTATGCGATGCCCGGCTTTGAGGCGCAGGAAGAGATTCGCATGGAGACGCCTTTCGGCGATCCTTCGGACGCCTTTGTAGTGGGTACGCTCGGCGGGAAACGCGTGGCCTTTCTGGCGCGCCACGGGCGGGGGCACAAAATCAGTCCTTCGGAGCTGAATTTCCGCGCCAACATTTTCGGCATGAAGAAGCTGGGCGTGCGCTATATCGTCAGTGTCAGCGCGGTGGGATCACTGAAGGAAGAGCATCCGCCGTTGAAGTTCGTGCTGCCGGACCAGTTTTTCGACCGTACGCGCGGGCGGGTGTCGACGTTTTTCGGGGAGGGACTGGTGGCGCACATCAGCTTCGCGCATCCGGTCTGTTCCGAACTGCAGAGTATCGTGCATGAGGCTTGTGTGGAAGCGGGGGTGGCGGCGCAAAAGGGCGGCACGTATCTGTGCATGGAAGGGCCGGCGTTTTCGACGCTGGCCGAATCGAACATCTACCGTAGCTGGGGAATGGATGTGATCGGCATGACCAACCTGCAGGAGGCGAAGCTGGCGCGGGAGGCCGAGATCGGTTACGTGACCGTGGCGATGGTGACCGACTATGACTGCTGGCATCCGGACCACGACGCGGTGACGGTGAACGACATCATCGCGAATCTGACAAAGAACGCTGAGAATGCCGCCAGGGTCGTGCGGCTGAGCGTGGAGAAGATCCCCGCCGGCATGACCTGCAAGTGCCATTCGGCGCTGGCGCACGCGCTGATCACCGACCGCAAGGCGATTTCCGAGGCGGCGCGCCGCAAGCTGGAGCCGATCGTTGGAAAATATCTCGCCTGACGAGTTGGCGCTGGAACTGCTGAACCAGTGCCTGCGGGGCAACGCGCACTCCCCCGATTTATTGAACGCGCTGCTGGAGATGGATGACAGCCGGGCGAGCCACGCGCTGTTTAGCATCGTGGTGGAGCGGCTGGCGGATCTGTTCGAGCCGTGCCTTTGTGACGCCTACGCGGCGCTGTTCAGCGAGGTGATCGCAAAGACACTGAGCGTGGGAAGCGCGCAGGATCTGTTGAACCGCTACAGGCGCATTCGTGTACCGCGGCGATTTCACGGGGATGCGCGGACGGTGTTCGTGCTGTCGCGGGTGACGCTGGGCGCTGATGTGGCCGTCACCAGCGTCTGTCTGGACGCCGCCCGCCAACGTTTCCCTGATGCCGAGATTTGCTTTGCCGGACCGCGGAAGAACTTCGAACTGTTCGCGGCCGATCCCCGGCTGAGTCATGCCGAAGTCCCCTACGCGCGCGGCGGCGGGCTGCGGCAGCGGCTGGAGGCCTATTACGCTTTGAAGGAATTGCTGGCGCGGCCGGACAGCATCGTCATCGACCCGGACTCGCGGCTGACGCAACTGGGCCTGCTGCCGGTGGGCGACGAGGACCGTTACTATTTTTTTGAAAGCCGCAGCTACGGCGAATACGCCGAGGATCCGTTGCCGGCACTGACGCGGCGCTGGGCGGCGGAAACATTTTCGACACCCGGTGTGCGCGCCTACATCGCGCCAAGGGCAGCAGGGCCGGAGGCCGATATCACGGTGAGTCTCGGCGTGGGCGAGAATCAGGCCAAGCGGCTGGGCGACGGGTTCGAGCGGGCGCTGATGGAAGAGCTGGCGTCGCAGGGGGGGCGAATCCTGGTGGACCGCGGGGGCAGCGTGGAAGAAGCCGCGCGCGTGGATGCCGCCATCGCCGGAGTGGCCGGTGTACGTACCTTCAGCGGCGCCTTTGCTCCGTTTGCCGCGTCGATTGCGAAATCCGGTCTCTACTGTGGATACGATTCGGCGGGGCAGCATGTGGCCGCCGCCTGCGGCACTCCGCTGCTGACGGTATTTGCGGGCCACGCCTCGGCGCGCATGTATCAGCGCTGGCGGCCGGACGGGCCGGGGCCGAAGGAAGTGATCCGCGTGGAATCACAGGATCCCGAACGGGTGATGGAGGAATGCCGCAGGGCACTTGTCCGTCTGCGCGGCAGCGCTACTCCACCGTAAACGTGCGCGAGGCGACCACGTTGCGGTTATAGAGGGCGCGGATGGTCCATTGCCCTCGCCGCGCTGCTGCCGGAACCCCGGACAGTGCAAAGACCGCGCTCAAGGTGCAGCGGGCGTTTGCGTTGCCGGCGAGATGATAGGGCAGGTTGTAGCGCATCCGGCTCCGCACTGCGCCATCCGGTCCGGTCCATTCATAGATCAATTCGTCTCCCCAATGCGTCCCACCGGCCGCCAATAGCGCGGCAGTCAATTGCGCCTGCGTGGAAGGCACTCTGTCCATGTGAGATGTGGCGCAGGCATTCTGCGCAGGGAAGGCCGGGGCGACGATCAACGAAGCCCTATGGAGAGCCTTCTGAAGCGGAGTGTTGACGGCCAGCATCCAACGGCGGATCGCCTTGGCGCCGGTGGAGTCCGTAACTTCAATCGTGATCTCGCGGGCAAGATCGGTGGCAGAGCGCCCGGTAAGGCGCGCCTCCGCCGCGTTGAAACTGAAGCCAGCGGGGAGTTCCTCAATCAAGCGCCACCGGTAGGGTGCGCGGCCGCCCTCGGCGGAAAATTGCACATTTAGCTGCTGATCACGATCGAGCAGCGGAACCGTCTGCGTGCGGATGGCCACGGCGGGCAGGCTCTGGGAGCCGGTGACTTCAAACGAGAGCGGCACGGTGTGGTGATGGCTGTGCTTCGTCGCATTTTCGATGGCGAGCGTACCGTAATAGCGGCCGTCCCAAAGACCATTGCGGTTGGCTCGCAACCTGATGGTCGCCGGGCCAGTGCCGGACCACTGCGAAACCTCCAGCCACAGCGCCGAAGAGATCAAATGCCATGCCTCGCCCTCAGCGGCCTGGACCTCCACTGTGCGCTCCAGACTCTCCTCGCTCGAGATCCAGGAAAGCGAGTCGACGCCCAGGCGCATCGTCAGAGCCTCCCGGAGCGGGGTATCGATCTGTTCGCGCAGATCGATGTCGGGCCACACCGTGGTCTCCCTCACCAGACGCCGCAGTTCCGTGCCGCACCACAACAGCACGTTCTCAACAGACTTCGCCCATTCTGTCGTGCCGTCGGCGCCGTTGATAAAAAACGCCAGACCGTTACCCGGGCCGAAACTCATGGCGATGGAAAGTCCCCATCCGCCCACACCTCCGCCGTTGTGCGAGCCCCGGATATGCACCCAGCGGCCGGGCTGGGAAACACGATACTCGCCGGCCTCGTAGTTGGCGGCCAGGTGAGCCAGATCCGGAGCCGAGGCCAGCCATCCGCCGTTGGCGTCCTGCATCTCGTTCATACAGAGCTGATGGCTGAGGGGTTCAACGCCCGAGGCCTGCGGCAGACCCACGGAACCCATTGGGTTATCGGGCAGCAAATAGACGTAAGACTCGTGCGAGGAAAGATCGGGCCGGCGCGTGTTGCCAATCCGCATGCGGCGGATGCCCAGTGGCTCCAGCATGCGCTTCTGGATGAACTCCTCGTAGCCCTGGCCGGTGGCGCGTTCGATCACCCGGGCAAGCACGACGTGATTGGTGTTGTGGTAGCCATAGGTTTGCCCCACCGGGCCCGCCAGTTGCCCGCGGGTGAAGTAATGCACCATCATCTGCGGCGGAGTAGGTACGGGCGCGCCGAGTTCCCGCGCGGCGAGATCGAAACCGCAACGTTCACGCGTCCAGGGTACACCGTGGGCGAACAGGTGCCACAAGCGGACGGTGTTGAGGCGATCGTCGGGCTCGGCCGGGAGCGTGTCGGGCAGCCACTTGGCAAAAGCTAAGTCGTCTGTGGAAAGAACCCCGTCCTTAATCAGCTCCTGAATGGCCGCATTAGTGATCCACTTCGAAACGCTATTGGCACGGAAGAGCGTACTCGGGAGAACCGGCTCCCGGCTCTCCACCCGGGAGTAGCCGTAGCCGCGGGCGAAAACCAGCTTGCCGCCGCGGACGATGGCGAGCGAAAGTCCCGGCCCGCCGGAATCCCGCACGAGCTGTTGGCCGAACCGGTCAAAAGCTTCGAGTTCCGGAACCTCCGGACCGTTGACGGGAAGGTCCTGAGCGCAGGCGAAAAGCGTGAGCAGACCCAATGAGGACAGGCGTGTGAACATCAATGCTCCGATCATGGGAAGGGTTGAAGCCAGTTTATGGCTTTCTGATCGCCAATTGCAATATGTGAGAGGGCAGGGCAGGGCCGTGACAAGGGATCTTCGCCATGGCCCGGAACAGCCGATCGCGTATAATGGCGCAGTATGCTGAGAAAATCCATCTTGATTGCATTGGCGCTGGCAGGCGTCTTCGCGGGAGGCTTATACATGGGAGAGGAACCGGTTGAGGCGGCAAATGCCCGCGTTTTCGAAATGCGCACCTACTACACGCATCCGGGCAAGCTGCCAAACCTGCTGGCCCGTTTCCGCAACCACACCACAAAGCTGTTTGAAAAGCATGGCATGACGAACATCGGCTACTGGGTACCGCAGGATGCGCCTGGAAAGGACAACACGCTAATCTACATCCTTTCGCATTCCAGCCGCGATGCCGCCATGGCGTCCTGGAAAGCCTTTCAGGAAGATCCGGAGTGGAAGAAGGCGCGCGACGCTTCCG
>JANRLE010000279.1:0-4069 GCA_033762895.1 Bryobacteraceae bacterium | reverse complement strand
GGGCGGCGATGGACCACGCGCCACACCCACCTGGCATGAGGGAATGCTCTACTCCATGGGCGCCACCGGAATGCTGAAGGTGCTGGACGCCGCCACCGGCGCCGTGAAATGGGAGAAGGACACACTCAAGGACAACGGCGCACAGAACCTGACGTGGGGCATGTCGGCCGCGCCGCTCATTGTGGACGACAAGGTGATCGTGCAGCCCGGCGGTTTGGACGGCAAGTCCGTGGTGGCCTACCACCGCATCACCGGCGCCCGCGTGTGGAGTTCATTAAATGACCAGCAGGCCTATACGTCGCCGATGCTGGTGACGCTGGCCGGCCGGCGCCAGATTGTGACCGCCACCGCGCTGCGCTTCGTGGGCCTGGACCCCGCCGATGGCAAGCTGCTGTGGGAGTTTCCCTGGACCACCGAGTATGACGTCAACGCCGCCGTGCCGCTGGTGGTGGGTGAGAACCGGTTGTTCATCTCCGCCGGGTATGACCATGGCGCGGCGCTGCTGGAGATTGAGAAATCGGGCGCAGGCCTGGCGGCCAAACAGATCTGGTTCAACAAGAAGATGAAGAATAAGTTCAGCAGTTCGGTGCTGCATGAGGGGCATATCTACGGCATGGATGAGGCGATCATGGCCTGCGTGCGCGTGTCCGACGGGCAGCAGATGTGGAAGGGCGGGCGGTATGGCTACGGACAGTTGCTGCTGGCCAATGGGCACTTAGTGGTGATCAGCGAGGCGGGGGAGTTAGTGCTGGTGAAGGCGACTCCGGACAAACACACCGAATTGGCGAAGTTTTCGGCGATTGAGGGCAAGACGTGGAATGTGCCGGCGATGGCCGATGGGGTGCTGTTTGTGCGGAATCTGGCGGAAATGGCGGCGTTCCGCATCGCGCCGTAGCCTTACATCAGCGTTCTGATATAATCGGTCGCCATGCAAAAGCTTCTGGCGATCGCCCTGTTTGCTTCAGCCGTCTGTTACGCACAAACCAGCTCCTTGTCGGGAACCATCACCGACAACACCGGCGCCGTGATTCCCAACGTCACCGTCAAACTCAACAACAACCTCACCAACGAATCCTTCACCGGCATCTCCTCATCGTCCGGCGTCTTTAACGTCCCGCTGTTGAAGCCCGGCACGTACGAACTTCGCATTGAACAGGCCGGATTTAAGCAATTCCGGCAGACGGGCATCGTCATCGAAACCGGCGTTCCTTCGAACGTCGACGTGCGGCTGGAAGTGGGCGGCGTAACCGAACAGATCACCGTGGAAGCCGACGCCCCGCTGCTTAAGACCGAGTCGTCTTCGGTCGGCAACGTCGTCCGCCGGGATACCATCGCCAACATGCCGCTGGTGGGCCGGCGCGCCGCCTCGCTGGCCCGGCTGTCCGGTTTCCTGGTGCAGAACGGCACGGGTTCCAACTTCACCATGGCCGGCGGCCGCGGCGATAACACGAATTTCACCATCGACGGCGGCAACGCGCAGAACATCCTGCTTGGCGTGGCCACCCTGAACTTTGATCCGCCGATCGACGCGCTGGAAGAGTTCAACGTCGAGGTTTCGAACTTCAAGGCCGAACTGGGCCGTTCGGGCGGCGGCGTGGTGCAGATGACCACGCGCTCAGGCACCAACAACTGGCACGGATCGCTCTATGAGTTCCTTCGCAACGACAGGCTCGACGCCAGAAATTTCTTCGCCGCGCGTAAGCCCATCCTGCGCTATAACCAGTTCGGCGGCAGCTTCTCCGGCCCGGCGATCAAGAACCGCACCTTCTTCTTCTTCAACACCGAATGGGTGAAGACGCGCTCCCAGGCCACGCGCCTGCTGTCGATCCCCGATGCGGCTGAAATCGCCGGCCAGTTCCCGCGGGTGATCACCGATCCGCTGGCCAACTTCGCGCCGTTTTCCGGCAACCTGATCCCCACTTCCCGCATGGACCCTGTCGGGCGAGCCATCGCGCAGTACTATCCCACGCCCAACGTCGCCGGCGCGGCATCCCGTGTGAATAATTTCCGCGTCAACAACCCGACCGGGACGAACACCAACGTCATCGTCACGCGCGTCGATCACACGTTCTCGTCCAATGACCGCATCTATTTCCGCTTCCTCCGCAACCAGAGCCCGAGTTTCCAGCAGCCCATTTTCCGCGACAACACCGACCAATACGGTGAGACAATCGACAACTTTTACTACAGCCTGGCGCCCACCTGGATCCACTCCTTCTCGCCCACCACCATCCTGGAAGCGCGCTACTCCTATGACCGCAGGAAGTTCCAGCCCATCACGGCATCCAAGGGCCTGGGCATTCCCGAACGGATCGGCCTGCGCGGAACCAATGCCCTCTATTTCCCCCGCGTGACGCTTACCGGCCTTGAGCCCTTCGGCCGCGGTGAGCAGGAGCGCATTCAGTTCCCCATTGAGGGCCACCACTACACCGGTTCCGTCACGAAGGTGACCGGGAACCACACTTTGAAATTCGGATTGGAGTATCGCAAATCCCGCAACGACGATACGCCGCTGGGCTCGGCCGGAGGCAACTTCAACTTCACTCCGGTGGGCACCAACGACGCGCTCGCTTCACTGCTGCTGGGCCACGTGGCAAACGCCTCGCGCGATGAGTCCGGCTCCATCGTTTCCAACGGCGCCACGGTCGGAACGTTTGCGCAAACGGATTGGAAGGTGCGCCCGACGCTGACGCTGAATCTGGGCGTCCGCTGGGATCTGGACGTGCCGCGCTATGAGACGAATAACAAGCAGAACTCGTTTGACCGGAATGCCATCAATCCGGTTTGTAACTGCCCCGGCGTCATCACGTTTTCCGGCCGCGACGGCCTGTCCAAGTACGCCTCCGGGTTCGATTACAACAACTTCGGCCCTCGCGTTGGCTTCGCCTGGCGGCCGCGCGACAAGTGGGTGATTCGCGGTGGAGGGGCTATCCTGTTCATCGGCCAGTACGATCAGGCGACGCCGCTGGCCGTCCGCGGAGGCTTTTCCACCGCCGTGTCGGTAACATCGGTGGACGGCGGCCGCACGGCGCCCATTCAACTGCGCGCGGGACTTCCGCCGACGGTTTCCAATACACTTTCACCGGGTTTTGGCGCGGTGCCCATCGGCACGAACCCGATCTTCTCTGCTGAGTTCTTCGACCCCGGCAAGCGGCGCATCCCGTACATGGAGACGTTCAATTTCAATATCCAACGCCTGCTGCCGGCGAACATGCTGTTTGAGATCGGCTACATCGCCACGCTCGGCCACAAGCTGACCTTTCCGGGAACCGTCACCATCAATCAGGTGGACCCCGCCATCATCCGCCCCGGCAACGTCCAGGCGCTTCGCCCCTTCCCGCAGTTCTCCGATGTACGCGAACATTCTCCCACCATCGGCAACTCCAACTACCACGGCATGAACGTGCGGCTGGAGAAGCGCTATTCGCGCGGCCTGCAGTTCGGCATCAACTACACCTGGTCAAAGCTGATTGACGATATCAACTCCCGCAACGAACTCGGCGCCGCCCCTTCGATTTCGAACTTCTACAACCGGCGCGCCGACCGCGGCCTTTCCGCCAATCATGTCGGCCACCGGCTGATCGGCAACACGGTGTGGGAGGTCCCCATCGGGAACGGCAAGGCGGTGAACATCAGCAACCCTGTGCTCAACGCGATTGCGGGCGGATGGTCCACCGGTCTGATTCTGGAATTCCGCACCGGCGTCCCCTTCTCGATTCAGGAGAACAACGCCGCGGCCATTTTCCCCACCGCCGCCGCGGTCCGCTCCAACGCCACCGGGCCTTATGCGGAAAATCCCAACTGGCGGGCGAACGTGCTTGGCCAAAGCTTCTTTGTGCGGGAGACGTTCGTCGCTCCGCCGCCGCTGACGTTTGGGACGCTTGGCCGGTCACTGGCCATCGGGCCTGGCGCATTCATCGGCGATCTTTCGGTATTGAAGGATTTCTCGATGCCGTGGGAAGGACACAAGCTGCAGTTCCGCTGGGAGAGCCTGAACTTCGCCAATCACGCCAATTTCGCGTCGCCGGTTACCGGCCGGGGCAACCCCAACTTTGGACGGATCACGGGT
>JANRLE010000278.1:0-53844 GCA_033762895.1 Bryobacteraceae bacterium | reverse complement strand
TGATCAATCGACGTTGTTCGCCAGGTTGGGATCGAAGATGGCCGATGTCACCGTCATGCTGGTGGGCGCGCTGTTAAACGCCACTTGTGGAATGGAAAGCGAGCCGGGCTGCAGGGTTCCCAACTGGCATGTAGTGGCCAGTGCCGCCACCGTACAGCGGCTGTCCTGGTTCTGAACCGCGCTGGCGGGAATGGAGATCGAAAGCCGCACCGACATCGCAGTATCCGGCCCATGATTGCGCACCGCCGCGAATCGCGACAGCGCGCCCACTGAGAGATCGGCCTCCTCCTGGAACACAGTGAGAAATGCGTCGGACCCGTCCAGCAGGACAGAGAACTGAAAGAACGGCACGCGCGGGAAATTCGCGGAACCGGTGGTGCCCGACACCGCAAAGCCGTCTGGATTGAGAATGACCGACGGCAGCCGTTCTCCCGCCGTTCCGCCAAGAAACGTCGAGAAGACGATCAGCCCGTTGGCATCCAGCGTAGTCACAAAGGCATCGGACTCGCGGAACGGCTGCAGCGGGCGCACCACCGGGAAGTTCGGAGAATCGGTTTCACCGGCGACGTAGATTTCTCCCGTAGGCCGCACGGCCACGCTGTTTGCAAAGTCGCCGAGCGAGCCGCCCAGCATCGTAGAGAACAGCAGGCTGGCGCCCGATGACGGCAGCTTCGCGACAAAAGCATCGCGGTTACCGGCGGGCGGCCGCGCGAACGGGCCGGCCACCGGAAAGTTCGCCGAAAGCGAATTGCCGGCGATCACAATGTTTCCCGCGCCGTCCACAGCGATGTCGCTCACCGTATCGTCGCCGCTACCGCCCAGAAACGTGGCGAAGAGAATCTGCAGGCCGTCGGCGCGGATCTTCATCAGGAACCCGTCGATATTGCCGCCACCGAACTGTGGCTGCAGCGGGCTCACAAGGTCGAACGTGGCTAGCGTGATGCCGCCCAGCAACAGATTGCCCTGGGCATCCAGCGCCAGCGCCTGCGGAAGAATACCGTTACCGGTCACCACCGACACGGGCAGCGAGTCGCCTGCCGCGTTCACTTTGAAGACATAAAGGTGCTGTTGTCCTGGTACCAGCGTTCCGAAGGTGCCGGTGGCTGGGAAGGTATTCGAATCGGTGCGGCCGGCGACAAACGCCTGGCCGGCTGAGTCCACCGCCATGGCAGACACGTTTAATTGCAGGCCACCCGGCTGCACGCACAGCAGATAGGCTTGCGTCGCGCCATCGGGCAGAAACTTCGCCACCGCCATCTTCGGCCCATTGGCGATGTCGCCGATTACGCGCGTGGTGGTGGCCGGGCAGGCGCTCATCATCGCCGCGATGTAGATGTTGCCCGCCGGGTCCAGCTTCATTTCGAACTGTTCGCGGAACTCGGCCGCCAGCGTGCGGGTGAACAGCACCTGGCCCGTTGCGCTCAGTTTGCGAAGCTGGGCGGGCCCACCGGTCAGATCGTCCTTGATGATGTAGTAGTTGCCGGCCGCGTCTCTGGCGAAATCGCCGCCAAAATCATTGCCCACTGCGGTCACCAGCTTGGACACCTGAATCACGGGATCGATCACCAGGGCAAGCGCCGGATCATATGCGGCGGTTTCGAAGCCGATGACGCCGGGCGCCAGTTCCACGAAGCGGCTGGGAATTTCCAGGCGCCGGCCCTTGCGAAGCTGGTAGGAGAATGGGGCGCTATGGCGGACCAGCCGCGCGTCCAAACGCATCGTCAGGTCACCGCTGGCCTCGATGTGGACGGCGGTTGCGCCGGGAAATCGCATGGCGATCCGCGCGGGGCTCGCGCCCGGTTGTACCACCCAGTCATACTCGGTACCGGCCGCGGTCTGGTAGTAATCCAGGTGGATGCCGGGGTAGACGTTGGCGTGACGGACTTTGCCGTCGGCTTGCGCGGCGGTGAGTCCCAGAAGAAGAAGGTGCAGCAGAGACATGCCAGTGATCCTCCGGGATTCAGTGTAGGGGGGAGGGCCGGTTGGGACGGTAAGGGCCGGGTAAGGATTCGGTAAGCGTGTTCTAGCGGCAGCTTTCCATCAGCAGGCGGATGTGGCGGTTGGTGGGAGCCTCCGGGTCGCCGGGCGTGAGAGGGCCCCATTTGCCGCGCGTGCAAGCCAGCACCAGTTGACGGCTGGGTATCATGACGGCGCAGTTGCCGCCGGCGCCGATGCTCATGAACGCGTCGGGCGGAGCGGCCGGCCACACGCCGCGATTGAACCACCAGTTGAAGCCATAGATACCGGGTCCGCAATTCGTAAAATGATCAGACCCGCCGCCGAAGGTGCCGATGTTCAGATAGTCGGCGGTGTCCGCCTTGGCCGTATGAGGCAGATTCGGCGGCACGTGCGGGCGGCAGTAGTCGCGGAAGAACGATTCGGGCAGAAGCTGCCTGCCGCGCCACCTTCCGCGGTTCAGCCAGAACCATCCGATGCGGCAAAAGTCGCGCACGGTGGCCGAGAGGCGGCGGTTGGAGGGGCGGAATCGCAGTCCGTCTTCAAGGCCGATGGCGCCGAGGCGTTTGGCCGCCGCCGCTTGGGGCGCTTCCTGAAACACGCGGTCAAACAGCGTCTTCTGATAGAGGTTGAAGGCGAAATCGTTGTAGGCGAAAGCCGCGCCGGGCGCCTCAGGCCGGGCATAGCCGCTGACCATGTTCGCCAGATGGGCGAACGTCATTGTGCGGTCCTTCTCCTTCAGGTCCCATCCGGCATCGATGAGCCGGGCGTCCACGGAAGCGATCCGTTTTTCCGCCACGGCGAAGAAGAGCAGCGTGCTTAAAAGGGGCTTGGCGGAAGAGAGCCAATCGAAATGCTCGTGCTGCGCGCCCCACATGTGGATGGCGTATCCGTTGCGGATGACGCATCCGTTGCCGCCCAGCTCGACGGCCAGTTGCAGGAGTGGGGCGGGCGCGCACTTCTGCGATTGCGGGTTGCGATAGTCCCAATGTGTGCCGGGAAATCGTGCCATGGCCTATCCTCTCAGCTTCGCCTGCTCGCGCTTGGGCAGCGCTGCCAGCACAAGATCGTAGGACTGGCGAAGCAGCCGCCTGATTTCGGCGGGCGGCAGAGCATCCGGCGTCTCCAGCGCGATCCACTTGGCGCGGGCCAGGTATGGCGCGGGGCGGATGCCCTGTTGTTCGGTGAGTTCGACGAACTCCTCGGGCGGACACTTGAACGCCAACCAGACTTCGTCGGGCTCCAGACCGGCGACGGCGTACATTTTGCCGCCGATTTTGAAGACAAGGTCGTTTCCCCACTGCACGGTTTCCGTGGTATGGGCGAGCGAAAGGCAATACTTGCGGACGGCCTCAACGGTCATTAGGGAATCATAACCGGGACCAGGCAATCGGCGGCATCACCATAGGGGGCCTGAGCCAGGACCGCGCCGCCCGGACCCATCGCCAGGGAGCAGCCGATACATTTGCGCCCCTTCCAGGGACCGGCGGACAGCCATCCGACGTTGCTCACACCGATGACGGCCACATCGTGGGCGCGGGTGAGGGTGGTATAGGCGCCGCGCCAGAGGCCGCCGTAAGGTGTGGCGGAGTTGTCGTGGCCGGCGTCCACAGCCCACGCGCAGGGGGAGAGAATGTAGCGGGCGCCCATGCGGGCGAGGGCAAGGCTGAGTTCCAGTGAGTCCGGAAAGTTGTCGGCGCAGATTGTCAGGCCGGTCTTGCCGAAGCTGGTACCGGCCACCATCAACCGGTCGCCACGCGAATACAGATCGTGGGCGATGTCGAGTTCGTTGATCTTGCGATGATGTGCGAGGATCTCTCCGGCGGGCGAGATCAGCACGGCGGCGTTGAACAGGCGCTCCCCGCATCGTTCGGTGATTCCGGCGGCGACATGGATCCTGTGGAGGGCTGCGGCCGATGCCAAACGATTGCTGGTGGAGCCTGGTATGGGCTGCGCCAGGTGGCGCGCGGAAGGGTGCGTCCACCCCGTGTCCAGGCACTCCGGCAGCACAATGGCATGGCAGCCGGCGGCCGCGGCTTCTTCGATGCGGCGTTCAGCGCGGGCGAGGTTGGCTTCCAGCGCACCGCCTTCCACCAGGATTTGGCCCATTCCAATCAGTGGCATCTTCTTTTAGGGTAGGCGCCTCACTGCCCGAACACGGATAGAATGTCTGAATGAACCGGCGCACTTTTCTCGCGACGCTCAGCGCCGCGCCACTATTGGCTGACGAAATCCGATCAAAGGCGGAGGGTCTGAAGATCACTTCCGTCGGCCTGGTGAAGGCGCGCCAGAAACGGCCGCGGCCCGAATACACGCCGCGGGCCGGCTCCTACTGGACGCAGCGCATCGCCGCGCGCCCCATGTCCATCTACCCGAAATATAACGGCCCCAAGGCGCTGTGGGAACCCGATGGCGGCGGCATCCCGGTGTTCACGGTCGAAATCGGGACCAATCAGGGCATTACGGGACTGGGGCAGGGCGGGCCGGGTGGCGGCTACATCGTCGAGCAGCATCTGAAGAAACTGCTGATGGGCGAAAACCCGCTGGACATTGAGATGCTGTGGGACATCATGTGGCGTTCGACGCTTTACTATGGGCGTAAAGGCGCGGTGATCCATGCCATCAGCGGTGTTGACCTCGCCTTGTGGGATCTGATGGGGAAATTCACCGGACTGCCGGTGTGGCGCCTGCTGGGCGGCCGCACACGGGAGCGGGTACCCGCCTACGCCACCGGCAACGACATCGATCAGAGCGCGGAATTCGGATTTAAGAAAGTGAAACTGGCGCTTCCCTACGGCCCGGCCGAGGGCAAGGAAGGCATCCGCAAGAACGTGGATCTGATCAAGCGGACGCGCGCCACGCTGGGCCCGGACGGCCACATCATGCTGGACTGCTGGATGGCGCTGACCGAGGAGTACACGCTGCAGCTTGCCGAGGCGGTTGCTCCCTACGATGTGTATTGGATTGAAGAAGCGCTGCCGCCGGACGATTACGAGGGCTACGGGCGGCTGAACGCGGCAGTGAGGAAGCCGCTGATTGTCACCGGCGAGCACCACTATACGCGCTACGATTTCCGCCAACTGGTGCATCACAATGCCGCGCGCATCTGGCAGCCGGATATTCAATGGTGCGGCGGGCTTAGCGAACTGCGGCGGATCGGAGCGCTGGCGTCCTCCTATGACATTCCGGTGATCCCGCATGGCGGAGGGCTGAATGGCGCGATTCACTATATCGTGAACGCCACCAACTCTCCGTGGGCGGAGTTGGCGCTGCCCGCGCCGGGTGGGCCGGAGGTGGTGTACAAGCTGTTCGAAGAAGAAAAGAAGATCACGCGAGGCCCCGAAGGCGTGTATATGGCGCCGCCTTCGGAACCGGGCATGGGCTGGCAGTTTGAAGCCGGCTAGTCTGATTCTGACTTGCGTCCCAGGCGGTAGGTGATCAGGTGGGCCAGGCCGATGCCAATGGGGGCGATGGCGGCGAACTGCGTGCCGTGGGGCGGGGCGTCCGGCGTGCCTGGCGGCAGGTTCGGAATGACGATGGACAAAGTGACGAACATCGCGATGCCCACTACGATCCAGATCATGCCCATCAGCAGAAGCATGCGCTGCACGCTGAAGCTTCTGCGGCGTACCTCCTGCTCAAGGGGCGGCAGTTCCACGCCCTTTTCGATCGCCGCCAGCCGCTCCTTGTGGACCAGCACACGGCGCTGATGGCGCAGCCATTGGTGGAACGCCACGAAACCGACCAGGGCCACCGAAAGAATCTCGCCTTCCATGTCTTGGTTCTCCTTCGCCGATTGATACACGCGGCGGTTCAATCCGGTTGCAGCATTTTTCCGGAACCGGCGGGCCGGGCTGAGAGTATTAAGAACAGCAATGGGCCCCGGCATCACATCGCTGCTCGACAGCCGCAACTATGAAGGCGCGTTTGAGCTGCTGCTGGCCGGCTATCAGCACAAGGTGTTCCGGCTGGTGATTTCCATGATCCGCGACCACGGGCGCGCCGAAGAGGTGACGCAGGATGCGTTCCTTAAGATCTGGGAAGCGCTGCCGGCCTATGACGGCCGCGCGGCCATTGGGACGTGGGTTTACACCATCGCGCGCAACACGTGCCTCACCCGCCTGAGAGCGGAAAGCTACCGCCGCACCACGCCGATCGACGATGCGCCTGAGAGGGGAGTTTCGGACCGCCCGGAGGAGCGTTTGGATGCGGCGGATCTGCTGGCCCAACTGCCGGAAGAGCAGCGGCGGGTGGTGGAACTGTTCTATATGGAAGGCAGAGCGGTGCAGGAAGTGGCTGCGATGCTCGACCTGCCCGATGGCGCCGTGAAGAGCATGCTGTATCGTGCGCGCAGGGCAATGGCTGCGATGATGGAGGTGAAGCGATGAATTGCGACCAGGCGCGGGAACGGATTCTGGAAAGTCTGGATGAGGCGGCGGGCGCCCATTGCCCGGACTGCGCCGCGTTCCTCGCTGCCCAGCGCGCCATTGATGCGGCTTTGGCCGCGCGCTTTGCGGCGGTCACTTTGCCGGTGAGAACGCGGAACGCAATCGGCGAGCAAGTTCGCGCCCGCCGCCGCGCCGCGCATTGGGAAGCGTTACCCGATCTGCTGCACGGCGCCGGATGCGCCGCGGTGGCCGGTATGGCGGTTTGGGCGATTCCTTCCTTTTCGATCACCGTGGCGCTGCTTTCGGCCGCGGTGAGCTACGTCGCGCTCTCCACTTTGCGCGGATGGATGGAAGAGGGGTGATGGCGGCAGTCACTCTTCGGGCGCGCCGAGTTCTTTGAGGACGCTTGCCCGCAGTTCATCTCCGGACCAGGTCATCCAGGATTCGGGGGCTCCGGGCAGAGGCAGTTCGGGAAGCTTGGACAGGGACTCCGTCAGTTTGTAGCGCCTGAGAAGGCGGGTGAGGTCGGCGCGGATCTGATCCAGGATAAAGCAGAGTTCCGGCCTGGTGGGCGAGGTGGGGTGGCACTGCAGAAAACTGATGAGGCCGTGCTGGCGGACGAGCAGCATGCCGATATCGAGCATCTCCCGCTGCCATTGCTGGCGCAACTGGCGGCGCCACCTTGCCTGGAGCTTTTCGAGAATCTCGACGCGGTCAGGCGGATTGAGTCCGAGTTCGGTCGCCAGGCGGTAACACTCGCGTTCGATTTCGGCTGGCATGATGTCGCCAACCGGCGTCCCATTTCCGCTCCGATTGGCTGATGAGGAGCACCATCGAGGCAGCGTAGGCGAGTTCGATCAACTTGACGCTGTCGTCAGTAGTCATTCAATTGGCCCGCACATCCTTCCGCCACTTTTCGAGCAGGGTGATCAATTCGTCGGCCACCTGAGGATGGCGGCGGCGCAGATTGGTTGATTCGCCGGGGTCCTGTTCCAGGTCGGAAAGGAAGACGGCATCCTCGCCCGTCAGCGGCTGATTGCCTTGCGCGGACCGGTCGTAGGTAGTGCCGTTGACCACCAGTTTCCACTTGCCTTTGCGGACGGCGGATTGCTGGGCCTGCTCCCAGAAGATGGCCGAGTGAGGAGAAGCGGCTTTGGCGGTGGCAACGGGAAGGATATTGCTGCCGTCGAACCAGTCAGGTGAAGGCGGCGTTCCTCCGGCGGCTGCCAGCGCGGTGGGGGCGATGTCCATGGTCATGGCGATCTCGGAAATCGTCTGCCCGGCGGGGATGCGGCCCGGCCAACTCATGATGGCCGGCACGTGCATGCCGCCGTCGAAGAGGCTGAACTTGAATCCGCGGTAGGGCGAGTTGTCGCCGGCGGTGGCGGGTTTCTGGCCGAGGCCGGCGCGGACTTCGGTTGTCGCGCCGTTATCGGCGGCAAAGAAAATCAGTGTGTTCTCGAGCAGGCCGTGCTGCATCAGGGTGCGTCTGATGTCGCCGACGCCGTCGTCGACGGCGGCTAACATGGCGGCGTAAGTGCGGCGTTCGAGGGGAAGACCGGGGAAGCGGTCCATGTACTCCTTCGGGGCGTGCATGGGGTAGTGAGGGGCGTTAAAGGTGGCGCAGAGCAGGAACGGCTGATGGGCATTGCGGCGGATGAAGCCACAGGCCTCCTGCGCGATGCGGTTGGTGAGGTATTCGCCGTCCTCGAAGATCTCCTCCTTGTTTCGATACAAATCGTGGTAGTTTGCCAGCCGCGCGCGGCCTCCCTCGCCCCAGTAGAAGCGATGCGAGTAGAAGTCGACGCAGCCCGAGTGGAATCCGTAGAAGTAGGAAAAGTCATGCCCGTTCGGGTTCGTTTCCTCATCCGAGCCCAGGTGCCACTTGCCAGTGAGGGCGGTCTGGTAACCCAAGGGCTTGAGCAGGGAAGCGAGCGAACGCTGGGCTCTGGGCAGAGCGGGGCCGTTGGTGGGCACGCCGGCGCGGATGGGATAGCGGCCGGTGAACAATGCCGAACGGGAGGGGGCGCACACGGGCGCATTCGAATACCAGTTGGTGTAGCGCGCACCCGATGCGGCCAGTGCATCGATATTCGGGGTTTTCAGGTCCGATGCTCCGTAACAGCCGAGGTCATGCGCGCCGTGATCGTCGGTGAACAGGACGATCACATTGGGGCGGCGGGGTTGGGCGGCGGCCATGGGCGCAAGCAGCGAGGAGGAAAGAAAGCTCCGGCGGGTGTGCATTTCTATGCGATTCTATCAGCCATGAGGCTCTCCCGCCGCACGTTCATGGCCGGAATGCTGGCCCCGCCCGAGTCCGGGATCCGCGTGTTTCACGACGATGGCGGCTGGTGCTGGTTTGAAGATGAGCGGGTAGTGATCGTGGGGAATAAGTTGATTGGGGGCGTGGTGGCCAGCGGATGGCGCGATGCGGCGCGGAAGGGGCACGTGGAGGTGTTTGAGTATGATCTGGACACCGGCGAAAGCGGCCGAGCCACGGTGAAGGCGCCCGAGGGGGCTGCGGACCGCCGTGCGTGGCTCGACGATCACAATTCCCCGGCGTTTGCCGTCCGGCCGGACGGGCGCCTGGTGGTCTTTTATGCGCAGCACGGCCGGGAGGAGAAGATCTACTACCGTATCGGCGCGACAGCGGGCAGCGGACTGGGTTGGTCTGACGAGCGGGTCTTCATCCCGTCGGAAGGAACGCGGGCCACCTATCAGAATCTGTTCTACCTTTCGAAGGAGAAACGTTTCTACGATTTCTACCGGGGCTTCGACAACTCCTTCAAACCGTCCTACGCCTGGTCGGAAGACATGGGCGAGACCTGGCGATCTGGCGGCATCGTCATCAATGTACCTGGCGGATTCCGCCATCGCCCATACGTGAAATATTGCTCCGATGGCCGGGAGACGGTTCATCTTCTTTATACGGAGGGCCATCCGCGGGACTTTGATAACAGCGTGTATCATGTGATGCTGCGCGGCGGGCAGTTACTGTCGAGTAATGGTGAGCGCCTGGCATCGCTGGAGGAAGGACTGAAATCGCCGGAGCAGGGCACGCGTGTTTTCAGGGGTGACGCCAACAATGTCGCCTGGGTTCACGATGCACACCTGGACGGGAAGGGCCGTCCGGTAGTGGCGTTCTCGACGCAGAAGGACTCCGCAGGGCTCGGGTCGAAACAAGGCGGGCACGACTTCCGGTACCACCGTGCGGCGTGGAATGGTTCGAAGTGGGATGTCGAGGAGATCGCCTTCGGAGGGTCGAAGCTCTATGCGGGTGAGGATGACTATACGGGTCTGATCGCGCTGGATCCTCACGATACGGACACGGTCTTCATTTCGACGAACGTGGATCCGGCCAGGGGCGTGGCGATCGGGGGACGTTGGGAGATCTACCGGTCCCGCAAACCATTAGCGGGGAAATGGCGATGGGAGGCGGTGACGCGGAATTCCAGCCGCGACAATCTGCGGCCCGTGATCGCGTCGGGCGACAAAAGGCGGCGCGCCGTCTTATGGCTGGCGGGTAAGATGCGGGCCTACACGGATTACGAATACGAGGTGGTGGGTATCATCGAATCGCGAGTATCGGGAAGCGTCTGAATCATGTTGAATCATGTATACTGCCCTTACAAAAGAGACCAATCCATGAACAGATTATTGATTTCAGGGCTACTCGCGATTGTGCTGTACCAAAGCGCCGCCGGCCAGACCGCCACCGGCACCATTCAAGGCCGCATCACCGACGCCACTGGCGCCACGATTCCCGAAGCCGCCGTGCTGGTGGAAAACAAGAACACGGGGGTGCGGCAGAACACGGTGTCCAATGCGGCTGGAAATTTCATCGTGCCTTACCTGTTGCCGGGCGAGTACCGGGTGACGGTGGAGAAGACCGGCTTTGACAAGCATGCAACGTCTGACATCCGCCTAAGCGTGCAGCAGACCATCGATCTGGAGATCGTGCTGAAGATCGGCGAGATCAATACGACGGTGGAAGTCTCAGCGGCCTCGGCTCAACTCGCCACGTCGACGTCGGCGGTGTCAACGGTGATCACGCACAAGGCGATGCTCGATCTGCCGTTGAACGGACGGAACCCGTTCAGCCTGGCCACACTCGCGCCGGGCGTGATTCCGGGAGGCGGCTCAACGCCGTGGATCAGCGGGGGGCGCAATGCATCGAGCGAAATCACGATTGATGGCACTTCGGTAATTGTTCCGGAAAACAACGTCAGCATTCTCGGCGCCGGCTACCAGCCGATCGTCGACTCGATCGAAGAGTTCGCCGTGATCACTAATGCCGTGGCGGCGGAGTTCGGACGCACCGGAGGGGGCGTAATCACGGTGGCCACGCGATCGGGCACCAACGCAATTCACGGTTCGTTGTTCGAGTACCTGCGCAACAGCAAGATCGATGCCAATAGCTGGGCCAACAATCGCAACGGAGTGCGCAAGGCGGCTTTCCAGCGCAACCAGTTCGGCGGCACCATCGGCGGCCCCATCGTACTGCCCAAACTCTACAACGGCCGCAACCGCAGCTTCTTCTTTTTCGACGCGCAAAGCACCCGCCAGCGCGCGGCCGCCACCGCCACCGCCACTATGCCGCTGGCCGAATGGAAAGCGGGGGATTTTTCCAACCTGCGCAATGGCGCCGGCGCGGCGATCACCATCTACGATCCGCTGACGGTGGCACGCAACGACGCCGGAGCCTTCGTCCGGCAGGCATTTCCCGGCAACCGCGTACCGCGCGAGCGCTTCGACCCCATCGCGGCCAATATGCTGCAGTTCTGGCCGGCGCCGAACGCGGTGCCGACAAACCAGTTCACCAACGCCAACAATTACTTCGCCTCGGGCAAGGCGCCCAACAACGACGACCGCTTCGATTCGCGGATTGACCACAACTTCAAAGAAAACTTCCGGCTCTGGGCGCGCGGCTCATTCGCCAACGGGAAGAACGTTCCCTTTAACGGTTTCGGCAATGTGGCCAGTTCCTCGGGCAGCGGTCCCAACCACAGCAACAACTACAACGTGGCGCTGAACGCTGTCTACACGCTGTCGCCCACCACGATTCTGAACACGAACTACGGGCTGGCGCGCCAGGTTTCGCACCGCGATCCGTTCTCTCAAGGAATGGATCTGCGGGCGCTGGGCTTCCCGTCTGAGGTGGTGGCAGCGGCGGCGCAGCAGAATTTCGAATTTCCGCGTACCGACGTGGGCGGCAACAACGGCGTTTCGTCTCTGGGTCAGGCGACATTCACCACGCTGCGCATCCAGGCGGGCGGGCACGACTCCCGGGCCGACCTGACCAAGGTTTTCTCCAAGCACACGGTCAAGATGGGCGCGGAATATCGGAAGCTGTTGATGAACTTCACCCAGCATGGGCAGCCTTCGGGCCAGTATTCGTTCAACAACGGCTGGACGCAGAGGCAGGTGGGCTCGGCCAACTCCACCACGCAAGGCAGCGGCATGGCGTCGTTCCTGTTGGGGATGTTGGGCGGCGGGTCGCTATCGCATACCTTCGCGGCGGCCACGGCCAGCAGCTATTGGGGCCTTTATCTTCAGGATGACTGGAAGGTGAGTCCGAAACTGACGCTGAATATCGGCCTGCGTTGGGATGTGGACGTGCCCCGCACAGAGCGGTTCAACCGCCTCAGCTATTTCGACATCGACGCGCCGTCACCGATTGCGGGCAAAGTAGCCGCGTTTCCGAATCTGGTGGGCGCGATGCGATTCGTGACGCCCCAGAACCGCCGCCAGACACCCACCGATCTGAACAACTGGGGACCGCGTTTCGGCTTCGCCTATCAGATCAACCCCAAGACCGTCTTTCGCGGCGCCTACGCCATTCTGTACTCGGCGTCGGTGCTGCAGGCTTCCGGCACGTCAGGCAGTTCAGGCACACAAGGATTCCAGAGCAGCACGGGCATCAACACATCGTTCGACGGCGGAGTGACGCCGGCGGCCACCTTCCGGAATCCCTTCCCTACCGGCTTCAATCTACCCGAAGGCGCGGAGGGCGGCGAGGCGACGCAACTTGGTCTTACCATCGGCGACAGCTTTTTTGCCGACTGGGTCAACCCGATCATCCAGCAATGGAACGGCAACCTGCAGCGCGACTTGGGCCGCGGATTTGTCATCGAAGCGGGCTACCTGGGCAGCAAGGGCAATCACCTGATCGACGGCGAGACGAACATGACCTACAACCAATTGCCGGCATCGTTCTTCGCCCTCGGCAATCAGTTGCTCGGCGCCAATCAGGTGGACAATCCGTTCTTCGGCGTAATCACGAACCCCACGTCGCCGCTTAGCCGCCCGCGCGTCGCGTTCAACCAACTGCTGCGGCCGTTCCCGCAATACCAGGGCGTCAACGCTTTCCGCAAGCCGCAGGCGAATTCGATCTACCACTCGTTCACGCTGAGTGTGACCAAGCGTTACTCCAACGGCCTGAACCTTCAACTGAGCTACACTAACGGCAAACTGATCGACGACGCGTCGCAGACGGTGACCTTCTTGGGCGCCGCCGGGCAGAAGCAGGATTTCTATAACCGGCGCGCCGAGCGATCCATCTCCACGCAGGATGTTTCCCAGCGGCTGGTGATCAGCACAAATTACGAACTGCCCATTGGACGCGGCCGCCACTTCCTGAACGCGGCGCCGCGGGCCCTGGATTTCGTGCTGGGTGGATGGCAGGTGAACGGCATCATCACGTTCCAGACCAACATACCGCTGCAGATCGCCAACGGAGGGAACTTCACGAACCTGGGATCGCCGGGGCAGCGTCCGAATAACAACGGCAGGTCTGCGAAAAAGACGGGGCCGATCGCGGACCGGCTGAACTCCTATTTTGACCAGTCGGTGTTTTCGCAGGCCGGCAACTTCACCTTTGGCAACACTTCGCGCACGTCGCCTGATTTGCGCGGCCCTGGAACGCGCGCCTTCGATGCGTCGTTGTTCAAGAAGTTCCCCATTAAGGAACAGGTTGCCGCCGAGTTCCGGGTGGAGGCGTTTAACGCGTTCAACCATCCGATCTGGAATGGTCCGGGCACAACGGTGAGTGCGCCGGGGAGTTTCGGGGTCATCGTCAGCAAGGGCGGGAACCGGAACCTGCAGATGGTGCTGCGGCTGCAGTTTTGATGCTATCGGCGGCCGGCGGCGCGGAAATCCAGTTGCGCAATGAGGTCATCGGCGCTGGCATCGCCGGCGAGCGGCAACAGCTCCCAGCGTGCGGTGACACTAAGGATGGCGGCGCTCTCCTTGATGGCGACATCCATTCGCCGCCCGGTGGCGAGGTTGAGTTGTTCGCGAAGCCGGTTCTCGGTAATCCCGGACCTGGCCAGTAGCAGGAAGGTGGACGCGGTCCAGTCGAAGGTGTTCTTTGCGGCCTTTAGTCCGTCGCCCAGATAGTGCGCATAGCGCATCTTGATATCCCGGGCGGCCTCGGTTCCATAGCGCTGCGCGTAAAGCGCCATGCGTTCCACCTGGAACAGCACCGCATAGCCAGCTTCGTCATGCTCCACGGCGTGGCGGATCGTGTCCTCAGCCATGCGCCTGTCCGGCAGACCCTTGGGGGCAGGATCCCCGGGGCCGGCAGCCGCCTGCGTTGAGCCGTGGCGGGGAGAAAGGGTGATGAGCGTCAGCCTTTCCCCGATTGCGGCGGCGGCTACCGAATAGCTGACCGGGATTTCCGCCCCAAGCGGGTTTAGCAGGCAGGCGTCGCCGTAATCGGGCTCGTCACGCCGCTCCTGGTCCCGGAGCAGCGCAATCGGCTTGGAATCGATCAGGCTGAAGAGCGTGATGATCTTCCAAATCTCCTGTCCGGCCGCAGCGGCCAGTTGCCATTGCAGCAGCAACTCAGCCTGGGCGTTGAGAAAACACACTTTTCCATCGGCGTCGGCGGCAACTACGCCATCCGGCATGGAGGAAACAACCAGTTTGCAAAGATCTTCATCCGTGACCGCATTACCCACGCTAATCTCATCGAGACTTTTTGTGGAGGTTGTGAAAGGCAATGCGTCCAGGAAAGACTTTAGTACCCTACGCGACTTTCTTCCCAATAGCCCTCGCGCACCACCCCATTTTGGGAGTCCCGGTTCATTCCGGGCAGCGTTGCCCTCCGCTATTCTGGCAACACGATGACGCACGCGGATCTTGGAGCCTTCTATGCTGTACTTGAACTCCCGGCCGGGGCCCCGTTCGATGAGGCCCGTTCCGCCTATCGCGACCTGGTGCGGGTTTGGCACCCGGACCGCTTCGCCAACGATGTCCGTCTGCGGCGGCGTTGCGAAGAAAAGCTGAAGGTGCTGAACGACGCCTACCACCGTATCGAGAAGGCGCAACAGTCGCCTGCTTGCGCCACGCCGGTAAAACGGCAGCCGGCTTACGCCAATTCTTCTCTATCCCCATTCCTGCACAGGGGCAAGTGGGGATATGTGGATGCGCGAGGCTGTGTGTGCATCCCACAGGTGTACGACACGGCGGCCGATTTTTCCGAGGGGTTGGCAGCGGTGAGCCAGAACGGCGCGTTTGGTTATGTGAACAGCCAGGGTTCACTGGCGATCGACTTGAGGTTCTCCTCGGCCGGGCCGTTCTCGGAGGGTCTGGCGCTGGTGAAATTCGGCCGCTACGGGTATATCGGCCTGGACGGTGAATGGGTGATCAAGCCGCGCTTTGAAGCAGCCCTGGATATCCGGGAAGGACTGGCCGCAGTGAAGATGGACGGCAAATGGGGAATACTCGACACGCGGGGGCAGTGGGTGGTCTATCCGCGTTTCGACGAGTTGAATCCATTTGAATCGGGGCGCGCGCTGGCGCGGGAAGCGGGCCGCTGCTACGCGGTGTTTCGCAACGGGGAAGTTCGCCCGGTATAGTACCCATCGCCCAGCAGGGTGAGTTCCTGTTAAAATGAAGGGTTTAGCGTTCCCCAGAACTCTTTTCCCTGATTTAAGGAGCTAGCCTTTGGCAGACCAACCGGAGAACCCCACCAATCCACCCGTCCCTCCGCCCGGTGGAGGCGGCCAACTGCCGCTTGGTGGCGATGGTAAGAATCAGATCCCGATCAACATCGAAGACGAGATGCGGCGTTCCTATCTGGATTACGCAATGAGCGTGATCGTGGGGCGTGCGCTGCCCGATGTGCGCGACGGATTGAAGCCGGTGCATCGGCGGATTCTGTTCGGCCTTCACGAGATGGGGCTGAACTTCAACCGGCCGACGCGCAAGTGCGCCAAGATCGTGGGCGAAGTGCTGGGTAAGTTCCACCCGCACGGCGACGCCCCAGTTTACGACGCTCTGGTGCGCATGGCGCAGCCGTTTTCCATGCGTTATCCGCTGGTGGACGGCCAGGGCAATTTCGGTTCGGTGGATGGCGATCCGCCGGCGGCGATGCGGTATACCGAGGCGCGTCTGTCGAAGATCGCCGCGATGCTGCTGGAGGATATCGACAAGGAAACGGTCGATTTCCGTCCCAACTACGACGACAGCGAAGTGGAACCGGAAGTTTTGCCGACGCGCGTTCCCAACCTGCTGGTGAATGGCAGTGAAGGCATTGCGGTGGGCATGGCCACCAAGATCCCGCCGCACAATCTGCGGGAGATCATCGAAGCGGCCATCCTGCTGATTCAGAATCCGCAGACGCCGCTATCGAAGATTCTGGAAGTGGCGCCCGGGCCTGATTTCCCCACCGGTGGATTCCTGCTGGGCCGCAACGGCATACACGATTACTACACGCGGGGCCGCGGCAGTCTGAAAATGCGGGCGCGGGCGGCGACGGAAAAGGCGGGTAAGGACCGCGAGGCGATTATCGTCACCGAGATTCCCTATCAGGTGAACAAAGCGCGGCTGGTGTCGGAGATCGCGGCGCTGGTGAACGAGAAGAAGCTCGAAGGCATTTCCGATGTACGCGATGAGAGCGACCGCCAGGGCATGCGCATCGTGATCGAGCTGAAGCGCGGCGAGCAGGCCGAGGTGATCCTCAACAACCTCTACAAGCACACCCAGATGCAGATGAACATGGGTGTGATCATGCTCTCGATCGTCAATGGCCAGCCGCGCGAGCTGGGCATGATCGAGATGTTGAAGCGGTTCAACGATCACCGAGCCGAAGTGGTGCGGCGCAGAACCGACTACCTGCTGCGCAAGGCACGGGACCGCGAACATCTGCTGCTTGGCTTCCAGAAGGCGCTGGATAATCTCGATGCCGTCATTCAACTGATCCGCGCATCAAAGAACCCGAAGGAAGCGCGTGAAGGGCTGATCAGCCGGTTTGAATTCACCGAACGCCAGGCGCAGGCGATCATCGAACTGCAACTCCAGCGTCTGACCGGCATGGAGCAGCAGAAGATCCTGGAAGAACTGGCGGAGATCCAGCGCAAGATCGCCGAATACATGGAAATTCTCGCCTCTGACAGCGTGCTGAAAGCGCTCATCATCAAAGAACTGAGGGAGGTGCAGAAGGACTTTGGCGACGAACGCCGCACGCAGATTGTGGAAGACGTGGGCGAGATCAAGCTGGAAGACCTGATCCAGGTGGAGGATGTGGCCGTTACGGTCACCCATGGCGGTTACCTGAAGCGGACGTCGGTGGATACCTATCGCCGCCAGACGCGCGGCGGCAAGGGCCGCATCGGCATGGGCACGCGGTCAGAAGACGTGGTGGAGCACCTGGTGGTGGCCTCCACGCACTCCTACCTGCTGATCTTCACCAACAAGGGACGCGTTTACTGGCTGAAGATTTATGAGATACCCGACGCCGGCACGACCGGGAAGGGCAAGCACTGCTCCAATCTGATCAACCTGCAGCCGGACGAGTCGCCCAAGGCGTTTCTTGCGGTGAAGGAGTTCGTGCCGGACCGCAACATCGTGATGGTTACCCGGCAGGGCGTGATCAAGAAGTGCGAACTGACGGAGTTCGACAACCCGATGTCGAAGGGCATCATCGCCGTGTCGCTGGATGAAGGCGATGAGTTGATCGCCGCCAAGATCAGCACCGGGCAGAACTTCCTCTTCCTGGGCACGAACAAGGGTATGGCCAGCCGGTTCAATGAGGACGAGGTTCGCGCGATGGGCCGGCCGGCGCGCGGCGTGCGTGGCATGGAACTGGCCGACGACGATTACATCGTAGGAGCCGAGGTGGTGGAGAAGGAGGGCCTGATTCTGTCGATCTCGGAAACGGGATACGGCAAACGCACTCCGCTGGGCGACTACCGGCTGACGTCGCGGGGCCGCAAGGGGGTGATCAACATGAAGGTCACCAACAAGATCGGCTCAGTGGTGAGCGTGCTGTCGGTGGAAGAAGACTCCGACATCATGATCATCACCAAGGACGGCAAGATCATCCGCATCGAATCGAACGAAATCCGTCAGGCCGGCCGTTCCACACAGGGAGTGCGGCTGGTGCGGATGGAGGAGGGCGATAAGGTGGCTGCCGCCTGCGTGGTGCCCGAGGCGGCGGAGCCGGATCCGCAGGCCGATCTCAACCTGGAGGAATAGGGGCGGAACGGCCGAAGTAGTCGGCCCAACGTACCTTCGCCGTGACCTGCATCGCGATGAACAGAGTGATAATCGCGCCCACGGTCACGGCGAGTCCCGTGTAGCCCTTCAGAAAAAACGCATAGGAAAACAGGACCAGATAGACGAACTGCGCCGATGCGGCTTCGTATATGGCGAACCGTGGTCCCACCACCAGGCGCAGGTAGTTCACCACCAGGACCAGCGACACGGCGGAACTGGCGGCGAATGCCGCGTGGATGGAGACAATGTCCGCCAGGTACGCCATCAGCAGGTGGAAGGCGAAGAAAGCGGCCGCGAGAAAAAAGTAATTGACCGGATGCAGTTCGATGCCGCGCAGCGTGGTAATGAGCAGCATCACAAAGAAAAAGAAGAACAGCGACACTGGCGCGAAGAAGCTGATGCGTCCGGCGAGCGGGCCGGGCTGCAGCTTTTCGGGCATCACAACGGCGATGGGGTAGCCGCTGACGGCATTGGTGTAGTTCCACTCCAGGTCGAGGCCGCTGGTGGTGAGCTGTTTTGAAGAGGGTGGCAGCGTGTTCTCAGGGAAGTCGGCGTCGCGGAAGTTTGTGCGGACCTTCATGCGGAAATCCTTCGCGCGGCCGGTTTGCTGGGCCAGTTTGTACTCCCAGCGGTCAAGACCCTGTGAGCTGTAAGTGAATCGCAGCGTGCCCGTTTCGCCCGGCGCGGCCATTATCTTCGCCGCCACCGCATTGCCCTCGTCGGCTGTTTCCAGCCGCTGGCCGTTCCAGTACAACTCGACATTGTCATAGACGGCGTGGCGGGACGGGTAGGTGGCCCAGAGGCTGATCTGGCGGGCTTCGCCGCTGGTGTTGCGGAATGTGTAAGTGCCATCAAAGGCCGACCGGAAGGTGCTGTACCAGAGAAGGCCTTTCTGGCGGTGATCGACATCGAGGCTGACCTGAATGCGGCTGGACAGCGGCGTGAGTTCGTGTACGACGGGCGGCAACGCGCCGGACTGGGCGATGGTGAACGATGCCTGCGGGGCCCGTTGCTGGTGCGGACCGCCCCAACTGGATTCCATTTTGCCGCGAAGCGACTGGTTGGCCGATCCGGTGCGTTCGTGGATGGAGGCGCCGAGGATGATCCAGGCGATGGAGGTGGCGGCGAAGATGAAGGTGATGGCGATGAGGCGGGCGATCATGAGGCCAGGATAACCGCGGTTCCGGAGAATGTAAAGTACTTTTTTTAAAAAAGTTCAGTGCCGGTCTACCCTGGAAAGATGAGTCAACCGTCACTTGAAGGGCAGGTCGTACTGGTCACTGGCGCGGCCAAACGCATCGGGCGCAGCATCGCCTTGCGGCTGGCCGAGGAAAAGGCCCGCGTCATCATCCACTACGGCAGTTCCGAGGAGGAGGCGCGCAGGACGGCTGCCGAGTGCGGGGCGGCGGGCCTGTGCCGCGCGAATCTGGAGAACGTGCCGGAGATTGTGGAGATGTTCGGCCAGATCGAAGGGAGGTTCGGCCGTCTGGACGGACTGGTGAACAACGCGGGGCGGTTCACGCGCTTCGATCCGCTGCAGATTACCGAGGCGGATTGGGACTACATTCACTCGGTGAATCTGAAGTCAGTGTTCTTCTGCTGCCAGCAGGCGGCGCGGATCATGAAGACGCATGGCGGCGGGCGGATCGTGAATCTGGGGTCATTGGGGGGATTGCGGCCATGGGCTGAGCACGCGCATTATTGTGCTTCCAAGGCGGGGGTGACGATGTTGACGAAGGCGTTGGCGAAGGCGTTCGCTCCCGGGATCACGGTGAATTGCGTTGCGCCGGGTGTGATCCGGTTTGGTGAAATCGAAGATCGGGCGGTGGAGTTGGTGAAGTCGACGCCGGCCGGGCGGGTGGGTTCGGGGGAGGAGATTGCAGATGCGGTTATCTTTTTTCTGAAGGCTTCGAATTTCGTCACGGGTGAGGTGATGGCGGTGGATGGCGGGTTGAATCTGCGCTGATGCCTAAGGCACAAGCGGCAAGGGTGGGCAACGGTCGAGTCCCAGGTAGCGCCGGCACTCTTCCGGTTCAAGATCTCGTGTGATGCGAGACCGGACGAGCCGGAGCAATTGACCGTGGGCGGAGGCGAACACTTGCACGGTTCCGTCTTCGCTGGCGGAAGCGAGCCTTGTCCCGTCAGGTGACCAGGCAACGCTCCAAACGACATTCTCATGACCGCGCAGGGATAACACCTCACGACCGTTGCTGGAATCCCAGAGCTTGAAGGCCAACTCGCCGGCCGCGGTGGCGAGCATACTCCCGTCGGGCGACCATGCGACGCCCTGCACAGGGGTCTGATGTCCGCTAAGCGTCATCAGTTCCTTCCCCGTGGCCGTGTCCCAAACCTTTGCGGTTTGGTCGCCGCTGGCAGTTGCCAGTTTCGTCCCATCGGGCGACCAGGCAATGGTGTAGACGAAATTGCCATGGCCTTTGAGCGTGAATATGTTCCTGCCGGTGGAAGTTTCCCATACCTTCGCCGTCTTGTCGCCGCTGGCGGTTGCGAGTCTTGTCCCGTCAGGTGACCACGCGACACTTGAAACAAAAGACTCGTGTCCGGGGAACCTTCTGACTTCGCTTCCCGTTTTTGGATCCCAAAGGATAGCGTTATTGTCGGCGCCTGAGCTGGCCACCTGTGTGGAATCCGGTGACCAGGCGATGCCGCGGACTTCTTTTCCTTCGCCGTGACCGCGGAAGGGTACCAACGGCTTGCCCGTGACAGCGTCCCAGATCTTCGCGCCGTCATCGGTGCTTGCGGTAGCCACCTTCTTTCCATCAGGAGACCAGGCGACTCTCAGGATCATGCCCTTTGACGATTGGCCGCGCAGGACGACACGGGCCGGGTTGCCACCCACCAGATTCCAGATGTGCGCCGTCTGATCACGGCCGCCCGAGGCGATTCTGGTTCCGTCAGGCGACCATGCCAACGCCCTAACGGCGGCACCGCTGCGGATCGTTAATAGTTCCCTTCCGGCGGATGTGGCTTCCCAAATCTTCGCCGATTTGTCCTGGCTGGCCGTGGCGATTCGTGTACCGTCTGGCGACCAGGTGACGCCCCAAAGTCTGCTGAGGTGTCCGCGCAGCGCATACAGTTCACGCCCGGTGTTCACGTCCCAAATCCTCGCGGTCTGGTCCTGGCTGGCGGTGGCTACGCGGGTTCCATCCGGTGACCAGGCGACTCCCTGCACATAGTTCTGGTGGCCGCTCAAGGTGATTGGTTCGCGGGCTGTCGCGATGTCCCAGATCTTGGCGGTTTTGTCCCAGCTTGCCGTTGCCAACTTTGTTCCATCGGGAGACCAGGCCAAGCGCCACACACGGTCGGCATGGCCAGTGAGGGTCGCCAGAACTTTGCCGGTTGACGGGTCCCAGATTTTCGACGTATTGTCCCAACTCGAAGTGGCGACTCTTTTCCCATCCGGGGACCAGGCGGCGCCGAGCACGTAACCGTCGTGACCGATGAGTATGCGTAACTGCCGGCCGGAGGCGGTATCCCAGATGATGGCAGTCTTATCTTCGCCCGCAGTGATCAGCTTGCTTGCGTCCGGGGACCAGGAGGCGCTCATCACGAAGCCCATGCAATGACCTTTGAGAGTGAGTAACTGGCGCCCGTCGGCCGCATTCCATATTCTTGCCGTCGAATCCTCGCTTGCCGTCGCGAGCTTGGCGCTGTCGGGAGACCAGGCCACGTTCCACACACGGCTGGCGTGACCACGGAGCCTGGCGGCTTCGAGTCCCGTGGCAACGTCCCAGATTCTGGCGGTCTTGTCTTCGCCCGAGGTGGCCAGCCATCGGCCGTCGGGTGACCATGCGGCGGCGAACAGGAAGCCATCGTGCCCCTTCAGTGTCTGCCGAACGGGCGACCGGATCAGCGCATCGTGGAGCATTTGCTCGAGTCCTGGCACCATCGGTTGCCTGGTTGCGTGCGAGTACAAGCCCAGGATGAGGCTGCGCTCGGGGTTTTCGTTAAGGCTGTAGGCCGACCAGGCAGAGAGTTCGCGCGCCGACGCGGTATCCCGCTGGTTCCGCGCGATCCAGGCGGCGACGATTGACAGTACAACCATCCCCGCTACAGTACCGCGGAGCGTCCACCATCGGCGCCGCCTGGCCTTCTCGCTTGCTCGAATCCACTGGGTTGCGGTCTCAATTTCGCCGACGGGAAGATAGCGCTCTGCCCAACCCGGGGCGTGGTCCATTTGCTTCAACAGAGCTAGGCCTTCGCGTAGCGCGGATCCCGTCAACTGCACCTTATTCCGCGCAGACTGCCACAGGAATCGCAGTCTGGAAGCGAGTTCGGCTTCTTCTGAAATCCAGTGTTTCAAGCGGGGCCAATGCCACATCACACTCTCGTGGGACAGATCGATCAGGTCTGATCCCTCGCCTGCCGGGCGCAGAAAACCACGATCCTGAAAAGCCGCGATTACATCTCGCAGACGGCCAGGCGGCAACGCCGTGATTCCAACGAGTTCGCCAAAGGGGGAAGGGCGACGAATGGGCCGGTCACCGGCTCCACGATCAGTGAGGCTTTGAAAGAGCCGTCGGATGGCATCCAGTTCGGAGGGGAATCGGGCGAGTACGGATTCGGCGTCGTCCGCCAGCGCATTGTTCCATTTTCCGGAAGCCTCGTAGTGTTCAAAGCCGATCGGCCCACCCGAGCCTCTGGCTTGCCATTCTTCCCATAGGCGTTTGAGAAGGTGCTGGAGCACAGGCAAATGGTCGGGGTCGTCGGCTGAATCGTTGAGAAGCCGCTGGACCAAGCCTGGCTGAACGCTCACACCAGCCAGTGGGCGCTCAATTGCTTCCTGTTGCTGATGGCGCGTCATGCGCGGTACAAGGTAGTAACCGTCATTGAGCGCTTCGGGCAGTCCGCGGAACTGGGCACACTCTCCCAGGAAGTCGGTCCGCATGGTGAGAATGACGTAAATCGGCGCCTCACGCTGATCGGCGGCATTCAGCAGCAGATTGACAAACAGAGCGGCTTCGTTTCCGCCGTCGGTTTCCGCGGTTACCCTGCGATGGCCGAACAACTCCTCGAACTGGTCGACGACGAGCAGGAGGCTCTCGCCCCTAAGCGCCGTGGAAGCCCAATCCACAAGTCCGAATGTAGTTTCCGGCCAGTCGGGGCCCGCTTCCAGCGCGGCGCGAAGGGTTGACAGCGGCTCACTGCCGGGTTTCACCGTTACGATGCGCCAGCCGGCGGGCAGGCGATCGGCGGCGCCGTGCCGCAAAACCGGCACGATGCCGGCGCGCACCAGTGAACTCTTGCCACAGCCGGACACTCCGATCACTGCGATGAGGCGGCGATCGACAAGGCGGTCCAACAGTTCGCCGATTTCCCGGTCACGCCCGAAAAAAAGTTCCGCATCCTCTTCGTCGAAAGGCGGAAGGCCGCGGTACGGATTGATGCGGGTGGCAAGGGCACTGCTCATCTTAGGCCTGCTCGCCACTGAGGCGCTCGAGAAACTGTTCCACTTCCTGCGTCTCGTAGAGGCCGTCGGGATGGCGGAGCTTCTTGATGTCGAGATCGGGAGGCGCGAGGAACCATTGCCGCTGGCCAGTGTGTTTGTGGGAATCGGCCAGCTTCCAGATCGATTGGAGCCGGTCGTGTTTTGAGGCGCCCCAGCAGAACAGAAGGCCTTTGCTGGCACGGATCAGTTCACACCAGTTTCGCAATCTTTCCGAGGGGCCCATTGAGGAAGAGAGGAACGTTGGGAATCCGGTCCCAGAAAGGTTACGGGCGCTGAGGCTACCGGATAGACGGCGAGCGAGTTCGAAGTCGGTTTCCTCGCAGACCACTCCCAGCAGCAGATTCGCAAGCCCCGGGGTTGAGGCAGGAGCCGCGCCGCGAGCCAATTCGTGCCTGAGCAGAGCCAGCAACTCCTGGTCATTCTTTCCGGCGAGCCGTTGATAACGGTTGGACGGCAGCCGGAGATCCTTCTCGAATTCGTCAAGCCAGACCTCTTCCTCGGGATCAAGGCATGTACCGAACGGCTGATAGAGAATGACGGCGCCAGCCGACGTTTCAGCCGCAAGCTGAATTGCCTGGAGCGCGGCCACGTCGGCCCGGCCAAGGAAATGGACCGACACAGCGGCGGACTGCAGATGCCGGATCACCGCGGCCTCGTCGTGAAATTCCTGGTAGCTTTCCGGCACGACTCGGAAATTCTGGCGCTCAAGTTCCTTCTGGCAGCAATCGCGCAAGGCGCGCATCCGATCACTAGGGTGGACGCGGCCGAGAAAAACAGGCCTGTACTTGCGGCGCAAGTTCTTCAAGGAATCCCTGACGGCGGCAGCCAACTCGGTCACCGCCTGTTTCCATTCGGCCGAATGGGGCTGCCAGGGGGTCTGATCGGAAGGGCCAAGGAACCGCTTCCATTGAGTGTCGCGGAACAGAGGCATCAGAGACTGAGGTTCCACCGGCCTCGCCAGAACGGGGAGCAGGCACTCGGAAGGATTTGCGTCCAATGGGAGATTGCCGAAAAATGCCTCACGCTCACGATCGCACCAATCCGATGTCAGGTAGCTGGGGGACAGGATCGGAATCAAGAGTGCACTCTCTCGCGCAGCCTCGGTTAGCATGTCGGGGAAGTTCTGGCCGGTGCGCAAGCTCGTTCGGTCCAGGAATACGGACTCCTTAGCGCTGAACTGCTTGCCCAGCAGGTCCTCAAGCTCGTGGCCCAGCGCGCCGGCCAGTTGCTCCACCCACCCGTCGCGATTGTTCTCGCTCGCGTAACTGACGAATACGTCGAACCTGCAGCCAGGAACGTAGGCCATAAACTATTCGGAGTTGACTGGCCACAAGTATAGTTCAGATCAGGACTTGCAGCAATCGGGCGGCGTTTTCGTGGTAGACCTTCCGCAGAATCGTCTCCGGCAGCCCCAGCCCGTAGATGCGCCACCGCCCCTGCGGCGGTACCTTGGCCGGCGCGTAGTCGAAATACTCATCCTCGGTTTCAAGGAAACGGAAGTAGATTTCGTAAAGCCGGTCGCCAAAGACCTGCTGCGGGTATTCATCGCCTCTGGGCACGGCGTCGGTGCCGAACAGTATGCGGTCCTGGTATTTGTCGAAGAACTTGCGCGATGCGCGCGGCTGGCGGCCGAGTTCGCCGATTCGCGCGCCGATCTCCACGTGCATGTTCGGGTAGCGGTCCAGGCTTTCCGACACATGGGCGAGGTTTTCGGCGAAGTTGCCCACATGGAGCGTGATGAACTTCGTCTTGGGGTGGCGCGCGAAGACGCGGTTGCGCGCCTCCAGCAACTGGGCATTCGAGGGGAAGCCGGGGCCGTGGAAGGACCAGTCCGGGTGGTTGTTTAATTCCTCGAATCGTTCATTAAACCGGTCAGTGGGGAGGAAGAAGGCGGCAGGGTCGGAGACGTGAATCGCGATGGGCAAATTGAGTGAGCGGCAGGCATCCCACAGCGTATCGAAGCGCCGGTCGTCCACTTTGATCAGCGATCCGGTGGTGATGTTGTCACGCAGGTAAAGACCGAGCGTCTTCAGCACCTTGACTCCGCGCGCGCCGTCGCGTTTGGCCTGCTGGATGGCTTCTCCCTGCGCCTTGCTGTAGCCTGGCTCGCTGGCGCGCGCCCACATGGGTTCGGTGAAGGTGAGGAAACGGCCGGGATGAGTCTTGTCGTATCTGGCCACGGACTGGCGCAGTCCTTCGCCATAGCCGCCGGTGAGGTTTACCATGGTGCGCAGATTCTTGCGGTCCATCACGGCCAGCAGTTCGGCGGGCGGGACAATGAAGCTGCGGTCACCCACCAGTGAGACGCCCTTTTCCGCCTTCGCCGCCCACGAAAGATGGGTATGAATATCGATGACCGGAAAGCGCGCTCTTGCCACCTTCGTCTCCGCCGCCTGCAGCATGCTGCGCGGTTCGAACTGGGTGATGTCGAGGGGCTTCTTCTGGGCAAGCGCCGTGCCGCCGGCCAGCGCGGCGAGTGTGGCTCTGCGGGTTAGCATGATGAACCGAAATTGTAGCAGGCCGCGCAAATTGCGGGGAACTTGCGGGCGGGACGGCGCGTAGTGGTACGTAGAGTGACGCCGGACTCGTTATCCTCCGACTTCAGCCGCCCCATTGTGATGGCGCTGTTCGTGGCAAGTTGTCTGTTGTCGGTGGTTTCCTGGTACACCACTGAGCAGGGAATGGCGCTCTATCTGTCGCCGTGGTTTGCCATGCTGGCGTCGCTGGGGATTCAAACGGCCCTTGTACTGACGGCGTGGCTGATCGGGTTGTCGCGCAGCCGGCGCGCGCTTCTGATCGCGGTGTACGCGGTGACGGCGCTGGTTTCCATCGCCTTTTCCTATGTCAGCCTGTTCACCTGGTTTTCGGTGCGGGAACGGCCCGCCATGATCCAGCGCAAGCTCTACGATGCGCTGAGCGAATCGGCATCGAAGAACGAGGCGCTGCTGGCCGCCGCCAACAGCGAAGCGCAAAAGCACGTGCTGGCGCTGGAGGAGATGACGGCGGCGGAAAAGGCGCGTGGCTTTATTTCGAAAGCGGCCGATTCGGATCCCTATCTGGCCGGCGTGCGGGAGGCGGTGGCGAAGGAAGCGCAGAGTTACAAAACCTCCTATCAGGAAGGCGCCGGGACAGGATTGCGTTACACGGCGTTTGAGCGTTACGCGGCGATGGCGCGGCAGACTGCCGATCGACTGGGGGAGGCAGGCGCAAGGCTATCGGCATGGCGCGCGCAGCGCAAGCCGCAGGACCCAGCGGAGAAGCAACTGCGCGACTATGAACTGGTGCACGCGACGATGCCATGGACGGAAATCGAAGCGTCGCTGCACCAGGGCGCGGTGGAAAGGTCCGCGCCGCCTTCCTACAGCAGCTTCGCCGACCGCACCGCGTCCGGACAGGAAGATCTGCTGGTGGCGTTTGAGGAACTTGCCGGCAATCCGGGAGGGCGTCCGTTGTTCTCGCTGGCGCTGGCGGCCTTCATTGACATCGTGATCTTCCTGTTGGCCTATGCGGCCGGACCACATCTTGCGGGGGCGGGAGAACAGCGGTGGGTGAAGGCGGCAGCGGCGCTGGATGCGGCGGACTCGCAAGTCTTCCTGCGGACATTTCTGAGGAAAGTGGAGCCTGATTGCGAAGGCGGAGCGCTCGTCGATTTCAGCGCATTGAGCGAGGGCGAGCGGCAACTCTGCATTGCGATGGTGAGCCATGGATTGGCGGCGACGGTGGAGGCTGAAGGACGGCGTTTTTTCTCGCTCTCAGAGGCCGGGCACCAGGCGCTGCTCGATGCCATGGCCCAGCCTTCCACGCGGTTGCGGGCGCGCCGTGCGGCGGCGGCGGGAGGAATCACGCTAAACTAGCGGATTGGCTGTGAAGTTTGTCCTTCTTCTACTGACGGCACTGATTGTGGGAATGAGCGGCAGTGTGTCCGCCGCGGTGGCGAAAAAGGCGGCGGCAAAGAAGGCGGCCCCGGCGAAAGCGGCGGCGAAGAAAGCGCCCGCGCGAAAGTCCGCCAAAGCCGCGCCGAAGCGTCCCACCAGCCGTTCCCGCCGCTACGCAAAGTCCAGGAAAAAATACGTGGCTCCCCGTCCGGCCACGCAGATGCGGCCGGCGCCCGAACGATACCGGGAAATACAACAGGCGCTGATCGATCGCGGCTACCTGAGCGGGGAAGCATCGGGCGAATGGACGCCGGATTCGGTGGCGGCGCTGAAGCGCTTCCAGCAGGATCAGCGTTTGGATGGGAACGGCAAGCTGGATGCCCTGTCGCTGATCGCGCTTGGACTGGGTCCCAAACGCGTGGCGAGCGCCGAGGCGGCGCCCTCAACTCAACAATAGGATTGACATGACCATCGGAGTTCCGAAAGAGATCAAGGACCACGAGGCCCGTGTCGGCCTTGTCCCGAGCGGCGTGAGCACGCTGCGCGCTCACGGCCATCGCGTGGTGGTGGAAACGAAGGCCGGCGAAGGCAGCTCGATTTCCGATAGTGAATATGAGGAGGCGGGAGCGGAAATCGTTTCCAGCGCCTCCGACGTGTGGCGGGCCGATCTGGTGGTGAAGGTGAAGGAGCCACAGCCGGCCGAATACCGGTATTTTCGTCCGAACCTGATTCTGTTCACGTATCTGCACCTGGCGCCGCTGCCCGAGTTAACCGGCGAACTGCTGAAGGGGCGCGTGAGCGCCGTGGCGTATGAGACGATTCGCGAGGCCGATGGGTCATTGCCGCTGCTGACGCCGATGAGCGAAGTGGCCGGGCGTATGTCGGTGCAGGTGGGCGCGTTTTATCTGGAAAAGCCGATGGGCGGGCGAGGGCTGCTGTTGGGCGGCATTCCGGGCGTGGCGCCGGCGAACGTAGTGATCATTGGGGCGGGCGTGGTGGGCCACAACGCCGCGCGCATCGCCACCGGCATGGGGGCCGACGTGACGCTGATCGACAGGAATCTGAACCGGCTGCGGCAGATCGACGATGTTTACAACGGGCACGTGATGACGCGGGCGTCGAATCCATTGACCATTGAGAAGACCGTGAGCCGCGCGGACCTGGTGATAGGCGCTGTGCTGGTGCCGGGGGCTTCGGCGCCGAGACTGGTGAGTCACGATCTGATTCGCAGGATGAAGCCTGGATCGGTAGTAGTGGATGTGGCGATCGATCAGGGCGGCTGCTTTGAAACCTCGCATCCCACGACGCATTCCGACCCGGTGTACTTCGTGGACGGCGTGCTGCACTATTGCGTTTCGAATATGCCGGCGGCGGTGCCCAACACCTCGACGCTCGGTTTGACCAACGCGACGCTGCCCTACCTGCAGGAGTTGGCGGACCGCGGGCTGGAAGAGGCCTGCGCGCGCAACAAGGCGATCCGCGAGGGCGTGAACACTTACAAGGGCGAGGTTGTTTATCAGGCCGTGGCCGAATCGCAGGGGCGGAGTTGGAAGGATCTGTCAGCGCTGCTGTAGGCCATCCACCAGGATTGCGGCGAGGCGCGAGATCAACAGCAGTCCCGGGTTGTCGGGTGAGTACTCGACGCCTTTCATGCCGTCGACGGTGATGGCGAGGGCGATACGTCCGCCTTTGGAATACACGATGCCAACGTCAGAGCGCAGTGCATCGAGAGCGCCGCTCTTGGTGGCGGTCTGGACTGTGCCGAGCCGGCGTGCGATGCCGTCGGTGTACTGCTGGCGCTTGAGAATGGCGATCATCTCTTTGGAGGCGGCGGGCGAGACCACCTGGCCGCGCTCCAGTTTCTCCAGCAGCGCCACCATTTCACGGGGAGTGCTGACGCCGATGCCGTAACTCTTGTTGGCCTCCAGTTTGCCGGCTTCGCTCCAGCCGCTGGGGTCTGGTTTGAGCTGGTTGCGGTCGCCCAGCACTTTTCGTAAGGACCGGGTCTGCGGCAGGCCCAACTCATCCATGTATCGATTCACGGTGTCGGCCGTGATGCGGTCCAGAACCATGTTGGTGGCGGTATTGTCGCTAATGACGAACATCAGGCGCAGCAGGTCGCGCAGAGGCAGCCTGACGCCGGCGGACAATTCGCGCAGAATTCCGGATCCTGATATCTTTTCATCCTCGCGGAGGGCGATCTCCTCGTCCCATCGCGCGCGGCCCGCTTCCACTTCGCCGAAGACCGCCACCATCACCGGCAGCTTGATGGTGGAGGCGGTGCGGACGGGCGCATCGGCGCGCAGGCCGTATTCGACGCCGGTATCGAGGTTCTTTGCCAGCAGCGAAACCGTACCGGGCGCGCCGCGGACTTCCCGCATCACCTGCTGGGCGAGAAGCCTGGGTTGGGCAACCAGCGGCAATTCCAGCGGCGCCAGAAAAAGCGGAAGGAGCAGAATCGGGCGCATGGACGCATCGTAGCGCAGTAACCTTGCCATGTTCCCGCGCATCTGACACACTTTAGGGTTCATGCCGGGTCGTATTGTCAGAACGGGACGGGCGGCGCTTGCCGCGGGGCTGCTCCTGATGGAACCGCAGTGGGCGTACCAATCCGCCGGTTCGCCCGGGGAGAAGGCGGCCAGGGTGGAGTCTGCCCGTCCGGTGGAAACGCTGCATTACGGGATCGAATGGCGGCTGGTGCGGGCCGGCACGGCGACGCTGGCGCGCACGCCGCGATCGGACGCGGGCTGGGAGTCGACGCTGGTGCTGGAGTCGGCCGGGCTGGTCTCCAAGCTCTATCGCGTGAAAGATGAGTATCGCGTCCTTTACGATTCGGCCTTTTGCGCGTCGGCCACGACCATGCACGCCGAGGAGGGGAGCCGGCGGCGGGACACGACGGTGCACTTTGACCGCGACGAGAAAAAATCTCATTACCTCGAAAAGGATCTGGTGAAGGGCAACGTGGTGTTGGAACGGACTCTGGAGATCCCTTCCTGTGTGCATGACGTGGTGACCGCCCTGACGCGCCTGCGCGCGATGAAACTGAAGCCGGGCCAGACCGTACAACTGCCGGTGACCGATGGCAAGAAGGCGATCTCGGCGCGCGTGGACGCGCAGGAGAAGGAGACGGTGAAGACGCCGGCCGGCACCTATCAGACCGTCCGCTACGAAGCCTACCTTTTTAACGATCTGCTGTACAAGCGCCAGGGGCGGCTGTTTGTCTGGTTGACCGATGATGAGAAGCAGTTGCCGGTGCAGATTCGCGCGCGACTGAGCTTTCCGGTGGGCACCATCTCCTTCCAGTTGGAGAAGGTGGGGAACTGATTCGGGGCCGTACAATAAGAACTTATGCCGTCGATCGACGAACAGAAGTTCCGGGTCGGACTGGTGCAGACAAGCTGCTCCACCGGCCCGGAAGAGAATTTGGCCAAAGCCGAAGCGCGCATTCGCGAAGCCGCCGCGCAATCGGCGCAGGTGGTGTGTTTGCAGGAACTTTTCCGCTCGCAGTATTTCTGCCGCGAAGAGAACGCCGCGCTGTTCGACCTGGCCGAGACCATTCCCGGCCCGAGCACGGAACGGCTGGGCCGCGTGGCGAAGGAGTGCGGCGTGGTTGTGGTGGCCTCGCTGTTTGAGAAACGGGCGGCGGGGCTTTATCACAACACCGCGGCGGTGATTGGCGAGGACGGCGCGATCCAGGGCATCTACCGCAAGATGCACATTCCGGACGATCCGCTCTTTTATGAGAAATTCTACTTCACGCCAGGCGATTTGGGCTTCCTGAATTTCGATACAAGGTATGGACGCATCGGGGTGCAGGTGTGCTGGGACCAGTGGTATCCGGAAGGCGCGCGGGCCACGGCCATGCTGGGCGCGAGCATCCTTTTTTACCCCACCGCCATCGGCTGGCATCCGCATGAGAAGGCCGAATTCGGCGCGGCCCAGCGGGATGCGTGGCGCACCATCCAGCGCGCGCACGCTATCGCCAACGGCGTGTATGTGGCGGCGGTGAATCGCGTGGGCTTTGAAGGAACCGCGGAGTCCGGCCTGGAGTTCTGGGGATCATCGTTCGTTGCCGATCCGTTCGGGCAGGTGATTGCGGAAGCTTCCACGGACAGGGAAGAGATCCTGGTGGTGGAATGTGATCCGAGGCGTTGTGAGGAAGTCCGCCGCAACTGGCCATTTTTCCGGGACCGGCGAATCGACGCCTATCCTCCCATCCTGCAGCGGTGGCGCGATTGACACCGGCGGCGCAGGGTTACCGCATGCCGGCCGAGTGGGAGCCGCATGAGGCCACCTGGCTGGCGTGGCCGCATGAGAAGACCGATTGGCCGGGCAAGTTCGCGCCCATCCCGTGGGTGTATGGGGAGATGGCGCGCTACCTGTCGCGGGTGGAGACGGTGCGGATCCTTGTGCCGGACGCGGCGGTGGAAAAATCAGCCCGGCGGGTGCTGAAGCTGGCCGGCGCGGAACTGAGCCGCGTGGAATTCTGGCAACACCCCACTGACCGCAGTTGGACTCGCGACTACTGCCCAATCTTCCTGCGCAACGGGGCGGGCTCAGTGGCGATGACACACTGGAAGTTTAACGGCTGGGCGAAGTATCCCAATCACAAGCGCGACGCCGCCATCCCGGCGCAGGTGAACCGGAAATTGAAGCTGCCGTATTTCAAGCCGGGCATGGTGCTGGAAGGCGGCAGCATCGACGTGAACGGCGAAGGCGCGCTGCTGACAACCGAGGAGTGCCTGCTGAGTCCGATTCAGGCGCGCAATCCTGGAATGTCGCGCGGCGAGGTGGAACAGGCGATGGCGGACTACCTGGACGTGCGCCGTGTGATCTGGCTGAAGAACGGAATCGCCGGCGACGACACCCACGGGCATGTGGACGACCTGGCGCGGTTTGTGAATGCCAACACCGTGGTGATCGCCTCGGAAGCCGATCGCGGCGAGCACAACTACGCGGCGCTCAAAGAGAACCATGACCTGCTGCGGGCGATGAAAGACCTTCACGCCGTGAAATTGCCCATGCCGCGCCCGGTGTGGTTCGCCGGCCAGCGCCTGCCGGCCAGCTATGCCAACTTCTACATTGCCAATCAACTGGTGCTGGTTCCGGTGTTCAACGATGCGGCCGACCGGGTGGCGCTGAACACGCTGGCGCGCCTGTTTCCGGATCGCGAGGTGACGGGCATCTACTGCGGCGACCTGGTGCTGGGGCTGGGGACGCTGCACTGCGCCACGCAACAGCAACCCGCGTCATAATCAATCGCATGGACCGACGAACGTTCCTTCTGGGCGCTGCCGGCGCGGTGCCGGCTGAGGCGCAGGCTACTGATCCGATTCTCGACATCCACCAGCACACGCATTACTCCGGCCGTCCGGACGACGTGCTGGTTGCGCATCAGCGCAGGATGGGGATTCGCAAGACCATTCTTCTGCCGGCCGGATCCCGCTACGGCTTGCAGGCCGATGCGTGGGGCAACGATACGTGCGTAGCGGTGGCGAAGCAATATCCCGGCGAGTTCTACTTCTTCGCCAACGAACTACCCGACATTGCCGAGACGCGTCCGGTGCTCGAGAAGTACCTGAAGATGGGCGCCATCGGCATCGGGGAGCAGAAGTTTCCCGTGGATGCCGACTCGCGCCACATGCAGCTCATCGCCTCCATCGCGCAGGAATACAACGTGCCGGTGCTGATGCACTTCCAGCACGACGCCTACAACACGCACATCGAGCGCTTTCACACGGTGTTGAAGAAATTTCCGAAGGTCAACTTCATCGGTCACGCGCAGACGTTCTGGTCCAATATCAGCAAGGGCGGCGACCAGGCGGTGTTGTATCCCAAGGACAAGGTTACCGCTGGCGGCATCACCGACCGGCTGCTGGCCGACTACCCGAACATGTTCGCCGACCTGTCGGCCGGATCCGGCTTCAACGCCTTCAACCGCGACCCCGAACACGCCATGGGCTTCATCAAGCGCCACCAGGACAAGCTGCTCTACGGCAGTGACTGCAATGACTGGGAAGGAGCGGGGGAAAAGTGCAGCGGCGCCGCCCAGATCGCGCAGGTGCGCAGGCTGATGCCGGACCGGAAGGCGCAACACAAGATATTCTGGGCGAATTCGATGAAGCTGTTCCGGTTGAAAGGATAGTGTATGAATCGAAGAGCGTTTCTGGGAGCCGCGGCAGGCGCCCTGGCGCGGCCGCTGATGGCTGCGCCGGCAAGGCCGAACGTCGTTCTGATCATGGCCGATGATCTGGGCTACGAGTGTCTGGGCGCCAATGGCGGCACGTCCTACAGGACGCCTCACCTGGATCGCATGGCGGCCGGAGGCATACGATTCACCCACGCCTACGCGCAGCCTCTGTGCGCCCCCACGCGTGCGCAGTTGATGACCGGTCTTTATAACCAACGCAACTGGCGGGCGTTCGGCGTAATGGATCCGAAGGAAACCACGTTCGGCCATCGCATGTCGAAGCTGGGGTATAAGACCGTGATCAGCGGCAAATGGCAACTTTACAGCTACAATCCGCCGGACTTCGAGCCGGAATGGCGCGGCAAAGGGATGCTGCCTTCGCAGTCAGGCTTTGACGAACACTGCCTGTGGCACGCTTTGCACACCGAGGACAAGGGGTCACGCTACGGCGACCCCACCATGATGGTGAATGGCAAGCTGATGAAGGATCTGAAGGATAAGTACGGTCCCGATCTCTATTCGCAGTTCATCTGCGATTTTATGGACCGGAACAGGGACAAGCCGTTTTTCGCCTACTATCCAATGGCGCTGACGCATGGTCCGTTCAACCCCACGCCGCGCAGCAGGGACTGGGTGGCCAAGCGCCTGAAGAGCGACAGGGTGTACTTCGCCGATATGGTCCAGTACATGGACGAGGTAGTGGGCCGGGTGATGAGCAAAGTGGAATCGCTGGGACTGGCCGAGCGCACGCTGGTGATGTTCTATAGCGACAACGGAACGGACAGATCGATCACCTCGAAGATGGGCGAGAAGGTGGTGAAGGGGGGCAAGGGGCTGACCATCGACGCCGGCACGCATGTGCCGATGATCGCGTCATGGAAGGGGACGGCGCCCGCGGGGCGCGTTTGCGGCGACCTGATCGATTCCACGGATTTCCTGCCGACGATGCTGGAAGCGGCGGGCGCGCCGGCGGACAAGAAACTCGATGGGCGCAGCTTCCATCCGCAGCTTCAGGGCAAGAGAGGAAATCCCCGGGAGTGGATTTATTCCTGGTACGATCCGCGGCCCGGCTGGGCCAAGGCCGAGTATTCGCTGGTGCGCCACGCGCGCAATCAGCGCTGGAAGCTCTACCATGACGGGCGCTTCTACGATGTGCGGCAGGATGAACTGGAACAGCGTCCGATCGCGCCGGGCGCCGCGGGGGATGAAGGCGAGCAGGCTCGCAGGAAGCTGAAGGCGGTGATCGATTCCTACGGGACTTAGTCGATCTTGCGAGTGGACACCTGGCCCATGGGGTAGTCCTGCGGCAGTTTCTGTTTCACTTTGCCGGTGGCGGCCCATTCGGCGCCGCGCTGCAGCGTGACGATGAAGCCAACGCAACTCATTGCCTCCGGGCTATGGCCGAGCGTGGTGTGAAAGACGCGCCCTCCGCCATACTTGATGGTCATGAGAATGGGCTCATGTTCTCCGGTGCCCTTGGTTGAAACCTCGGAGTAGGCGGTGGCGAGAACCGTCAGGTTGCCGGCAGGGCCTCGCAGGCGGTCATACAATTCATCCTTTGCGTGCATGAACGAAGGCGGCAGGCCTTTGGTGATGGGATGTTCGATGTTGCGGATGTCGACACGGAACTCGTGCTGCGCGCCATGGCTGCCGCCGCGGCCGGCGGTGGTGTCGCGCGTGAACTTGCCGTCGCGAAACCGGACATAGGGGCCCGCTTTTTCGTCCCGGTTTCCCCATCCGCCCAGCGCGATCATCTCGTTGAACTCTTTCCATTCGGGGAAGGCGTTGTTGGCCGCATGCACGATGACCACGCCGCCGCCCTTGCGCACGAAATCGGTGAAAGCCTTGCGCGTGGCGGGGGGCCAGGGATCGCCATTGTAGTTGGAGACCACAATATCGTAGGCGGCGAAGTTGGGCTGGAAGCCGCTCATATCGGCACCCTTGGCTGGAGAGGTGGCCACGTCGACGTTAAAGAGCTTCGTCTCCTCCAGGATCTTCTTGAGGATCGGCGTGGTGAGTTGCCATTGGTGATTGTTCTGCCCGTCTACAATGAGAGCCTTGCGGACCTGGGCCGATGAGGCGCCGCAAAAAAGAAGAACCAGCGCGAACACGTGGAACATCTTTCCATCATATATGGGATAAACCAGCCCGCTGGCGCCCGCCTACGTGTAAAATAAACTGAAGCGTTAAAAAGATGTTCTTGACGCCCCGGCCCTCTGGCCTTTAAGGATTGGAATGCGCGTTCACCTTGTCAACCCGAGCGATGTTTCGTTCGGAATCGGCGTTATCACCCCACGATGGCTGTTCGTTCTGGCGGGGGCAACCCCGAGAAAGTACGGCGATCCGCACATTGTGGATGAGACACTTGAGCAGCTTGATCCGGAGACCATTCAACCTGGAGATGTGGTGGGCATAGGCATGCACACCGCCAACGCATTGCGAGGTTTGCAGGTAGGGCGCATTGCGCGGGAACGCGGCGCCACTGTCATCTTTGGCGGCATCCACTCCACCCTATTTCCGGAAGAGCCTCACGAATTGGGCGGCGCGCATGCCGTGGTGAAGGGTGACGGCGACGCGATCTGGAAGCAGGTATTGGCCGATTGTGAAGCCGGAACGCTGCAGCGGATCTACGATGGCGGGCGCATTGGCGGGAAGGAATTCCTGCCGGCGCGCTGGGACCTGATGGATTCGGATCGCTACATGTGGGCTTCGGTGCAGACCGTGCGTGGGTGCCCGAAGCACTGCTCCTTCTGCTCGGTGTGGCGTACTGACGGTCAGAAGCCCCGCCAGCGCGAAGGCCATGTGGTGATCGAGGAGATCGTGCAGCTTCGCCGCATGGGTTATCGGTTCATCGCCCTGGCTGATGATAATTTCTACCCGGTGACCATTCGCGACATTGAACTGGCTGAGAAACAGGGGAACCAGGAGCGGGTGGAAGAACTGCGCGCCATCCGCGACGAACGCTTTGATTTTATGGACCGGCTCTCCGAGTTGCCTTCCGATATGATCTTCTTCACGCAGATCACCATGGAAGCCGCCGAAGATACGGCGTTCCTGGACGCCATGCGCAGGGCGAGGATCAAAGGCGCGCTGGTTGGAGTGGAAGCGGTGACCGCCGAGGGGCTGAAGTCCGTCTACAAGGATTTCAACCTGTCCGGAGACAACCTGGTGCAGCGTCTCCAACTCTTCAAGAAGCACGGCGTGCATGTGCTGGGTTCGTTCATCTTCGGACTGCCCACCGACCGGGCCGACACGTTTGAAGCCACGGCCACGCTGGCCAAGAAGGCAGGCGTAACGTTTGCGCAGTTCGTCACGATGACGCCGTTCCCGGGTACGGTGGACTTTGAGCGCTGGGAGAAGAATCTGGGCGATGAAGCGCCGAAGGTGCAGGGCGTGCCGATCACGCGCTATTGGCTGATACCAGGACACTCGCGTCCGAAGCTCTACATCCCGCATCCCACCATGAGCCCGGACGAAATCCGCGAGCGCACCCAGGGCGTGTGGGACAACTTCTACAGCTTCAGCGAAATCTGGAAACGCGCCGATTGCGTGAAAGCCGTCAAGTCACGTCTGGCATTCCTGTTCATCTCAAAGCTCTACCGCCAGATGTACGCCAACACCGGAATCGCCACCGACAGCGCGCGCCGCGCAAGAGCGAACAAGTGGGCGCGCATGATGGCGAAGATGTGCCGGAAGCTGTTCCGGGCCAAGCCGATGCCGGAGCTAACGGTGCCCCGGGCGCCGCAGTCTCCGCAATCGCCGCTGGCGATCATGGGTCAGTAGCCTGCAACCTGGCCGGCCCCTTAGCGGGGCCGGTATTGTTGCGTCACGTTGATGGTGATTGGCGGATTGACGGGCGTGGGCGCGGGGGCGTTTCGTTCGTTGATCGCGCTGGTGATGCGGATCGAGATCGTTGCCGATCGTGTGGCGGCGCTGTTCTGGGGCGCCTCGGTAACGCGGAAGGTCAACTGGCGATCGCCCGCGCCGTTGAGCAGGGTTACGCCGCTTCCAGCGCTATTGATCACGCTGACGAAGCCGCCGGGATCAGCCCTCCACTCGCAGACGCCGGGATTGCGCGGGTCGAACTTGGGGAACTTCAGATCGACGGTGAAGTTCTGAAGGTTCGGGCTGAGCGGGAACGTGGCGTTCACCGTGTACTGCGGCGTGCAATCCTGCAGGGCCGGGGCAACCACGTTGAAACTGGTGGAATCCTCGCGCAGCCAGGTCTCGCCATAAGCGGTGGAGGCTGCGGCGAATTCCAGCTTCGTCGTCCCCAGCGTTGCACCCGCCAGCGGTTTCAGGCTGATGCGCCGCGTCACCTGCTGTCCGGCCGCGATGCCGGTGCCAAGGCCGCTTGAGACGACCCGCCGGGTCCAGGGATCCAGGTAGGCGAACCCGGCGTTGGCGGCGGGCGGCAGGTCCAGGTCGCCGGTGTTGCGAATGGCGCAGTCGAAATTGATCGTTCCGAACACCATCACATCGGTGCGGTCCGGGACGCAGGAAACCTCCAACTCCGGTCCCCGTACGGGACGAAATCCGGCAGCGGAGAAGGCGATGGCGTACGGCTCTTCATCGGCGTTCACCACGGTGTTGGGAGGAACGCTTACCTTGAAGACCACCTGTCCGGTGCCCGCCACCTCTATCCTCTCCACGTTGTCTCCCACGCTGGTGTAGACGTAAGGATCGCGCAGCGAAGCGCCGTAGGCGTTGAGATTGAGGTTGGTGAGATACCAGGAAGCGCTGTTGCCCGCCACTTCGATTGACCGGATGTGGCGGTTCCACACCAGCGTTGCCCGCACGTTGTCCTGCAATTCTCCGGCATAGAGGCCCACGAACCTGCCCGGCCGCAGGGTGAGGGTGTTGGCGAAGACCAGGTCCTTCTGCTGCATCGCTCTTTCGGCGTTGGCCTCTCCGAATCCCACTTCCCGGCTCCAGCCCGCCGTATCGGTGGAGTTCAACAACAGAGCCTTCCGCTCCAGCGCGCCGCGGATGCCGGCGTCGGCCAATGCCGCTCCGATGCCCGCGCAATGGGGAGAAGCGAAGCTGGTTCCCGAAACCTCCGGCGAGGGGCCGTCGCTGCGCCCGTCCGCCGAAATAATCCGGGAACCGGGACAGGCGATATCCGGTTTGGCGCGGTTTCGCGGCGTCGGACCGCGGCTGCTGTATGACGCCGGAGAGTTGTCAATCCTTGTCTGGGTGCGGTTTGCGTCCACCGCCCCCACCGCGATGACGTTGTATCCGGCCGCCGGGCTGTTCACCTGGTAGAGCCGCGGCGACTCGCCGTTGTTGCCGGCGGCCACGAAGATCGACAGATCGAACATCACCGCCAGCCGGTCCACTACCCAGGTGCCCAGATCGTCCTCGGTTCCGGGATTGCCTCCCAGGCTGATGTTGATGACCTGAATTGGAAACTCGCCGAGGGCTTCCTCGGCGCCCGCGATCCAATCGGCCTCTTCGATGAGCATGGGCGGGCAGGCGGCGACATCCTTGGCCTTCGCCACCACCTTCATGCTCACCAGTTGTCCCAATTCGGGCAGCATTCCTTTCGGATTGCGGCCGCCGATGATCGCCGACACCGCGCTTCCGTGGTTAAACAAGTCTGAGGGGTCGCCGGCGTTGTCGTCAAAGCAGTCGCGCTTTGACGCTGATTCCAGCTTCACGCGCGCCACCACCGGCAGGCCGCTGAACGTTGGGTGGGCGGCGTTGATGCCCGAATCCAGCACCAGCACGGTCTGCGTGGCGCCCAGGTAGCCGGCCTCCCAGAAGCTCCCGATATTCGTCGCCTGTACGGACGATTCCACCAGCGTGGTGCGCCGGTGAGCGCGCTTCACTGTCATCACTTCCGGCCAGGCGGCAATCGCCGGAATCCGGTTTCCCGGCACTGTGGCCTCAATCATGTTGAAGGTCCAGAACCTCTGGCCGGGCCGCGCACCGACGGCCTGCAGTTTCGCCGCGACGCGGTCCTGCGCGGGCCCTGTCACTTCGCGGATTTCGCGGATTGCGCTGCGGCGGGCCTCGATCTCAAGGCCGTTGCGTTTGGCCACCAGCGACGCGAGCCCGGGCTCCATCGCGCCGCGCTTGCGAAGATTCGCCGCCACCAGCTGGTGCAACGTCTTCAATTCCGCGCGGATGGGATCCATGTGCTTCCGGGCGATGTCTTCCTGCGGCTGATCGCGCAGCAGCACGAAGATATCGACGGGCTCATCCGACGACAGGAACCCTTCCAATCCAGTCTCAATGGGCGGGATCGGCGCCTCAGGCGCCTCCTGGCCGGCCAGGTTTAGGGCAGGCGCCATAAGCAGGCAGCAAAGACACGCGAGGTGTTCGCGAACATTCATTCCCCGTTCCTCCGATTTCCGTGGATTCTTTCCACACTAACTCAGGCGGAGAAATGGCGCAAGCCCGCCCAATGTTTTTCGTAATTTAGTTCAGAAGGTAATTCTACAGGAACAGCGATTGTCGTGCTTTCCTTCTTCTCCAGTTGAGATAGGTGAGTAACAAAGTGAGTAACGCCGCGGCGGCTAATGCCGGCAGCTTCCAGTTACACTTCAGCCACCCGTCGGCGGTGACCTCGATGTTCAACGGAACTTCGGTCCGGTCCACGCCACCCTCGGCGCGCGCGGTAGTCAGGATCACCTGATGATTCACCGCCAGCGCGCAGGCCTGTGGGCAGGACTCCACGCGCGCCCGCACCATCCATGACGGTGTGGTTCCGGCGGCCGCCTTAAGTGTTACAGGGATGGCGCTCAGTTTCCGCCAGCCTGATGGCGTCTCAATCTCCAGCGCCACATTGCGGAGGTTGAGGCTGGTTGCCGCCTGCAGTTCGGTGTCCTCGGGCACATCGGCATCGTCAAAGGTGAGTACGCCCGAAGCCGTCCTTCCGCCGCGCAAGGCAACAAATCGCAGCGGCTGCGGGAGTCCCAGCCGGAAGCCGGGAGGCGCGGGCGGGGGCAGGGGAGCGGCGGGAGGGCCGGCGATGCCGCTTTCCGGACCGCTTTCCGCTGGAGTGGGCGATGCCGGTGACGGCGATGGTGCGGGGTCCGGGCCGGAGGGGCTGGGTACTGGCGCCGAAGCAGGAGGCTCGGGCGGTGGGGGGATCCTGGCCACCTCCACCGGTTTGTCCGCAATCTCGATCTGCGCAGACGTTTCAGTGGTGTTCACGCCATTCACCGGCCGGAACTGGATGATCTCTCTGCCCGCCCGGACCGGCGTCCAGATGCCGCTGTAGGTGTTGCCGGCGGCGCGCGACATTTCCACTTTCTCGCCGCCAATCTCTGCGATGATCCTGTCGGGGGCGGGTACGGAAGCTTCGCTGATGGGTTCCAACCGCACTTGCAGAGTCACGGGCTTTTGCACCTCGCCGCGATCCTGTGTCTCGGAAACCATCCGCCATCCGCCGTCGGTCACTTCCACGGTCACCGGCGCAGTCCGGTCGATCACGTTGTTGGTGATGCGCGCCTGAATGACGAACCGGCCCTTTTCTGCGAAACGATGGCTGCCGGAAAACGTGCCGTCGCCGTTGCTGGTGGCAGGCACCGGGGTTCCCCCCATCGATATCTGCACGCTCAGTCCGGCGAGTGTTCCCGGATCGGTGATGCGCCGCCCGTTGCGGGTGTCGATGGCTTCAAACTGGATCCGCGCCGCCTGCCCCGCGGCGACGGGCTGGACGGGAAGCGCCTGGATGGCGATGGAATAGTCCTGGATCAGCATCCATCCGCCCTGCGCCACGCCGGGCACGGAAATCGTCCAGGGTCCCTGGTTCGGATTCACCAGCCGCACAATGCGGTAACCCCGCGCGTAACGGCGCAGGTCCACCGTTGTGCCGCCGCCCCGATAGTTCTCCTCCACTTCCGCGGCGCCAGGGTTTCCGCTGCCCACGTCCAGAGAGCGAATGGGCCCGTCGGCGGCAATCACCACAAACGCTTCTTTCACGTAGGGATCGACGGTTACCGCCACTGTGCCGTTTACGGATCCCGTCTGCACCTTCTTTCCGCCCAGAAACCGCTGGTAGGATTGCGCCACCGCCCGGACAAGCGCCTCGGAATTCGGGGCCGCCGCTGTGGTATCAAAGCCGGGGTTGCCGCTGAAGGAACCAGCCGTCGCGCCGAGATTGATCAGCGCGACGTAGGCGCCGGTCTGCCGGAAGCGGTTCAGTTCCCCGGTTAGCTGGCTGGCGCAGTTGGTGTCGAATCCGCCTGAATCGGCCAGGAACAGCAGCATGCGCGGCGCCGCGCGAGAGGTACCCAGGAAGGCCATGGCCGTATGCACGGGCTGCGCGAAAAACGTACCCGTATCGTTGCGAAGCAGATTGTCGATGGTTGCCTTGAAACCAGTCCGGTCGGCGCCGCGCAGTGTAGCGGCCAACGATGGCGTGGGGCCGGCCGAGCAAATCTCCGGCTGCCGCAACCGGCCCGCGAAGATCGCCACCAGATCGGCCCATGTGCGCGGCGTGGGCGGAGCCGCCAGGGCGATGTCCACGGTGGGCATACGCACCACCTGCACCAGGTCGTCGTCATTCACCAGGTCGCCCAGGATCTTCGTAATCTGTACCGCGTACCTTTCCGGATCGTTTTCAGTCATCGAGTTTGAAGTGTCGACAATGATCGAGATGCGGCGCTGGGCCACGATCGTGCCGGCGGACAGAATCAGCAGCAGGATGATCCGTTGCATAAATAAGTGTTTCCCCATCACCCAGGGCGTGAACGGCGGTTGTTTGTGTTCAATTGAATCGTACTGCAACTTTGTTGGGCAGAGTGCGGCTCCCGTTTCGCCCTTGTCATCAGGAGGGCAACCCAATGATGACATTCTTTGCGAAGCTGATCGCCGCAGCAGCGTTTTCAGGCCTGGCCGGCGCGCAGAGCGTAAACCAGCCGCCGGCCTACTGGACCCGCACCATCAGCCTGGAACTGGTGGCGCCCCCGGTGAAAGCCTCTGGCGAAGTGTGGGACTTTAACCCGCTCGGCGGGGGGCTGGTGATCCCTGGCCCAGCCGGGACCGGAGCCTTTTCGCATGGAGTGGGCAGCGATCGTCCGGATATGTGGCTGGTGATCATTGACGAAAACGGAGGGAGCACGGCCTACCTGGTTCGCCCGCAGGACCGGGCGCCACGTGCCGGGAATCCGCTGCGCGCGATCCTGGCGCCGGCCGAGACCAGTTCCATGGCGAGGTGTCCCAACTCGATGGTCTGCCAGTATCGTGACATCCGCGTTCCGGAGAATTGTTTCGCCATCGTGGTGATCGATCAGGACGTGAGCGCCCACGACTTCATGCTGGCCGGAGTGCTCTATGAGCCCGGCAAGGTGACGAACCGGAATCTGCAAGCCGTGTCGGCAGCGGTTCGCAATTACCTTGCGGCTTTACGTGGAAGAGGAGCGATGGAGGGCGGCCCGGCAGAGAGCGAAAAGATTCCCGTTCGCCCGCTCACCCGTTGTCAGGACCGGGTCTGCTTCTCGGACGAGTTGGCCGGTCTGGCGGGTGTCAAGGTGGTTCCGGGCGAAGGGATGGAATTTATGGAGGGCATCGCCTGCCAGCAGGGAACGTTCCGGGGAACCGTAAGCGTCGAACAGTCCTCTCCTCTGGAGGTTCAGATGGAAGTGAAGGTCGAGGCCGAATGCGGCGGCAAGGTCCGCTATTTCTGGGATTTCGGCGATGGCCTCACGGAGGAAACGGATGCACCCATGGTGACGCACCTGTTCCCGTCGCCCAAGCGCTATGCCATCAGCGTTACGCCGCGCTGCTACCAGCCGCCTCAGGCGTGCGAAGGATCGCCGATCAAGGCCTTCGTCAGCGTTACCCAGTGAAGCCCGGAAAGGGAGGAAACTATGTTTGACCACCTCAGGCTGACAATCGCGCTGGTTCTGACGGCGCTGGCAACAATGGCCGAAACTCCCCGGAGGCCCGCGGAGCGCGAATCACGCCCGGTGCGCCGCGAGGCGGAAAGGGGGCCGGGCAGGGAAGCCGAATCGGGGCGAACGGCGGAAAGAAAAGCCGAATCGAAGGGCGTGGAGCGCCAGGCGGAACAGGGCCGGCGCGCCGATCGAAACGCGGAGGCTTTCGGGTTTACCTCGGCCCGTTCCTTTGAGCTTCACTATGAAAAGCACCGCGCCGAGTTTGGCAACATCAGCCGCGCCGAATACGGCCGGCTGGCCGAGTCCCTGCGTGATGCGCCGGTGAACGCGCGTTATCTGCGCGACGTGCGCGGCGACCGCACCATCTCGCGTTTTGACAAGGAAAGCGGCCATTTCGGCGTCTACACCGCCGATGGCAAGGTGATCACCTTCTTCAAACCCGAACGCGGCATGTCGTACTATGAGAGACAATTGAGGGCCCGGAGATGAGGAGGACGATGATGCGCAAGTTGGAAAAGACGCTCCGCAACTGTCCCTGCTGCGAACAGGCGACCCTTGAAGAGCCCTCCGGCAGTTACGAAATTTGTCCGGTCTGCGGCTGGGAGGACGACCCCGTACAGGCCGAGGACCCGGACTATGCCGGTGGTGCGAATCACGAAAGCCTGCGGCAGGCCAAGGAAATGTACCGGCTGTCAACCCGCCGGGACTGAAAAATATTTCCCTAAACCTGGGCAGAACGGCGGCGCCTTTCCGCCCGGGTGAGTGGAGACCGATATGAACAACACCCAAACAGCCGCTTTTGCCGAAGTCGACGACCTGCTGGACAAAGCCCGCCATGGCGACAATGCCGCCCTTGAGCGGATCTGGGTCCTGATGCAGCCCGAACTCAAAGCCGTCGCCCGGGCCCTGCTGCGCAACGAACAACACCGGACCGCATACGGCACTACCGGCTCCGGCCTGGTGTCGGAGTTGTGGATTCGCCTGGTTCCGGCGATCGATACCATCACCACCAGCCGCGGCCTGCTGGCCTGTGGCCGGGAGGCGATGAAGAACATCCTCATCGACTATTCCCGCTACCGGAACGCGCAACGCCGCGCCCACATCCGTACTCCGCTGGAAGACGCGCTGTTCCATGTGGGCATCGCCGGTGATGATGTGCTGGAAAACGTGATGAGCGCGATTGAGGCGCTTCGGAAACAGCATCCCCGTCATGCCGAGGCTGTGGAGCTTTACTACATTGACGGGTTCACGCAAACCGAGGGCGCCAGGCAATTGGAGGTTTCGCGCTCGGACTTTCAACGGATGCTGGCCATGGCGGTGGGCTTTCTCAAGAGCCGGCTGAACGGGGCAAAGGCCGGCTGAGGGGTGCTCGCAAGGCGGCGCCAAATTCGCGCGCGCTCGCGTAACGGTTGCGCGGGTCGCGCGCCAGCGCCTTCTCCAATATGCCGTCCAGTGAAAGGCGCAGCCATGCCCGCAACTCGCCGTCATCGGTTCGCAGACTGGCGTTGGGAATCCGCGCGGTGCGGATCATCTGGCGGCGGGCGTGGTCTCGCATGGCCGGCTCGGCGCGAGGCTCGGCCATCAGCGGACTGCCGGTCAGTAACTCATAGAGCACGGCGCCCAGGGAGTACACATCGCTGCGCGCATCCATCGCTTCGCCGCCCACCCGTTCGGGAGCGGCGTAGGGGAAGGTGAAGGCGCGCGGCGGCAGATCGCCGTTTAACGCCGCGGCTACGCCGAAGCCAGTCACGATCACCCTTCCGTCACCGCTCACCACGATACTCTCCGGCTTCAGATCTCCGTGCAGCAGCTTGCGATCGTGCCCTTCGGCTACCGCATCGCACGCCTGGGCGAATAGCCCAACGATTTCCGTGGCTTCCGGCCGCCGCACGCGGCAATATTGGTGGACCGGCAGTCCGTCGATTTCCGCCAGCACGACATAGGGCCAGCCATCCACGATGCCGGAGTTAATCACTCCGGACGGCATATCGTTCTCCGGGCGGACGGCGGCGGCATGCCTGCGTCTGGCGAACCGGATGGTCACTGGCGCCCCGGAGACGGACCGGCCCCGGTAGACGGCGCCGAAGCTGTCTTCAAAAAGCAGGGAGTCCACGCTGTAGTCCCCCGCGCTTTGTCCGGTGCGGGATGGCGCGGGAGCTTCCGGAATCAGGGGTGGCGCGGGCGGGTCGGGTGAGCCCGGCTGTGGATCCTCTTCTTCCCGGACCTGCACCACCAGCGTGCCGGCGATCTTATCGTGAAAGCCCTGCTTCTTTTTGTCGATCACCACCCAGAAGAATCCCAGGTGCCCGGGAACGATCGATGCGGTTTTGCACACCTCTCTCCAGGCCGCCCGGGCCAGATTCAGACGCCTGCCCATGAGGTCCACCACGGCCAGTTTCATCAACGATTTTCCGAAGCTTCCGCGCAGTGCCGACGCCGTCATAAGAGTCTGGTAGGCGAACATGATGAGGACCGTAATGCCGAGAATTCCCAGGAGGCGGAAGCCCAGCATCGTCATCACAAAATCGTTGGGCCGCGCCAGCGGACCCTGCAACACCAATTGCCGTTCAAGTGCATGGGGCGGAAAGACGTAGAGGGCAAGCGGTGCGATCAGACACGAGAGGATGGCGTAATCAATGGCCATCGCCTTTGCGCGGACGAGGAATCCGGCATGTTCCAGACGCGAAGGCCGCTCCCGCGCGGCGGGGTACTCATGGCCGCACTTTGCGCAGAACAGCGGCCGGCGGGAGGTAGTAACGTGTGCGCAGACGGGGCAGGTCATGGCGCGTCCCTATTCCTTTCCCATGGACGGAGGAGAAAGCGATTCCACGTTGGCGAGCAGATGATCGAGCCGCCTCAGTTCCTGCAGGAAGTCCGGATTGCTGGCGGCAACCGGCCGAAGGTCAGCTTTCCATCTTCGCGCGGTTTCCTGCACCGGCACGTGCAGTTCAGACCAGGAAACAGCGGCCCTCTCCCGCATCCCGCTGCCGAAAACCTCCACGACGGCCTTTGCATAGAATGACAACAGCACCAGGCCCACTGCCGCGGCCCAGGCCGGCTGGCTGCGGGTGACCTGGACGGCCCGATAGGCGAAGCCATCTGATTTCGCCAGTGGCCGCTTGTTATCCAGAAAGCGCTCCAGGTCTTCGCGCAGGTTGGGAACCGTCCGGTAACGCCGCGCCATATCCTTGTGCAGGGCCACCGAGAGAATCAGGTCCAGGCCGCCTCTGATCTGGCTGCGCAACACCGATGGGGAAGCCGGCCGCAGCCGTATTACTCTCTCCGGCGCGGGAAGCATGACGGCATCGCTCGCTTTGACGGGCGCCGCCTCCTGGATCGCGCGGATGCGCTCCCCGGCCGGACGTTCGGCTAACTGAAGAGGCGTCCGGTGGGTTAACAACAGATAGAGAATCGCACCCAGTGAATAGACGTCGGAAGCCATTGTGAGGGGCGCGCCGGGGGTAACCTGCTCCGGGCTGGTGAACTCCAATGTTACCGGATCTCCTGCGCCGGCGATATCTTCGGCGCCTTCGGGCCGCAATTTTCGGGCAAGGCCAAAGTCAATTACTTTCACGCCGCCATGTTCGGTCACCAGCACGTGCGCGGGCTTGAGATCGAAATGGGAGATTCCGGCGCCATGCATTTGTTCGATTGCCCGGCAGAGCTGAAGAAACAGGCGTATGCGCGCGGGCGTATCGAGGGCGAACTCGTCGGCGTGGCGATCCAACGGTTCGCCGCGCACGAACTCCATCACCAGGTATTGCCGCCCGTCATCGAGCGTACCGCTGGAGTAGAGTTGAGGGAAGTAACTCGATCCGGAAAGCGCTTCCAGTTGCTGCCGCTCGTTTTCCAGTTCAGCGGGGCTTACTCCCGTGCGGAGCACCTTCACCGCCACCGTCTGATTGTAACCTCCTTCCACCCGCGCGGCGCGATAGACCTCGCCGCTTGCGCCCCTGCCGATCCGCTCTTCGACGCGCCAGGATCCGATCCTCCGGCCAGTGAGTTCTGAACCGTGGGGGCTCATTGTGCTCCTCCGATGGCCGTACGGCACCTGGCGGCCAGCGCCAGCGCCGCCTGCGCCCTGGTGGTCCAGGCGCTGCCGCCCGGATACAGTTGTTGCATCCGCTGGAAGCGGGCGGCGGCCCGTTCGGCGGCTGCGGCTGCCTGAGGGAATTCGCCGCGTTTCGCCTGCACTTCCGCCAGCCGCATCCAGGATTGGGCAAGGGCGGGGACCAGGCTGTTCAACTGGTCATCCCGCAACTGGTCCATCCGTTCCAGCAGGTAACGATGGGTTTCAATCGATGGTCCCAGCCTGGCCAATGCCCCCTTATTGGCCAATTCCGAGATCACCGGCTGCTCCAGCATCTGGCGCGCCACTTCGGTAAGTTCCCTGGCCGGATAGGCGTCCCGAAAGGCGGCTTCGAAGCCCAGGGCAGCCCTGTGCGCCATCACTCCGCAGTAAGCCAGCGAAACGCCAAGCGCGAAAACGGCGAGGCTATGTTTTCGCACATACTTTCCAATCTTGTAGCCCGTTGTGTCCGGGTGCGCCCTGACGGGCTCGCACTGCGAGTAACGGCTTAAGTCCTCCATGAACTCCTCTACGCTCGGGTAACGGTCTTCCGGTCTCTTACTCACAGCTTTTCGAAGAATACAGTCCAGGTCTCCGCGCAACTGCTTCGTTCTGCCGCGCGAGGATGTCCGTTCACTGGGGGGAACGGGCTCGGAGGTGCGGATCATCTCGCGGCGCGCGCGGTCCCGCCATCGCGGCAGCGGATCGCCGCCGGTTTGAGGCTCGGGAAACAGCGGCTCACCGGTGAGCAACTCATAAAGCACCGCGCCCAATGAATAGACGTCGGCGCCCAGGCCTGTCGCCTCGGTCCCCACCTGTTCGGGCGAAGCGTAGGGAAAAGAGAAGGGGCGGGCGCCAGCGGTGCGGTCGGCCGGGCTCGAGGCGTCCAGCAGCTTGGCGATTCCGAAGTCGATGATCTTGACTTCGCCCTGCGGGGTGACCAGGATGTTATGCGGCGCCAGGTCCCGATGTACGATAAAGTGCTGGTGAGCGTGCCGCACTGCTTCGCACACCTTCAGAAACAGGGCAATGACTTCCCGCACTTCACGGCCGGCAAGATATTCGGTCAAAGGGCGGCCGTCAATCCATTCGATTACGACGTAGGGCTCACCGTCTTCGGTAACTCCGGCGTCGAGGAAACGGGCGATTCCCGGATGACTGAGTTTCGCCAGGGCCTGCTGTTCACGCCGGAAAAGCATCCGGTCAAGGCCGCTCAGGGTCTCCTTGAGGAACTTGATGGCGACGGGTCTGGAAGAGTCGGTATCGGCCCGCCCCAGATACACCTTGCCGAAGCCACCTTCGCCGCGGCAGCTTTCCACCACGTAGGCGCCCAACCGTTTGCCGATGCGCGGATCGGCGGCGTGGGCCGCCTCCTCCGGCGGCACTTCGGCGGAGGCAAGCCACTCCCGCACCTGGCGGGAGGCTTCGGGACCTTCGTCCTTCAGGATCGAATCCCATTCCTCCGGCGTCCTGCCGAAACAGGCTTCGAACAGTTCTTCGATCCGCTTGTTTCCCTCCATCGGCCTCCTCTTCGCCAACCAGGGCGTGAATCCGTGGCAGTTTTGCTCTGATAGAAGCATCATACTGAAATGGCGCGACCGGTCCGAATATCAGGTAGGGGATGAGCAGCGCGATTCAGATCCAGTTTGCCGAAGCGACCCACACAGGGCTTGTCCGGTCCGAAAACCAGGACCGCAGCGTGGCCTTCGGCGCGCCAATCGGGCACGCCTATGCGGTGGCCGATGGAATGGGAGGGCGGCAGGGAGGCGCGTTTGCGGCGCAAATGGCGATACAGCTTCTGCAGGGGTGCCTGGCTCAGGCGGACGCTCTGTCACCACCCGAGGCTGCGTTGCGCGCGGCGATCCAGACGGTGAATCAGAAGCTGCACGTATGGTCGCAGGCGGGCGATCCCGCTACGGCGGGAATGGGGTGTACGCTGGTCTGCGCTTTGGTTAAAGGGGCGGTGGCGCGCATCGCGCATGTTGGCGACAGCAGAGCTTACCTTTGGACGGGCGGCGGGCTCAAACGGTTGACGCGGGACCATACCGTGGTGGAGTCGTTGGTGGAAGGTGGCCTCCTGACCGAGGCTCAGGCGCGCGATCATCACCAGGCCGGCATCCTGACGCGGGCGTTGGGGCCTCAGCCGGTGCTGGAACCGGCGGTGGGGGATCCGTTCACGCTCCGGCCCGGCGATATTTTGCTGCTTTGTTCGGACGGATTGTCCGGGTATGTGCCGGACGAAGCGATTGGGGCCGTTCTGGCGGCGAATCGCGATCCCAAAGACGCCGCGCCGACTTTGATCGGGTTGGCTCTCGATGCGGGCGGCCACGATAACGTGACGGTTCAGGTCATCGCCGCGCGGGGAAACGAACCCGGGCGCCGGCCGCGGTGGATGGATTTCGGCAGGTGGTGGCGATAGAATTCAAGGCACCACGCTGGCTTTGATGATGTAATCGAGCCGCGGATACTGCGTTTCCAGGTACGCGTTGCCCTGCAACTCCGCCTTTACGCCGTCCGGACCGCCACCTTTGGGCTGCAACTCGCCGTAGGATGAGTACAGACGCTCGACAGCATCCATGCCCTCCACCACCTGCGCGAACGGCGGAAACCCCTGCTTGTCCAGATCCCGGTTATCCCTGAGGTTAATGAAAGCCTGCACGTTACGCGTGTTCGGTCCAAGCTGGGCGAAACTGACCCAGCCCTTGCGGTTACTCTGCCTGACGGGCTCGTCGGGAAATCGCAGTTCCCGCCAGAGTTGGGAGATTTTCGGATCGCGGTGGATGCCGAACTGCGCCACGTAGTTGCGAATCACGCGATGGAAGCGCGAGCCGTCATAGTAACCCGTGGTGACCAGTTCATAGAAGCGGGCAGCGGCGCGGGGCGCCCACTGCTTGCGCACCTCCAGCACCACGTCACCTTTGCTTGTTTCGAACTTGACCCGGTAAACATCCGGCATGGGCGCCGGCTTCGGTGCTTCGGCTTTTCGTACGGGTTCAGGAGCGGCGCCGCAGCCGGTGAGGGCCAGCAGCGCCGCCAGAATTGCTATCACGCGCATTCCAACATTAGAGCATTCCTGTTTAGAACACGAAGCGCAGTCCGAGTTGGATGAAGCGCGCGTCCTGGGCCACGGTCTGATACTGGCCGAAGCTGGGGCTGGTGATGGTGGCGTCCACGGTCTGGAACGACGTGTTGTTGAACACGTTGTAGAACTCGGCACGGAACTGCAGGAACTTCGATTCGGTGAAGTTGAAGTTCTTATAGAGGTTCCAGTCGAAGTTGCGCTCGCCGTTCAGGCGGAGAACGTTGCGGCCGAGGCCCCCAAAGTTGCCCAGCAGCGGTTGGGAAAGACCGAGGCTTTGAGCGTAAGAAGAGATCGGTTGAACCGGGTCGGTGTTGAGGCCGTTGGGAGAGCCTGCCGATCCGGACGGACGCGGGTCCCAATTGTTGATTGCGCCCGCGGCGTTCGGGCGGACGAAAGCACCGCCACCCAGCACCGAGAGTGGGCCGATGCCGCGCCGGGATCCTGCGTCGAAGTTTACGGGGAATCCGGAGCGGAAGGCGGTGATGCCGGAGAATCCCCAGCCTCCCACCACCGTCTTGAGCAGGCGGTTGGAGGAGCCGAGGAAAAAGGGGAGCTTCCAGTCGTAAACAAACACCACCCGCTGCCGCAGATCGAATTGGGAGACGGCGCGGTTGTCCTTGTTATTGAGGGGGTTCTGCTGGTTGGCGCTATCGTTTACCAGCACGCCAAGGACGTCGGAATTGTCGTCGATCGACTTGCCGTAAGTGTAGTTGGCGGTGAAGCTCATTGAGTTGAAGCGCTTGAAGACTTCGAACTGGCCGGCGTGATAGCTGGAATTGGCCGAGCTTTCGTTGTAAATGATGCCGTTGTAGCGGGGGTCAATGCGGTTGCTGCGGCCCGAAGCCGGAGCGTTGAGTCCGCCGAACGCGGTGCGGAACTCGGCCAGCCGGGCGGTTTCATCCGCAACGCTGGTGGCCGGGGCGACGGGCGAGGCGATGAGGTTGATGTCGCGGCCTCGGGGCAGGTAATTGCCCTTGGTTCCGACGTAGGACGCCTTCACCACAATTCCGCCGAATGTCTCGCGCTGCACGCCGAAGTTCCATTGCTGCACCTGCCCGTTGGCCAGATCCTGGGCGATGGCCGGGCTGATGGCGCCGAAGTTGGTGATGCTGGTGCTCAACTGGCCCACAACGGCCTTGGTTTGTGACTGGATGGCGGCCGTGCCGGCCACGATGCGCGCCAGCGTGTTGTCACCGGTGAAGTTACCCTGTCCGGAAATGGTTCCGGTCACGATGAAGGGCGGCAGGAAGCGCTGATTGGTGATCGGGTTGAGGAAGACAAAGTCGTAGGCGATACCGTAGCCGCCGCGGATCACCGTCTTCTGGTTCCCCATCGGAGTCCAGGCGAAGCCAAATCGCGGCGCCCAATTGTAGTTGCTGTCAAAGGAAGGCTTGCCCTGTTCCAGCAGGCCGAACGGACCCGAGCCCGCCGCGCCGAATGCGCTGCGGTTGTCCAGGTTCAGATTCGATACGATGCCGTTCTTTTCGTACGGACCTCCTGCCCACTCCACGCGCAGACCGAGATTGATGGTCAGGTTGCGGGTAGCCTTCCAGTCGTCCTGGAAGAAGCCGTAGAGGTTCTTCACGCGGTTTTCGCGGACCGAACTGCCGAACCGCTGCTGGAAGACGGCCGGGCGTCCGCCGGCGAAATCGTTGAAGTTGGCGAAAGTCAGCAGGGGCCGTTGGACGGCGTCAAAGAAGGAATCGGCCTGGAGGTAGTAGTATTCGAAGCCGGCCTTGAGGCTGTGGCGGCTGCGCATGTGAGAGAAGATGTTGCTGAACTGCCATGTGTTTTGCGAGCGCCCCTGCGGCAGTCCTTCCCACACGCCGAAACTGTTGACGGAGCCGTCCTGGAAGGTCAGCCGCGGTCCGATCGGATAGGGGGTGTCGATGGGGAACGCCGGCTCGCTGCGGCCGAATCCAAAGCGGAATTCGTTCACCGAGGTGGCGCCGAAGGTGTGGGTATGCGAAAGCAGGGCATTGCGCGGCCGGTTGGTGCTGCTGGCGCCGAAGCCGGGGAGGTTGCTGTTGATGAACGTCAGGCCCGAGCTTGCGGTGACGTCGTTGGCATCCATGTAGGAGATCCACAGCACATCGTTTTGCGTGATGTTGATGTCGCCGCGGAGGTTCAGTTTCCAGATGTCGGTGGTGTTGGGCGCCGCCGTCTGGATCTGACCTGAGGGATCGCTCGGCAATTGATACTGCTGCGCCAGCGCCCTGGCGGTGGGATCGGTAATGGAGGAGAGCTGCGTGGGAGTGGGCACTCGCGCCACGCGGGCCGCGCCGGCGCCCCGCCGCTTCTGCCCTTCGTAGCCGGCGAACCAGAAAACCTTGTTGCGCCAGTCGGCCAATTTAGGAAGCAGCACCGGTCCACCCACCACGAAGCCGTACTGATTGTAGCGGACGATGTTTGTCCGGCCGGTGCGGTCAAAGAACGGCCGGGCGTTCAGCTTGTCATTCTGGAAAAATTCGAAGGCCTCGCCGTGAAAGCCGTTGGAGCCGCTTTTGGTCAGGTACATCACCTGAGAACTGGCATTGCGGCCGTATTCGGCGTTGAAATTGTTCGTGATCACCTTCACCTCACGAATGCTCTGGAAAATGAGCGGGGTGAGGGGGCCGCCGGTGCCGGTGACGGACACGTCGGTGGCGGTGATGCCGTTGATGGTAATGTTGTTGCCGCGTCCGCGCCCGCCGTTGGTGTTGAAGCTGCCCGAGCCAAGGAAGGGGTTGTTTGACGAGACGGGCGCGGTGCCGGGCGCGGTGATGGCGAAATTGTTGGGGTTGCGGTTGACCGGGATGTCCAGAACCTGCTGGCCCACCACCGAAGTCTGCAACTGTGCGTTTTCGATGTCGATCTGCGCCACGGCCTCGGCCACGGTAACGGTCTCTGTGACCTGTCCGAGTTCGAGGGCGAAGCGAACGCTGGCCACCTCACCGGCCCTCACTTCCGCCGGGGCGACGGCTGCCTTAAAATTGGGCGCCTCGGCGCGGACGTCGTAGCGGCCGATTTTGAGGAGATTGAATACAAAGATGCCGTCATTACCGGTTTCGGCAGTGCGGGTTTCGCTGGTTTCAAGATTGCGGGCCACCACTTTGGCGCCGGCCATGGCGGCGCCTGAGGTATCGAGCACGATGCCCCTGAGATCGCCGGTGATCTGGGCGAATGCCGGCGTGGAAGCGAGTGTGACGAGGAAAGCGAGACAGAATCGGACGGTTAACATTTGAGACACTCCCTGACTGGGATTTTACAAGTTGGGATGCCTCGCGTCGCGTGGCCGTTGCAATAATTGAAACTTTTTGAGTGAAAAAAGGCCGGGGGCGCGGTTTTGGGCGCGCTCCCGGCCGAATAAATATGTTCAGATTCGAATATTAGAAGATGAACTTCACCTGGAATCGGCCTGCGAATCCGGGGTTGAACCAGTCTTCCATTCCGAACAACGGGCTAAACGCCTTCGCTCCTTCCGACGT
>JANRLE010000277.1:0-4448 GCA_033762895.1 Bryobacteraceae bacterium | reverse complement strand
GCGGGCACACGGGGCAGACCGGAGCCGAGCCGTTTGACCCCCTCAAAGACATGTATCCGAAGGATGATGCTGCGAAGAAGAAGGTGCCCGGGTATCCGCAGGACATGTGGATGACTGAGGACGAGAAATATCGAAAGCCGGAAACGTTTGGTCTTAGACCAGGGTGGACAGGCTCGATGATGGGCATGATGACGATCGTCCGCGTCGTTAAGCCCGAGCTCTATGGCAAGATCATGGCCCTGAAAGCAGAGGATGCGAAGAATCCGAAACCGAAGGCGTCAGGAGAACCCCATCAGCACCACCAAGGGGGGACGGAAAAGTGATGCCAATCAGGTATAGCCGAATCTATCTTTCATTCATCCTTCTGGCGGTCCAGGGAGCAAGTGCGCTGCGCGGCCAGCAGCCGCCCGCTGGAGAAGCCGCTTCGAGCGCCGCTACCGCTCTTCGGCTCGAAGATCTTGAACAGATGGCGCTTAGAAGAAACCCTTCAATTGCACAGGCCAATGCGTCAGTTCGAGCCGCTCAGGCACTGCGGCGGCAAGCTGGCTTCTACCCAAACCCGATGGCCGGCTATACGGGCGATGACGTCAACCGCGGTTCCGTGTTCAACTATGGCGAACACGGCATTTTCGTTGAGCAGCGACTTGTGACAGGCGGAAAACTTCGCTTCGCAAAGAAGCTTGCCGAACAAGGAGTTACTCAATCTCAGGCCGTGGTGGAAGCTCAGCGCCAGAGGGTCATCAATTCTGTTCGTACGCTCTACTATCAGGCCCTCGGTGAGCAACGGCTCATCGAGGTCCGGTCCCAGCTTGTTGCCCTTGCTCGCAGGGCGGTTCAGACAACGGCCGAACTGCAGAACGTTGGACAGGCCGACCGGCCGGATCTCCTCGCAGTCGAGATTGAGGCGCAGCGTTTAGAACTCGGCCTCGTCACAGCCCGAAACTCCTTGGACCGCACGTGGCGGCAACTGGCGGCAGTAACCGGAAATCCAAAACTTCGGCCAGGCCCGCTTGCAGGAAGCATTGAGGAACTTCCGGAACTCGCTTACGATCAGGCTTTGGAGAAGATCCTTTCTGAGAGCCCCGAACTGCGCATCGCCCAGGTTGCGACGGCCAGATCAGAACTCGCAGTCAGTCAGGCGAAAGCCGCGGCCGTCCCCGATCTGTTCGGGCGCGTCGGCATTCACTATAACCGGGAACGCCTGGAGCTAAACAACCGGCCTGTTGGATGGCAAGGCTCCGCCGAAGTCGGTATCCAGATTCCGATTTTCAACCGGAACCAGGGCAATATAGCTGCAGCCCGGGAGGAGAATAATCGGGCCAGCCTTGCCGTTGAGAGGACACGTCTCAACCTTCGCTCGCGGCTGGCAGCCGTCTACCGCGAATATCAGGATTCAGTGGTCACCACGGACCGCTACCGGACCGTGATGATACCAAAGGCGCAGGAAGCCTACGAACTTTACCTTCGAGGCTTCCGGCAGATGGCCGCGGCATACCCGCAGGTCATCATCGCGCAGCGCAACCTCTTCCAGTTACAGGAGGACTACGTAATGACGCTCGTCAGTGCCTGGCAACGCGTAGTCGAGATCCAAGGACTGCTTCTGACCGAAGGAGCCGAGATGAACGGGTACGAAGCAGGTGACCGAACACCACAGCAGAGACCGGTTTCAGACGGCAATGACTGAGCGACGAATTGAATCGCGCCTGACCGGATTTGGCGCCATGAAGACGGGGTGCTCTGAGGAACCCTACAGTTGGGCAACCGACGATCGGGGCCCGGTCAATCGATGTACAGGAACTCGTTCGAACTGAGCAATGCCTGCGCGAACGTCTTGAACGGATTCGACTGCAGATATTCCGCGGCCAACCGTCTTTCCTCGTCCGCCGGCTTGCGGGAAAGCGTGAGCAGGTAGGCCATGTCCACGTCTCCGTTCGCGCGGGCGGCCAGCGCCTCCGCCGCCTGCCACACGAAGCCGTCATTCATCATCGTCAGCGATTGCAGGGGCGTGGCGGATGGAACCCGCCGCGCACAGTTGGTGTCGATGATCGGGTAGTCGAACACGCCAAGAAAACTCACCGGGTAAGTCCGGCGCGAGGTGAGATAGATGCTACGCCGCCATTGCGCCGATTCGGGCTCCTTGGAAGACACCACCTGCAAGCCATCGGGCCGCATCTCAAGCGGAACCGGAGGCCCGCCGGCGGTGGGATTGAGTTTACCCGAAGCCGCCATCACGGAATCGCGCAGTGATTCGGCGTCCAACCGGCGGAGGTTCATGCGAGACAACAGGGCATTGTCCGGATCGATGGCCTCCGCCCTGCCCCGCTGTGCGGACTGGCGGTAGGCGGTGGAGGTCATGATGAGCTTGTGCAGGCGCTTGGCGCTCCAGCCGTTTTTCATGAAATCGACTGCCAGGTAGTCCAGCAATTCCTGATGGGTGGGCGGGGCGCCCGTGGTCCCGAAGTTGTCGGGAGTGGCGACGATACCCGTGCCGAAGTGGCCCTGCCAGATGCGGTTGACGATCACGCGGGCGGTCAACGGGTGATCGGCGCTGGTCAGCCATTGCGCGAAGGCCAGGCGCATGCCTGAGGTCTCGCCATGCGCGGCGGCGGGCTTGGCGGCATCGGTACGCCCCTGGCTGGAGAGAATCTCCAGGAAGCCGGGCGTCACCCGGGGGCCCGGCGCGTCGGGGCTGCCGCGCTGCAGCAGGCGGATTGCGGGCGGCGCGCCCACGTCCCACAAAGCCTGGACCTTCTCCAGCTTGACCTTCTTCGCTTCGAACTTCGCCACCTCGTTCTCCATATAGGCGATGGACTCGGCATCGCCGGGAGAGAGAGCCGCCTCCAGGTCCTTGGGAGGGATTTTCAGTTCCGCGTTGAACTTATTGAAAAGATACTTCTGCACTTCGTCCCGTTTGTCAGCGGGCGTTTCGATGGCGGCCTTCGTATCCTGCCGGATGGCCTCGGGAAGGGCCTTCAGCTTCTCATCCAGCAGCCGCGATTCGTAGGGCTTGCGTACCGCCGCCATCTGCTTCTTCCACTCCGCGATGGGCGCGTCCAGTTCCTGATTGTGCCGGTCAATCTCTTCCTTGGCCGTCCTGGAAATGGTGTAGAGATGGCGGTTCTGCGGCTGCAGCCAGTCGGTGGGATTGTAGGATGTGGTGAAGAGCGCCAGAAGCCGGTAATAGTCGCGCTGGGAGATGGGATCGAACTTGTGGCTATGGCAGCGGGCGCAGCCCACGGTGAGTCCCAGCGTGCTGCTGGACACCTTCTCCATCAACTTGAACAGCGCTTCGTAGCGCTCCACCGGCAGATTGCTGATGTCTTCCTCGGTGATATCCAGCACGTTTCTCAGATAGCCGGTGGCGGTGAGCAATTCTGTAATTTGCGGCGTGAACTTCGAAGCCGAGCGCCAGTCCACCAACTCATCCCCGGCAAGCTGTTCGGTGAGGAAGCGGTCCCAGGGTTTGTCGCTGTTGAAGGACTGGATCACATAGTCGCGATAACGCCACATGCCGTCGGCATATTCGGCCTTCCTCGGATCGAAGTCCTTGCCCGTGGTGTCCACATAGCCGGCGGCATCCAGCCACTGCCGGCCCCAGCGCTCGCCGTAGTGGGGCGAATCGAGCAGGCGGTCGAGCAGCCGCTCATAAGCGCCCGGAGCGGTGTCGTTGACGAAGCCGGCGATCTGGGATGGCGTGGGCGGCAGGCCGGTGAGGTCGAAGAACGCGCGGCGCATCAGCTTCAGGTCCGGGGCGTCGGGAGAATAGGAAAGTCCCTTCGATTCGAGCTTCGCCAGCAGGAAGTTGTCAATGGGCGTGCGAACCCGCGCCTGCGCCTTCACTTTGGGAACCGGCGCGGCGATGGGCTTGCGAAATGCCCAGAACTGGCGCTGCTCGGGCGTGATCGCGGGCGCCTCCAGGGGTGTGAACGGCCGTTCGGACGCATCCGTTATGACCGATTCGCTGAAATTGCCGCGGTCGATCCATTCGCGCATGGCGCGGATTTCGCTCTCTGAAAGGGGCTTGCCGGATCCCGGCGGCGGCATGGTGTGATTGGCGACGCGGCGGATCAACAGACTGCGCTCGGAAAAACCTTCGACAACCACCGGACCGTTGGTGCCGCCCTTCAGGACATCGGCGGTGGTATGCAGGCTGAGTCCGGCGGCCGGTGTCTTGCCGCCATGGCATTGAATGCAGCGGCTCTTGAAGATGGGATGGAGGTCGCGCTCAAAGCGCGCGCGCTGCTCGGCCGCTTCCTTCGCCGGCGCCCCGATTGGCGCGTCAGAAGGCGCGCCAGCGGCGATCCATTGTTTAATCGTCTCAAGGCCGGCATCCGGAATGGTCTGCCCATAAATGGCGGGCGGCATCAGCCGAGCCGACACCTTCTTCCATAACAGGCTCTGCTCAGGGTTGCCTTTGACGATGACCGGACCGTTGTGGCTGCCCTTCA
>JANRLE010000276.1:0-32372 GCA_033762895.1 Bryobacteraceae bacterium | reverse complement strand
AGTGATCGTGGACGCTGTGCCACGGCGTTTGGCGCGAGAACCAAGGCTGTATAGAAGAAGATTCGACTAATCATGACGGAGATCCTTCCTACTGATGCTGATAGGTCCCTCGTGCGATCATAGTAGTTCGTTCAGCCAGCGTAAGATCGGAATTCGATTTCGCGTCAAAGTCATACATCAGGCTCGCCGTTGATCCTCGATGGCCTGACCCGATCAATGTATGACCCAACTCGTGAGCAAGCACGCGGCGGCTGGCCCCAGTCTCCATGCAAACAACCGCTCCGAAATTGGTGCCAATTCCGACCCCATCCTCGGAGCCATCTGGTAGCGTACAGAAGGACACATAGTATGCTTCGAACCCACCCGTATTCGCAAAGGTAGACGTCAATTCGATGATACCGAAGGGATCGACGCTCAAATAGGCTGCATTATCGAGATACCAGACAGGGCTATTTGTGACTGGGTGCAACGTCGCCACGAAGCGAATTCCCAATTGTCCCCACAGCCGATTGGCCGCCTCAAGGTCCTCCAGAACCCGGGCCTCGCTCACTGCTGCCGCGCCGTTGTCGGGATCCCACAACCTGAGGAAGCTACCGGGATGGTACGGACGGCGCCGCCGAGGATTGACGGTGGACCGAACGCTCCGGTCTTCCCCGAGCCGGATCGGGTATCCACGACACGGCAGGGTGTAACAGGTGTGAATCGCAGGCTTGAGGCAAGTTGCGCCGGCGCGGGCAAGACGACACTCAGGACCAGTAAGAACCGGCAGGATCTTACTACGGAAGCAACAGAACACTCAGTGCGCCCGCAGCGCCAACTGCGGCGCGGGCTCGGCAACCGGCTCCGCTCGGAACCACCGGATCATCTCTTCGTCACTTACCCGCCGGCGCCGCATAATCTCCCGCCGCTTCTCCAGTGCCTTCGGCAGCAACCGCGCAATCCGCCAGAACGCCGGCAGGGACCGCTGCTCAAACAACAGGCAGCCGCCCACCACCGCCAGATCCCGCAACGTCGCCGCCACGCCGCATTGCCGCCCCAGCCCCCCGGTCAGATTCTTCACCCGCATCAGGAACCGGTTCTTCACCGAATGCATGTTCAATTCAGCGGGAATGGAAAACCGCCGCCCCGGTGTCACCCGCCGCACATGATAGGCCTGAGCTTCGGGAGCATACAGGCACCGCCAGCCCAGCAACTGCGCGCGCCACGCCACATCGGCGTCTTCGCGATAGGCGAAGAAATCCGGATCGAAGAAGCCGTCCGCCAGCGCCACGTCCCGGATCATCTCCCTGCGATAGAGCGCCGCCGCCGCGCATGCGCCAAAGACATATTCGCGATCGTTAAACCGCCCGTCATCGGGCTCATGCCATCCACGGTCAAAATGCCGCATGGCCGGTGTGAAGTAAATGCCTGCCGAATCGATTCGCGGCTCCGGCCAAGGAGAAAAGTCGGAGCCTATGGCCAACAGCTTTCCACACACCGAGCCAATGCGGCTATCCGCATCACCAGCTTCCGAGAGACGCCGAAGGAAGCCGGGAAGCAGAAGAACATCAGGATTCAATGTCAAAACCCAGTGGGAACCCGAAAGCGCGATGCATTGATTCTGGGCGGCGGCAAATCCCACGTTCCGCTCGTTGTAAACCACGCGGACGCGCCGGTCGCGCACGCCCTTCAACCACTGCCGGGTCCCGTCCGTGGAAGCGTTGTCCACGATCACAACCTCAAAATCCACGCCCGTCTGGGCCAAAACCGCTTCCAGGCACCGATCCATGTACCGCCGGCTGTTGAAAGTGACGATACTGACGCAGACCTTCGGAACGGCCATCGCCCTCTAAGACCGGACAGGGGCGAAATCCACTACACCATCTGAAAATATTTTCCGCCCCTGTAGTGGAATTTCCCCCGTGGCGGGTCTTTGGCTGTGTGTGCAACGCTGGAAATGACCGGCGCAAGGCGATCTCATGCCCTCTTATCCTCTTGGCGGGGAACTGACGGGACTGCTGAGTACCGGGAGGGCTGTGACCAGTCTGCAGGATCGGGTTGCCCACCTCTACGAGGAAACGCGCGACGACGTTTACCGTTACCTGCTCACGCTTGGGCTCTATCCCGCTCAGGCGCAGGAGGCGGCGCAGGAAGTGTTCCTCCGTCTTTACGTCGAACTCAGGAAGGGTACGGATCTGCAGAATCCGCGGGCCTGGATCTTCCGCGTGGCTCACAACCTGGGCCTGAAGCTGCGCGCGGCCGAGCAGAGCGGGGCTCCCGCCTTCGACCCGGAACTGGAACTGCGCATCGCCTCACGCGAAAAAGGGCCCGAACAGCAACTTCTCGAACGGGAGCGCTCGTTGGCCTTTCACCGCGCCATCGAAGGATTGTCCGAACAACAGCGCCGCTGCCTGTTCCTGCGCATGGAAGGGCTGCGCTACCCCGAGATCGGAGCCGCGCTTGGCATCAGCGCCTCCGCCGTCGGCGAGTTTCTGCGCCGCGCCATCACAAGATTGAAGAGGGTGGGAAATGAATAACACCCATCCCAGCGACGACCAACTGCTGCGCTACGCCGATGGCGAACTGGCGGCCTCGGAGGCGGGCGTGGTGCGCAAGCACCTGGAAGCCTGCTGGCAGTGCCGCGCCGAACTGGAAGGCGTGCAGAAAGTAATCTCCGGCTGCGTGGCCTACCGCAAGACCGTGTTGGAAGAACTGCCCGCGCCGCCGCGGCCCTGGGCCGATCTTTATTCGCGAATGGCGGAGGTGGACGCGGCCGGGCGGCAGTCCTTTGGATCGCGCATCGCCGCCGCCCTGCGGATGCCGGCTATGCGCCGGTGGGCGCCCGTGGCCGCCGCCCTCACAGTGGTACTGCTGCTCAACCAGCAACTGCGGATCACACCCTCGGCGCAGGCTGCCGAACTGTTGCGCCAGGCCGTCGCCGCCTCGGAGGCGAGGCCCGCCGCCGCCAAGCGTATCCGCATCCGCACGCGGTCGAAGACGCTGGTGCGCACGGTCAATTCCGGCGCGCGGCCAACACCAATTGAGGCGCGCTTTGCCGCCGCCCATTATGACTGGCAGGATCCGCTGAGCGCCCGCGCCTTCCAGCAGTGGCGTGATCAACTGCCGGCCAGGCAGGATGAAGTGGCCGAAAGCGGCGGAGCTTTCCGGATTCACACCACCGCCGCCACCGGGGACCTGGCCGAGGCCACGCTCGCCCTGCGCGGTTCCGACCTTCATCCACTGGAGGGCACCTTCCGCTTTCGCGATAACGAGATTGTGGAGATCACCGAACTGCCGGCCGAACCGGCGCCGGCCGGTGAGATAGCTGTGGCGGCGCCCTCGTCTGTCCGCGAGACGCCCGCGCCAGTTCCGGCGCCGCCACCGGCCGCATCCGGGGCCACCACCAGCGATGAGTTGCGCGTGCTTGCCGCCCTGCAGGCGATCGGCGCCGACCTGGGCGAGGCCGTGGAGGTCAGCCGTTCCAACAGCCGCATCGAAGTCCGCGGCCTTGGAATCGACCCCACCCGCCAACAGCAGATCGCCGCCGCGCTGAGCGGAATGGCGGCGGGCCTGCAATTTACCGATGCCGTGCCGGCGGTGGCAGTGGCGGAACGAACCCAGGCCGTCGCTTCCGCCAGCGCTTCGGAATTGCAGGATCGTTTCGCCGAAAAACTCGGCGGACGGGCACAATTGGATCAGCTTGCCTCGGCGGCGCTCAACCAGTCCGAGGCCGCCATGGCAAGGCTCTATGCGATGCGCCGCCTCGCGGCCCGATTCCCCGAATCCGCCGCGCTTTCGGCCGCCGACCGGGCAACAGTTCTGCGCCTGCTGGGTGAACACGCCCGTGAGCTTGCCTCTCACGCGGCGGCGCTCGAACGGCAACTGGCGCCGTCGCTTGCCAGCCTGGGCGCCATCGCCGCACCGCCCGATGTCAATCCGCCTTCATCCTGGCAGGACGCCACCGAACAGTTATTCGTCACCGCGCGGCGCGCCGAAAGGCTGCTGGCGGCTCTGTTCGGCGGCGCCCCGCCGGAAATCTCCGCCGAGGCCGTTCCTTCCCAACTGTTGCGCGCCGTCACCGAATTGAAATCCCGCGCCGAAGCCTGCCAGCGGCTACTTAGGCAATAATGTAACTGATGCTGTATTGGCTGCGCCTGATGCTGGCCCTGCCGGCCGCGGTGTGCGCGCAGCAGTTTACTGATCTCTCGGGCGTGGTTCTCGACCCTTCCGGCGCGGGCGTTAGCGCCGCGGAAATCGCCGTTGTCAATGAGGATACGGGATTCAGACGCAACACCTCGACGCGCGCCGGCGGCGCCTATCTCATTGCCTCCCTGCATCCGGGTTCCTACAAAGTCACGGTGCGCAAGGAGGGTTTCCGCACCACCATCCGGTTCGGCGTGAAGCTGGATGTATCGTCAGCGGCAAGGGTGGACTTTTCTCTTGTCATCGGAAGCGTGCATGAGTCCATCACCGTCGAAAGCGCCCCACCGTTGATCAACGCCGACGATGGCGCCGCCGGCACGCTCATCGGGCGCGAACGCATTGAAAAGCTTCCGCTCAACGGCCGCGGCCTGATGAGCCTGATGGAGCTCGCCTCCGGAACCGTTGTCACCCCCGCCACGCGCGGCGAAGCCGGCCAGTTCACCACCAACGGCCAGCGTCCCAATACGAATTACTTCACCGTGGATGGCGTCAGCGCCAACAACGGCGTCAGCGGCGGAGGCCTGCCCATGCAGTCAACCGGCGGCTCGCTGCCCGGCATGACGGCGTTCGGCACGCTGCATTCCCTGGCCACACTGGAAGCCGTAGACGAATTCCGCGTGCAGACCTCCTCGGCCATGACCGAGTTCGGACGTTTGCCAGGCGCCCAGGTGTCCATCAGCAGCCGCAGCGGTTCCAACGATTTCCATGGATCCCTGTTCCACTATTTCCGCCACGAACGGCTGGACGCCAATGACTGGCACGCCAACCGCTACGGCTACCGACGCGTACCCCTGCGGGTGAACGACTTCGGCGTAACGCTGGGCGGCCCCGTGCGCCACGACAAAACGTTCTTTTTCGCCGCCTATGAAGGCATTCGTCTGCGGCAGCCATTCGCCTGGCGCGGCGTCGTTCCCTCCCAAACCGTCCTCGAAGAATCGCCGGTGTGGGTGCGCAACCTGGTCAATCTCTTCCCTCGCCCCAATGGCGCCGGCTTCGGCAACGGACTCAGCGAGTGGACCGGCAGGGGAAGCCGCCCTTCCCGCCTGGATGCCGGCAGCGCGCGCATCGACCACGCACTTACTTCCTCCATCACATTGTTCGGGCGATTCAGCCAGGCGCCCTCCATCAGCCAGTTTGGCAGTACGCCGGTAGGTGAACTTAGCCTGGGCTCGCGCAGCCTTACCGGCGGAGTCAACGTGCGGCTGCCCGCCGGGATGGTGCTGGACGCCCGCGGCAATCATAGCCGCGCCACCGGCGAATCTCTGTGGGTTCAGCCCGGCGCCCCGCCCCGCCCGTCCTGTGATCCGGAGGCAGTCACGCCCTCTCTGCTGCGCGACCCCACCGTTTGCGATCACCTCATCCGCGTCACCATTCCGGGCGTGGGACAGGCAAGTTCAGGCCGCGAAGGAGACTGGCGGCAGGAACAGACCTATGGCTCCGGCGCGCTCAATCTGACGCTTCGCAATCACCACCTGCGCCTTGGTTTCGAGTATCTGCAACTGGCGCCAAGGTATCACAACGCCACCGGAAGTTACTTTCTCGTCGCCGAACGCGTGGCCGACCTGGTGCAAAGTGAGAACCTCTGGACCGGATTTACTAACCCGCGCAGCGGTTCCAGCCTCTTCCGCAACAACTCGGTCTACGTGCAGGACGTTTGGCGCGTAACCCAGCGGCTGACCGCCAGCTTCGGCGCGCGCTGGGAGTTTGGCCCCGGCTCCACCGGCGGCCAGCCGGCTTTCTACCTCGACCCCGAAACCGGGCAGGCCCAGACCGTCCAGCGTCCGCAATGGCCTCCCAGGCACTCCAACCTGGCGCCCCGCGCGGGCATCGCCTTCCGCCTGCGCCGCAACGGCCAGACCGTAATCCGCGCCGGCGGCGGATTGTTCTTCGATTCCAACGTGGCCGTGGCTGCCGATCTGGTCAACAGCGGCCCCCTCAACGCCGACCAGCTCGGCAGCGGCCGCTTCGCTCCCTTCTCCGTGGGCCTGCTGAGTTACGGCTTCCTGCCGCAATTCCTGGTGCCCGAAATCCGGCAATGGAATGCCGCACTGGAACATGGCTTCGGCACGAAAGCGGTGGCCTCCATCGGCTACGCCGGCTCCCGGGGCCGCGACCTGGTCCGCCGCGAGATCGGCGGCCTGGGCACCACTGAGGTCGCCAGGTTCGCCCTGGCCACCAATCACGGGCTTTCCAATTACCACGCCTTGCAGATACAGGGCCGGACGCGGCAATCGGCCGGCATTCAACTGCTGGCGTCTTACTCATGGTCGCATTCCATTGACAACAGTTCCACTGACGCCCTGCTGCACTGGGCCGGCAAAGGGTTCCTTCCCTCCGGCGACAAGGGTCCTTCGGACTTCGATGCGCGCCATGCCTTCAGCGCGGCGTTCACATATGATGTGCGGCGCGGCGGACGGCTTGCGAAGGGTTGGTCGGTGGACGGCATACTGCGCGCCCGCGCCGGCTTTCCCATCGAGGTGCTGGATGTGGAGCACGCCATGGGGCTGAATTTCGCCAACGCCTTCCGCCCCGATCGCGTTGGCCAGCTTCCGGTGTGGATCCGGGATGCTTCCACACCCGGGGGGCGGCGCCTGAATCCGGCCGCGTTCCTTGATGTGGCCAACTCCCGCCAGGGCACGCTGGGACGCAACGCGATCCGCGGCTTCGGCGCCCACCAGGTGGATCTGGCCCTACGCCGGGATTTCCGCCTTGAGCGGCGGATGTCGCTGCAATTCCGCCTAGAAGCGTTTAACGCGTTCAACCATCCTAACTTCGCCGATCCTGTGCGGTTTCTCTCCAGCCCTCTGTTCGGCTCGTCAGTATCCATGCTGAATCTGATGTTGGGGACCGGCAGCCCCGGAAGCGGATTGGCGCCGCTGTTCCAATCGGGCGGCCCCAGGTCCATTCAAACTTCCATCCGATTGCGCTTCTAGGCGAAACGGTTTCGAGCGGTTCCTCACCAGACGTGTGGCTGACCGAACCAGCACCCTTCAGAGGAACACAATGACACCTTCCATGGCGCCCGATCCGAGGATCCAGATCTCGCCCTCGCTCAAGGGCGTGGCGGCGAAACCGGATTGCCCCCTCACTTCCATCAACACGGCCGGAGCAAACACCGACGAGGCCACTTATGCCGACTATCGTGGTAATTTCCACAAAGGCCTGGAGCATAACACGACAACCGGCCTGGTGGACCCCACCGGCTTCAAGCTGATGCGCGTGATCCTGAACTCCACCTCGCCCGCCGACTACGAACTCATCCCGCTGGACGAAACGCGGAAGATGACCAATCCGCAGGCGGGCAAGGGAACCGACCTGCAAGGCCCCACGCCAAGCGCCCTGTCCATGCTTTCGGCGCCGGCGGTGGAAAGCGCCGAATGCGCCACAGAGGCGGTGGAGTTGTACTGGATGTCGCTGCTGCGCGATGTTCCGTTTAATGATTTCGCTTCCAATGCCGACGTCGCCGCGGCCGCGGCGGAAATGGAGAGCCTGCGCGCGGCTCACAGCGCCTACACCGGCCCCCTGGAAGGCGGCGCGGTCACTCCCAATACTCTGTTTCGCGGCTGCTCCCCCGGCGACACCACCGGCCCGCTGATTTCGCAATTCCTTCTGCGCGACATCCCCTACGGTTCCCTGCTCATCAGCCAGAAGCAGGAGACCGCGCTGCCCATGCAGGATTTCCTGACGTCCTGGAATGAGTTCATCTCCATCCAGAACGGATTCGAAGTAACCGATCCGCAACCGCTCGATCCCAAGCGCCGGTATATCCGTAACATGCGCGACATGGCGCACTATGTCCACATCGACGCACTGTATGAAGCCTATCTGAACGCCTGCCTGATTCTGCTGGGCGCGAAGGCGCCGCTCAATCCCGGCAACCCCTATCAGGACAGCCACACGCAAATCGGCTTTGGGACCTTCGGCGGCCCGCACATCCTCAGTCTGGTTACCGAGGTTGCCACCCGCGCACTGAAGGCCGTCTGGTTCCAGAAGTGGAACGTGCACCGCCGCCTGCGGCCAGAAGCCTTCGGCGGCCTGGTGGATCGCACCAAAAACAATAAGGCCAGCCTGCTGAGCGCCACCAACCCCGTGATGAGCAGCCAGGCACTGGCCCGCGTGAAGGATAAGACCGGCTCTTACCTGATGCCGATGGCCTTCGTCGAAGGCAGTCCCACGCACCCGGCCTATGGCGCTGGTCACGCCACGGTGGCCGGAGCCTGCGTCACCATCCTGAAGGCATTCTTCGATGAGCGCGCCGTGATCACCAATCCCGTGGTGGCTTCAAGCGACGGCGAAAGCCTGATTCCCTATAGCGCCCCGGCCGGCGAGGCTCACCTCACCGTCGGTGGCGAGTTGAACAAGGTGGCCGCCAACATCGCGATCGGCCGCAACATGGGCGGAGTACACTGGCGCTCCGATTACACCGAGTCCCTCAAGCTTGGTGAACAGGTCGCGATTCACATCCTGCTCCAGCAGCGGAACGACTATTTCGAGGACTACCACTTCCAGTTCACGAATTTTAACGGAAATCCGGTGCGCATCGACAAGTTTGGGATCAGCTAGAGCGATCTGGCTCCCATTCAAGGCCGCGGCGATGGCTTGGTAACCGGTTGACGGGTACTGAGCCGCCGCCGGGCTTCTGTATCGGCGGGTTTCACCCAGTCGCGCCCAATCCGCTCCCAATCCGGATCGCCTGGATCGATGCCCGATGCTTCGAGAAATCCGCCTTCACAGACTACGAAGTGCTTGTGATAAGGGAACAGGAAGCCGCCGTCGCGATCGAGTGAGGCACGGGCTTCCTCGTAAGTTCGAAACCAGCGGTTGAGAAACGCACCTCCGGCGCGATCGAACAGCGCGGCCGGATCGAAGGCGTTTTCCAATCGCTGTTTCAGTTCCGTCCATCCGGAGAACCCGGCCTCAAAGGCGATGGCGCGCAGTGCGTGCTTGCGGCGGATGCTGGCGCGGACGGCCAGGATCTGTTCTATGGATTGCCCGGCCCATTCAGGCGCGTGGCGAAGGCGGGCTGCCGCCGCCGGGTCACCGCTTTCCAGGTCCTTCAACAGCCGGCTGGCGCGGATGCGGTATTCTTGCAGATTCGGTTTGTAACCGGTCACCATAAACTCCTCCCGTTCCCGCCTGTTGCCCGATTGTTGCGGCGGAACGATGTTCAGGAATTTTGGAACCGCTTGTGACGGCGTGGGTGAGGGTGAGGTCCTCTTTTCGGGCACGGGCGCCCCCCGGCGCTCCACTCCCGATCATATCAGGGACATACCGGCGTCGGCAACGAACACCTGGCCGGTGATGAGGGAGGCACGGTCACTGGCAAGCATCAGCGCGACTTCGGCCACCTCCTCGGGCTGGCCCAGGTGGCGCAGCGGCTGTAAATCCATGTGACGCGCAAGCTGGTGTTCGTCCTTCCAGATAGAGGCGCTGGAATCGGTCTGAATGAGGCCGGGGGCGATGGCGTTGACTCTTACTCCGCGGGCGGCCAGTTCCAGCGCGTAACACTTCGTCAACATGATCACGCCGGACTTGGTCATGGAAAACAGCAGGTTCTCGGCTTCGGGTTTCAGACCGCTGAGAGCGGCGATGTTGATGATGGTCCCTTTACCGCGGGCGCACATGGACGGGGCCACCAGCCGGGTGAGGCGATAGACGCTTTTCAGGTTCGTTTCCACCGCGCGGTCGAACTCCACGTCGCCCAAGTCAAGGGCATAGCCGCCGTAAACATTCTGCGCCGCGTTATTGACCAGGATGTCGATACGGCCCTGCTCGCCCAGCACGGTTTGCACCATGTGCTCCAACTCCACCAGGCGCGCCACGTTACACGGGAAAGGGACGATGCGGCCGGGCAGATGCTCTGTGTCGCGCGCGACGGCCTGCAGGGCGCCGAGTGTTCTGCCGCAGATGACAACGGTGGCGCCGGTGCGGGCGAAGCTTTCCGCGATGGCGCGCCCGATGCCGCGGCTTCCTCCCGTAACCACGGCGATCTTGCCTTTTAACAGGCTCATAAGTGGAATAACTGGTGTACCCAGCGGAGGCTTTCTTCAAGATCCTCCAACTCGCGCGCGGCGGCCTGTTCCTTGGAGGGCGGCTGATAGGGGGCGGGCCGGCCTTTTTCGGCCAGCGCGAGGAAACGGCTGAATTCCCAGGCCGGCGTGTTGCGGTAACCTTCCCAGAATTGCGGGTCGTAAACGGCGAAGTTCCGCGGGCCGGTGACGATGATTTCGAGGCTGAGCGCCTTACCCGGGCAGCGTTCTACGAACCTGGTGGCCCAATCCCTGATATTGACGTTGCCCTCGCCCATGCGGGTCCAGCGCACGGCGATCCCCTCCGGCGTCCGCCAGACGGCGCTGTCGCGAACGTGGCTGGTCAGCACGTATGGCGCGAGCGTATCGAGCGTAAGATGCGGATCCTCGATCGCCCAGACCGGATTGCCGGAATCGAGGCAGGCGCCGACAAAATCCTTGCCCGCCTCCTCGATCAGCGTCTTCAATTCTCGGCCCTGCATGTCACCCGCGTGATTTTCGATGGCCACCTTGAGGCCTGCGTCGACAAAGCGATTGCGCACACCGCGCAGTACCTTGGCCGTGTTTTCGATATGCCGGTCGATGGCGCCATCAGCCCGGTCGGCCATGGTCCCCAGAAAGGCGCGGATCAGCTTCGAACCCGCCACCTTGCCTGCGTCCAACATGCGAAGAAGCTGCTGTTCCGCCGTGCCCTGGGCGGGATCGAATGCCTTCGACGTCGGGCAGATCGATCGCATGCCGAGTTCGAGCTCAATGCCATACTGTTCCGCCCGCGCCCGCACCTTCTTCAAGTGTTCCGCCTCCAAACTGCCGATGAAGCGGATCTCGGAGAAGTGGACCACCTTGGCTTTCCACTTGGCGCAGAAATCAAGATAGCGGAACGCATCCCAGCCCTGGGAGCGGATGCTGAACAGGTCAATGCCCAGGCGCACAGGGGGCCTCCTTTCCTGCGCGGCGGCGGAGAGTGCGGCCGCGGCGGCGGTGTGAAACAGGCGTCGGGTCATCTTCGTTTATGAGCCCTTCTTCGTCAGGGGAGTAATGGTGACTTTGCGGAATTCCACCGGGCCGTGGTCGCCCTGCAGAAAGATGGGGCCGGGCTGCGCTTCGTGCGGGTCGGCGGCGACGGCGGTGAGGCCTTCAATCTCCACCCGGTCGAGAATCTTCCTGCCGTTAAGCACCACGGTGACGGTGCGGCCTACCAGGCGGATGTCGTAGGTCTGCCATTGGCCGGCCGGCTTGGAGGCGTTCACCGCCGGTGCCACGCGGCTATAAAGCGAGCCATTCGAGTGGGTATCGGGCGGCTTGCCGTAGTCTTCGAGGATCTGGATTTCGTAGCGCCCGCGCAGCCCGATGCCGCTATTGGAATGATCGCCCACACGGTATTCCACGTGCATTTCGAAGTTCCAGAACCTGGCGTCGCTGACGATGTTGTTGGCGCCGGCGGTGTTGGTCAACGTGCCGTCCTTGGAGATGGACCAGCCGAGAGGCTTGTTGGGAAGCACGGGCCGCCAGCCGGACAGATCCTTGCCGTTGAACAGCTCCACAGGCTTGCCTCGCTGCCAGGACGCGTCGTCCTTGTCCCTGATCACCGGCGCGCGCACACCCACCCAGGGCAGCGGCGGACGCCCGGCGCCTTCTTCCTCAAAGGTGCCTTCCAGCTTTCCATCCGCCAGCTTTGCCCTGTACACCAGGTGGCCGCGCTTGGGCGGACGGAAGCCGAAAGTGAGTTCGTTGCCCTTGATGGCGATCTCTTCGATGACGTTCATGTCGCCGGCGAAAGCGCTTACGAATTTACCCTTCGGTTTGGGAGTTTCCGCTCCTGTAATCTCAAGCCACCAGGCGCGTTTATTGGCTGTTTCGACGCTGATGTCCCAGCGCCCGTTGAAACCGGGATTGGCGAAGGCGGCGATGGCCAGCGGCAGACCAAGCGCCAGCCGCGGAACAAGTAATAGACGCATGGCCTTTATTTTGACAGAGCAGCCGCCTGCCGCAACAGGCGTTGATGTTGGGCGGTGACGGCCTTGGCCGCGGCGTCCGAGGCGAGGTTGCGGGATTCTCCGGGATCGCTCGCGTGGTCGTACAGTTCCGAACCGGCCGCGCCGCCGTCCCATTCGGTGTAGCGGTAACGTTCGGTGCGAACCGAGGCGCCCATCACTTTGCCGCGGCGGAGAAACGTGTAGGCGGGATGGTCCCACCGCCGCGCCGGATCCCGCAGCAGCGGTGCGAAGCTCTCTCCGTCGATGGCGCGTGGAGCCGGCAGGCCACACAGATCGGCCAGGGTGGGATAGATGTCCAATAGTTCCACCGTGCGGCCACAGGGCTTGCCGGCCGCCATGCCGGGGACGGAAACAACGAGCGGCACGCGGGCCGATTTTTCGAACAGCGTCTGCTTTGACCACATGCCCTTGTCGCCGAGATGGAAGCCGTGATCGCCGAACAGCACGACGACGGTGTCCCGGCGGCGGCCGGTTTCCTCAAGCGCGGCCAGCACGCGGCCGATCTGCGCATCCATGAAGGAAGTGGCCGCGCGGTAGCCGGCAATCATGCGTCGGGCTTCGTCCGGAGAGGCCGGGCGCTGGATGAAGATATCGAAGTTCGGACGGTAGGCGGGGGTTCTTCCCACTGGCTCGGGAGCGAAATCGGGCGGCAATTGAATGCTCGCGGGATCGTAAAGATCGAAGTACTTCCTGGGGGCCAGAAATGGCACGTGGGGCTTGGCGAAGCCGACGGCCATGAAGAAGGGCTTGTCGTGCTTTTCCCGCAGCATCTGGATGGCGCGGGTGGCATTGCGGACATCTGGCTCCGATTCTCCTTCACCCTCCAGCGCCTGGAATCGATCGGCGTGCTGCACCCTCTTCTTCTGCTCTGCCGGATTGCGCGGGGCGGCGCGGCGCAGCGGTGTTCCGCCCACGTCCCAGGCGCGGTCATCGTCCAGCCCGCCGTGGAAGATCTTGCCGGTCGCCAGTGTGCGGTAGCCGTTGCGCCGGAAGTGTTCCGGCAGCGTGACCACATCCGGCATCGCATCGCGGAACCATGTGGTGTTCTCCATCACCGTAGTGCGCGGCGGGCGCCGCCCACTGAGCAGCGAGGTGCGGGACGGATTGCAGAGCGGGTATTGGCAGTAGGCGCGGTCAAAGCGGACGCCTTGCGATGCCAGGCGGTCAATACTGGGAGTCTTCACCGGGGCGCCGTAGCAGCCGGCGTCTGTGTTCAGGTCGTCGATGGCGATGAACAGCACGTTCAGCTTCGAAGCCTGCGCCAAAGCGGCCGGGGCATAGAGGAATTCACGTCGAAGGATGTTCATCTCGCACGCCCCATGACTGAGTCCACGCTGCGCGCGATGATGTCTTCCACATCTTCGGCAAGCGGGCCGGGAAAGCTGGAGAACTGGAACGCGCCGCCACCTTCGTAGCCGCCCTCCCTGAGAACGCGAAGCGAGGGGATATAGCCGAAGACGTCGTTGGAGTAACCGGCCACCCAGAGATTGTCCCAGCCGTACTTTTCCTTGAACCGCAGGGAATAGTCGACCACTAACTCGCCGCCAAGGGCGAGCAAGGTGAATTCATTACCAAAGCGCCAGGCCTGGACCGGGTACGGGTAGCGGTCCGGGATGCGGCCTTCGTGTTCCAGGCGGCGCAGCAGGCGTTGCGCGTGCTGCTTTGCGCCATCGTCCCTGCCGGCCAGGCGGCGTTCCAGTTCGGCGCGGTCAGGCGGCGCCTGGAAGCGAAGTTCGGGAGTTTCGTAGGCCGCCGCCAGTGTATCGGCCACGCTCCGCATCTTGCCGCGCAGGACTTCGTCCACCGAGTCAGCGAGGGTCTGGCCGTAGCGTTCGGCGAGTTCCACTGAGCGCCGAGGCAGCGGATTGGAATCGGCGCCGGCGCCTTCCACAAAAAGCGCAACCGCCCCGGGATGCCGGCGTTCCAGTGTCTCCTGCGCATAGCCGGCATAGTCGCCGTTAATCATGTAGTCGCTCAGCACCGTGTTGTGGCAGGCGTAACCGAAGAGCACCGCGCGAAGCTCACCGCCCGAGCGGATCGCCAGAACCGGAACGTCGTGATCGACCGGGCCAGGCAGGTTCCGCTTGCCTACGCGCCTGCGGTTGACCGCAAATCCCGCAAAGCCTTGTTCGAAGTGGAGCGTGGCGGGGGCAAGGCCGCCGACAGCTTTGTCCACGGCCTCCATGATCCGGTCCGGCAGCGTGGCGGTGTAACGCGCGATTACTTCCTTCTGCCTGGCGTAGTATTCGCCCATGCGGGTTTCGTAACTGGTGATATCGCCGGCCAGCGGAGCGCTGTGTGTGTGGGAGACGTTGAAGAGAAGGCGGTCCCTGGGGATGGAGTGGCGCGTACGGACACGTTCTGCCACCGCATCGGCAATGGGGCGGCGGATGCTGACCAGGTCGAGCGTGACGATAATGGCGCGCCGCCCGGAGGCGTCCTCCAGCGCGAGAGCCTTGGCGTAGATAGGCTGGCGCACCCCTTCGGACGGTTTGGTGCGCGCGGCGTAGCCCGCCATCCAGATGGATTCTGTGGGCGTGATCTCGTATTTGGCGGCGCCGGCTTTCCATGCGGCCTGGGCCGCGCAGGCAAGGATGATTCCCAGGATCGCGGTTCTCATGCGGTGTTTCCTCTGTGCAAACCTAAGTGTATGTCAAAGGCGGAAACGCCGGATGCCGCGTGCGATCCCGTTCGTTCCGGAGCGCGCTCTCGGCGTGGAGCACGCGCGCCCCGGAACCTCTGGCGACGGTCGTCCCTAGTCGCCCACAGGGTTCAATTCACCCACGAACTCAACTAACTGCGCCATGGTGAACTCTCCCGGCTTTGGACCGAGGTCGGGCCTCCAGGTCTTGTTCCCTTTGGAAAGGATCGAGTCCTTGCTCATTTCCAGCAGACCCACGAACACCTCCGCCACGATACGGCTGCCCACCGGACCAAGATGCGCGCCACCGGCTTTCACCTCGGCCTCTTTGAGAATGTAGTACCAAAGCGGCGACTTCTTGTGGAAGCCTTTGGCCTTCGCGGCCGCACCGTCGGCTCCGCTGCTGAGTTCGGCGGGAGTGAGCGGCGCCACACCCATGGCCGCGGCCACGGATTGTCCCGAAGGCAGTTTGAAGGAGTTGCCGCGCACCAGGTTGCGCACGGCCAGGTTATTGCGCTCCGGCTTGGGGTCGCCTAGCGGTAGGGAGCCAAGCTGCGGGGTCAGGCCGGCGTCGATCTTCCTGCTGAGGTTGAACGCATTGCCGGGGGCCTTCTGCGTGGTCTCAAAGAAGCGCCGCCAGTCGATCGGCCAGTTCGAGGGGACCGGCACGAAGCTGCCGGAAAGTCCGGTGAACTGAAATTCCTGCATCAGCGTCGCGTTCGGAAAGATCCTGTTGTGGCTGTAGGTTTCGCGCACCATGCTATGACCGAAGCGGTAGGCCGCCGCGGCAAACTCCACCGGGATGAAGGGATACTTCTTGGGCCGGTAGAACTTGCGGCCTTTGGACAGGACGTTCTGCAACACGGCAGGGTCGACGATTTTCGGCAGGAAGTCATGCAACACGATCCACTGGTAATGTAGAGTGACGGCGCGGCGTGTATCGGTAAAGTTGAGGCCGCGCGTCGTCATCACCTTGTTGTGGAACTTCTCGATCGCCAGGTGCAGTTGCGCGACGATCAGGTTCTCGTCGTTGCGAGGATCGCCGATCAGCGCGACTCCCTGGTTGTCACGATGCAGATCGTGGTCGAGTGTGGGGGAAGCGCCCACATTCTGGTTGGCGCCGATCTTGAACAGGCCTCCCGATCCTTTTTGATAGAGGAACGGGTGGGCGCCGGGTCCGTTGCCGTAAACGCTGTCGAGTTCAAGCGCCGGCGTGCGGAAGTTTTCAACGGCCTGGGGGTCTACATCGCGCTCCGGAAACGGCGTAGTGTCGAGCGTGATGTCGTGATCAACAAACTGGCCGAAGTAGGTGAAGCCGGCCGGAACCCCGGCATTGTCGCGGGTTGGATCCGCGGCCTGGGCAGGCGTTTCGATCATCGCCTTGCCCAACTCGGCCAGATCCTCTTCTTTGGCAGTAAATTTTTTCAGCAGCGGGAACATGCGGCCAAACATTCCCGGCTGGAAGTTCTGACCGAGGGGGATATCGAGGATCGCCCGGGCGGCGTCCTGAGATCCGTGAAAGAATCGGCGCGGGGCGATGGCGGGCGCGGCGCCGGCGGTGGAACGGGGCATATGGTGCAGGGCTCCTTTCTAGTCAGCAGCGCCGTGACAGGACGCTGCATTGACTATGGTGGGAGCCGCCTCCGATCCGTTTCACGCAACGGTCCGGCTAGAAGGTGATCTGATCCTTCTTCGCCTCGATCTTCGCCACGTCCAGATCCGGAACCTTCTTCAGATCGTCAATGGACTGGAACTTGCCGTTCTTCTCGCGGTAGGCGATCAGCGCCCGGGCCTGCGACCGCTTCAATGACAGCCTGCTCTCCAGTTCGATGGCCGATGCCTCATTCACGTTGAGTGGGGGAATCTCCTCAGCCGGGAAATGTTTGGTGAGGTATTCCACGATCAACTGGTGTTCCTCGCTGGTGCCCTTAGTGCCAAAAGCGAGCATCTTGGTCATCGTGGCCTGCCAACCGGCCCGATCCTGCCGTTTGGAGATGGAGCGCTCCAACTCATGGCAACCCTTGCAGAGCCTGAGCGTTTCTTCCTTGCCTGGGCCTTCGGGGAACTGGGGTTGCGCGGCCAGAGTGGCCGCCACAAACACGAAAAAGAAAATTCGCTGCATCGTCGTTGTCAGATCTCCATCGGGAATCCGAAAGCAAATTGCGTGCCATCGTGGGCGGAGACATAGACGCGGCCGCCGCCGGCCGCCAACCCTCCACTCGTTACAAATGACGTGATGGAGGCGCCGCTGTTCCACAATTCTTTGCCCGTCAGCCCGTCGAGCGCGTACAACACCGCCTTGGAAGACTTGCCAGCCGTGGACTTGGCGTCTCCTCCGCGCACCACGCCGCTCGAGACCGCAAAAACCACACCATTTACGATCGCCGGCGTAATGGGCGAAACCATGTCTCTCGAAGTCCACCCGGATTCAAACGAGGGCGCGCCATTTCTGTCCACCACCTTCAGGGCGACGATGGAGTTCTTCGAAGCCGCCAGCACCCAGCGCACACCGGCGTCGTCCTGCCAGCTTGCCAGCGAGCCTGCGAAATCGCCGGCCGTACCGGGCGCGGATTTTGCCACGGCCGCGTTCATCGAACCGGAATCCACCAGGTGCAGCGCGCCGTCACTGGCCGCTACCGCGATCAGATCCTTGCCCTTGTAGTCGAACACCACGGGCGTGGATGTGAACGTCTGCGATCCGGCCGAGTATGCCGCTTTCTCTTTCAATGTCCCCGGTTCCAGCGCAACCAGCTTCGAGCCCGCCGCAACATAGAGCGTCCCGTCCGGGCCTACCGCCGGACCGGCGTTGCCGGCGATGTTGGCGCCCGCCTTCCACTGGGTCACCTTCTTCGTTTCCAGGTTCATGGCCCACACGCCGTTTTCCACGCCGCCGCATCCGTTAATGGTGGCGGCGTAAGCCGTGTTGTCATAGGCGATCAGGCCTATCGCATGGGCGTTGGGCGGCAGGAACTGCACGGGCGGGTTGGGCTCCTCCCCGTTGGACACATACATCGAATGGAGCTTGCCGTCACCGGTGACCGCCAGCACAAACAGCGGGCTGCGCGCGAACGGATTCACCGCGGGCGCTGTGCGGCGATTCGGACGGGCGGGCGGAGCCGGAGGCGCCGACGGCCGGTCCTTCAGCGTCACCGCGCCTTCGAAAGGTTCACCGACGCCGGATTTAGCCGGGCCGCCGCGTCCGAACCCGCGCAAGCCCACCGGCCCGGGATAACCCGTAAAGGTCGGACGCGTGATGCTGGACGTCATTCCACCGGGACAACGCAGGTCGCCGGCCGGGCGCGAGGCCTTCGCACCCAATGCCCGCTCCCACTCCAGGCGCGCCAGATCCGTATCGATGGCAATCACGTTGTCCGAACTGCCGCCGACGAATCCCAGGGTCCGGAATCCTTTGTAACTGATATAGAAGTCCAGCAGCGCCGGCGAGGAGATGGAGTTGAGTTGGCGGCTCTGGTTGTTCAGCTTCATTTTCCACAGCAGTTCAAAGCCGGGCTTGCGCATGGTCTCCGGTGTGATTTTGCCATCGCCGCGAATCCAGGAGGACCGCTGGGCATCGTTGCCGATCGTCATCCAATCCCCGCCGCCCCGCTGCGCGTTCAAAAGTCCCGCCGCCAGAACGGCGCAGCCAGCGGAGTAGACGACCCGGGCTAATGCTGACATTTCTTGAGCTCCTTTTCGTGCTGCCGAAACTCTGATGATATACCGAAACCAGCTTATGCGGGAGGCGCGGCGCGGTCTGGTATAGTATTGGCTTCGAACGGAAATTGATCACCATGAGACGCTTTTCCCTAGTAGCCCTGTTGCTCTGCGGCTGTGCCGCCTGGAGCGCTGACTGGTTGACCGATGGCGGAGACACGTTCCGCACCAACTGGCAGAAGGACGAGAAAATCCTCAGCACGTCCACCGTCAAGGACATCAAGCTGCTCTGGAAAACCAAGCTCGACAATCAGCCCCGTCAGATGCATTCCCTGCTGGAGCCCCTGGTCATCGGCAGCGCGCAGACCAAGGACGGACCGAAGGAACTGGTGATTCAGGCCGGCGTGTCCGATAACCTCTACGCCCTTGATGCCGCTAGCGGCAAGCTGGTCTGGAAAAAACATTTTGAAAGCACGTTCCAGGATCAGCCCGGCGGGCGCGGGCCCAGCGTCCTGTGCCCCGGCGGCATGACGGCGAACGTCACCATCGGCCACGGCGACGGCCCCGGCAAGTACATTATCTATGCGGCTTCCTGGGACGGTCGCTTCCATAAGGTGAACGCCGCCGATGGCGAGGAACTCGCTTCGCCCGCGAAATTTATGCCGCCCAACGGCAAGCCCTACGCCATGAGCCTGTTCAGGAACGTGATCTACACCCATTCGGCGCAGGGCTGCGGCGGCAACCCGAACATGGTCTACACCTATGACCTGGCCACGAACAAGGTGGGCAGTTGGGGTCCGGCGGGCGGCGGCATGTGGGGCCGCTCCGGTCCGGCCATTTCGAAAGACGGCATCATGTTCACCGGCACCGGCGACGGCCGCTGGGATCCGGAGAACGGCGTCTATGGCAACGGCATCATCGGCGTGAAGCACAATCCCAAAACCAAGGCCGTGGAACTGGTGGATTACTATGGGCCGTCCAACGCCGAATGGCTGTTCAAGCGCGACCTGGACATGCAGGTGACTCCGGCCATCTTCGACTACAAAGGCAAGGAATACATGGTGGATGCGAGCAAGGAATGCCGCATTTACTTCATGGATGTCGAATCGATCGGCGGCGACGACCACCGCACCCCGCTGTTTCGCACACCGCTCATCTGCAATGAAATGGTGGATTTCGCCGAGGCCGGCATCTGGGGGTCAATGGCCACCTGGGAAGATTCGAAGGGAAACCGCTGGGTGCTGACGCCTTTCTGGGGCCCGAAACATTCCAAGTTTAAGGCGCCCATCGAGCACGGAGTGGTGAAAAAAGGCGCGATTGCCGCGTTCAAGGTGGGCCCGGTGAACGGCAAACTGGAGTTGATTCCGGCGTGGATTTCCCGCGACATGGACCAGGCCGAGCCGCCCGTCATCGCAAACGGCGTGATCTTCGCTTATGGCAGCGGCGAGAACACGGCGCAGGCGTTTCCCGACGTTGGTCTCGATTTCCGCATGGAGCGCCGTATTCCCAAGTCGACACATGCCGTCCTTTACGCCCTGGATGCCCAGACCGGAAAGGAACTTTGGAATAGCGGAAAGCAGATCACCACCTGGAATCACTGGAGCGGCATCGCCGTTGCCAATGGCCGTATCTATCTCAACACTTACGACGGAATGCTGTACTGCTTCGGCCTTAAGTAGATGACTCTTCGCATCCTGGCGGCCATGCTCGCAATCGCGGCGGCAGGCCCGGCCCAGAACACTGCTGAACTGGAGAACGAGTTGGCCGGCTACATCCGCCAACTCAGCGACTGGGCGAGCCTTACTCGCTACGGCAGCGATAACACCGAGGTCCGTCTGGATCCGAAAATCAGCCGCGTGATCTTCATCGGCGACGAAATCACTGAAATGTGGGGCACGGGCAAAGCGGCGTTTTTTCCCGGCAAGCCTTACTTCAACCGGGGCATCGCCGGCCAGACGACGCCCCAGATGCTGGTGCGCTTTCGCCAGGACGTCATCAATCTGAAGCCGAAAGTAGTGGTGATCCAAGGCGGCTCCAACGATTTTGCCGGCAACGCCGGGCCCGCCACTCAAGGCACCATCGGCGAGAACATCATGTCGATGGTGGAACTGGCCAAGGCCAACGGTATCGGTGTGGTGCTGGCGTCGCTCACTCCGGTTTGCGATTGCACCCGCAACCTGACGCTTCGCCGCCCGCCCGGCAAGATCATCGGAATGAATGGCTGGCTGAAGGACTACGCCAGGGAAGCCGGCGCGGTCTATCTGGATTACTACGCCGCCCTGGCCGAGGGAAGAGCGATGAAGCGGGAATTGACCGTGGATGGACTGATTCCCAATGACGCAGGCTACGCGGTGATGGCGCCGCTGGCGGAGGCGGCCATTGCACAGGCTCTTACACCGCGTTGAGCATCCGTAATAAACTCAACTGTGTGATGGACAATTCGGGGGACGTCACGCGCCTGCTCCACGCCTCGGCTGGAAACCGGGAGCGCGTCAGGCAAGTCTTCCAGGCCGCCGAAGCCCTGGCGCCGGCCGAGCGGCTCGGCTTTCTCGAAGACACCTGCGGCGACGATCGCCAACTGCGCTCAGAAGTGGAAGCCCTGCTCGCCGCCCAAGCCGAGTCAAAGGATCTGTTCGCCAAAGGCGCGGTGGAAATGGCCCCGGAACCTCTTTCCGAGGCGCCTCCCGTCGTTGGGAGGTACGAAATCGTCCGCGAAATCGGCGCCGGCGGCATGGGCTCTGTCTTTCTGGCCAACCGCATGGGCGACTTCCGGCAGCAGGTGGCGGTGAAGATCCTGCAGCGCGGCGCCAACCTTCGTTCCATCGCCGCGCGGTTTCAGAATGAACGCCAGATTCTGGCCGGCCTGCAGCACCCCAATATCGCCCGCATCCTCGACGGCGGCGCCACGGACGACGGACGCCCCTACTACGTGATGGATTATGTCGACGGCCTCCCGCTCGATCGTTATTGCGAAGAGCGCAAGCTGCTGCCGAAGGACCGGATTCGTCTGTTCCTGCCGGTCTGCGCCGCCGTCCAGTACGCACACCGCAATCTGGTGATTCACCGCGACCTCAAGCCCGCCAATATTCTCGTAACGGGCGAAGGCGTCCCCATTCTGCTCGACTTCGGCATCGCCAAGGTACTGAATCCCGACCTGATCGCCGCCGGTGAAGAGACGGTCACCGGCATGCGCATCATGACTCCGCGCTATGCCAGCCCTGAGCAGGTGCGCGGCGAGCGGGCCACCACCATCAGCGACGTCTATTCCCTCGGCGTCATTCTCTATGAGCTTCTCGCCGGCGGCCGGCCCTACCGCCTTGAGCACGGCACCACGATCGAACTGGAGCGCGCGATCGTGGAACAGGAGCCCATCCGGCCCGCCGGCGTCGATGACGAGTTGGGCAACATTCTCGCCATGGCGCTGCGCAAGGAACCCGAGCGGCGTTACCAGTCAGCCGATGAACTCGCCGGCGACCTGCGCCGCTATCTGGACGGCCTGCCCGTCTCCGCTCAGCCGGACACTTTCTCTTACCGCGCCGGAAAGTTCGTCAAACGCAACCGCCTGGCGGTGGCCGCGGCATCGCTGCTGGCGGTTTCACTCGTGGGCGGCATCGCCGCCACCACCTGGCAGGCACGCGTCGCCCAGCGCCGGTTCCAGGAGGTGCGGACACTCACCAACTCCTTCCTGTTCGAGTTCCACGATGCCATCCGCGATTTGCCGGGCGCCACCCCGGCGCGCAAGCTCGTCGTGAGCAAGGCGCAGGAGTATCTCAATCGGCTGGCGGCCGAATCCGGAGGTGACCCGCAACTCCAGGGCGAGGCCGCCGAGGCCTACATGCGAGTCGGCGCGATTCAAAGCGCGATGGGCGACACCAGGGCCGCCATGGCCAGCTACCGGCGCGCGCTCTCCATGCGGCAGGACCTGCTGGCGGCCGATCCTGACAACCCGCGGCGCAAAAGCGAGCTAAGCGATACCTTCACCACCATCGCCCAACATCAGATGGCTGGAGGCGAATCTGCCGCTTCACTTGAGAACGCACGCAAGGGGCTCGATCTCGCCGCCCAGGCGCTTACCGCCGATCCCAACAACCACAGCCAGCGCCTTCAACTCGGCGGCCGCTACCGCCAGTTGGGCAATTCGCTTCTTCAAACCGGCAATACCCAGGAGGCCCAAAGTGCTTTCCAGCGATCGCTGGCGCTGGCCGAGGAGGCCTATCGGCTCAAACCCGGGGATACGGAGACCGCTCACTCACTGGCCATCGCCCTGGAACGGGCCGGCGCCGGCCACGAACGCACGGGCGCGCTGGCGAAAACTATCGAACACTACCAGAAGGCCCTTGCCATCCGCCGTGACCTCGCCTCGCGCCATTCCAACAACGCCCGCTTTGCGCTCGGCCTTGCGCAAACCCACATCGCCATCGGCGACGCGCAGTGGGACGGCGGCAACGCCCAGGCCGCTCTCGCCGCCTACGACGCAGCGCTGCTGGTGATCGTGGAACTTGCCCGCGCCGACCCCAAAAACACCCAGCTAACGGCGCTGCTGGGCGCGGTCCATTCGCGCCGCGGCGATGCCCTGGATTCGGCCGGCCGGTGGAACGCCGCACTTGAAAGCCACCGCGCTTCGCTTGCCGCCGCACAGGATCTGGTCAATCAGGACCCGGCCAACGCCAGCGCCCGCTACAACCTCACCATCTCACTCACCAAGGTGGCGCAAGTGCTGCTCACCTTGGACCGCGCCCCCGAGGCTCTGGAGTTCCACCAGCGCGCTTTCTGGATCAGGGTGTCGCTGGCCTCCGCCGATCCTGAAGATATCGAAAACCGCCGCAGCACAGCGGCCGGACACAAGAATCTGTGCCAGGCCCAAAGCCTGCTCAGCCGCCACGCCGAGGCCCTCACCAATTGCGCGAAAGCCGTCCAGATGGCGCGCGCGATGCTGGAGGCCGACCCCAGAAACAACCTCATCCGCGTGGATCTTTCGGTCTACCTCACCGCCTACGCCGACGCCCTGCGCGACGCCGGCAAAATCGAAGACGCGCTGAAAACCGCCTGGGATTCGGTAGCCCTGGACGAACGCATCGCCTCCGCCGAGCCGGGCAATCTTGAAGCGCAGGGAAATGTCGCCATCAGTTGGGAACGGATCGCGCGCCTTCAGGGCGACAAACTCGCCAACAAAGCCGAGGCCCTCGAAAGCGCCCGCCGCGCCCTGGCCATCCGCCGTTCCGTAGCCAGGGCTAAGCCCGTCGAAACACGCTTCCAGAAAAACCTGGCCGAATGTCTCATTCTTGCGGCGGCTTATGCGCCCGATCCCGACCGGCGCACGCTTGCCGCCGAAGGGCTGCGCATCCTGCAAACGCTGGCCACCAGTCCCAACGCCCCCTCCGAGTTCATCCTCGCCTATGCCGATCAACTCCTGGACGCTCCAAAGGAATTGCGCAACGCCGCAGAAGCCTCGCGGCTGGCTGAGCGCGCCATCGCCGAAAACGCCGAGCCAAGTCCCAAGCTGCTCTATACCGCCGCGCGAGCCCATACCGCGGTGGGAGATCGCGCCAAGGCCGCCGGCCGCGCCGCCGAAGGCCTCCAGATTCTTGGCGCACAGGCCACCGGCAAGCTGCGCCATCAACTCACGCAACTCGCTTACGGGCAGTGATAGACCCCGGATTAATATTCCTTTAGAATAGAAGTATGCTGTTCGCCCTGGGCACGATGCTGGCAGTGTTGCTCACCGCGGCTTCCGACACGGAGGAAACCCAACGGCCCGCCGCGCGGCCTGTGCAACGGCCAAAGTCCGAACTGGAAAAAGCCGCCGAGGAGTTTCGTGTCCAGACGCGCAACCTCGGATTGCGGCCCGATTCGCCGGCCCGCTCCAAACGATCCGGCAACGGCGGGCTCAACTTCCATGGGCGCCTCTTCCACAACCTGCGGAACGACTTCTTTGACGCCGTCCCTCATGAAGTTTTCCAGCGCGGCGGCTCCAAGGGCCTGCTGCGGCGCAATCAGTTCGGATTTAATCTCACCGGACCGGTGGTGATTCCCCGGCTGTTTCACGGAGGCAAAGCCACGTATTTCAGCGTGACGTACGAAGGGATGCGGGAGAAGATGGGGCGCTCCTACCTGCGCACGATCCCCACCCTGCGGGAGCGCAGCGGCGAATGGGCTCACGTGGTGGACCAGGCCGGCCAGACGCTGCCCATCTACGATCCGCAAACCACTTCCACCAATCCGAACTTCAACCCCGCGCAGCCGGTGTCCACCAATAACCTCCAGCATCCGCGCCTGCCGTTCCCGGAAAACCGCATCCCCGCCGCAAGGCTTGATCGCACGGCGCAGCAGGCGGTTGCGCTCTACCCGGCGCCAAATTCCGATGCGGGCCCGTTCTTCCGCAATAACTACTTCATCTTCGCCCCGGAGCAGAATCGCGCCGACGGCGTGAACGCGCGGGTGGACCACACCGCCAGTGACCGCAACCGACTTGGGTTCGGCCTCACCTGGTCAAACGGCGTCGATCAGCCGGCGCCGTGGTTTCCGAACGAGGCAAACCCGGGCTCTCCCGCCCGCGAGCGGCGCACCCGCCGTGGCACCGTTGAGCATGTATTCACTCTCTCGCCAAGGACGGTGAACACGCTCACCCTCGATGCCTCCACCGACCAATATGAGAATCCGCCTGCCGAAGGCGCAAGCCAGCCATTTCCCCGCTACAGCTTTGAGCCCTACCTGAGCATGGGACGATCCTACCCGGTGTCGAAAAACTCGCGCACCACGTTCATCGTCACCGACGGTGTGTCCACGCGCTGGAGGGAACACCGCCTGCGTCTGGTGGTCCAGGGAATCCGCGAGCGGGTGAACACGTTCTGGCCGCAATATCCCAGCGGGAGCTTCCGGTTTTCCGCCGGTTACACCAGCCTTCCCGGCATCGTGAACACGGGCCACGCCTTCGCCAGTTTCCTGCTGGGCGCTCCCGAGTACGCCGAACGAAGCGTCGTGATTTCCCCTTCCTACTTCCGCCGCAACCGCGGCGCCATCATCCTGCGGGACCAGTGGGAAATCCGCAAGGGGCTCACCCTCAACCTGGGTCTCAACATCGACGGCAGTACCCCCCGCGTGGAACGCTACGACCGTCAGTCCACCGTTGCCCTGGACCGCATCAATCCCGTGAACGGACGGCCCGGCGCATTGGTGGTGGCAAACCGCGACGGCCTGGGGCGGGCATTCCAGCCGGTTCTGGTGAAGCCGGAGCCCAGCGCCAGCCTTGCCTGGAACGTGCTTGGCAGCGCCCGCACCGTGGTTCGCGCCGGATATAGCCGGTCGTATTCCTACATCCCCGTCTACTTCGCGCAATGGGGGACGCAGGCGTTCAACGGAGCGCCAACGTGGGTTTCCGAAAATCCGCAGTTGTTGCCCGCGCTGATTCTGCAGGACGGCTTTCCGCCCTCCCGCACGTTCCCGGACATGCGGCCCGAATCGGCCAACGACACCATCGCCGATCTCATCGAGCCAACCGGCCGGCAGCCCACCTATCAGTCCGCCTCGCTTTCCCTGGAACGCGAGTTGAGAGGACAGATCGTCGTCACCGCTGGCTTTGGCCACTCCGAAGGACGTAACCTGCTGCTGAGCAATTCCGGATCGAACCCGAACGCCATTCCGCTTTCGGCCCTGACTTACCGGGACCGGTTGAATGACCTGAACTTCAACCGCTCCCTGCGTCCTTACCCGCAATACCAGAAGTTCGACGTCTACAGTTCCTGGCCCGAGGGCCGCTACCAGCGTGACGCCGGCTACTGCCGCGTGGAAAAGCGCACCTCCGGCGGTCTGACGCTGTCGGCCTATTACGAATTTTCCAAGCAGATGGACAACTATTCGGGCCCGTACGGCGTCCAGGATTATTACAACCGCGGCAACGAATGGTCACTCACTTCCAGCAATAACCCGCACCGCTTCACGCTCACTTACATGTATGAGCTGCCGCTGGGCGCAAGCAAGCTCTTCCTGACGATGACGGACTGGCGGCGGCATCTGGTGGGAGGCTGGTCCATCAGCGGCCAGACCACCATGGCCAGCGGTGAGCCAGTCGCGCTGCGGCCACAGTTCAATAACACCGGCGGCGTGGTGGACGCGCTGCACGTCAACCAGGTCCCGGGCGTTGACCCGGCAGTGGCCAAACGAGGACCGGAACTCTGGTTCAACCCCGAAGCCTTCGCCCAGCCGCCGGATTTTACCATCGGCGCGGTCGCCCGTACGCACCCCAATCTCCGCATGCCTTCCAGCCAGAACCACGATCTGTCGGTCACCAAACGCGTCGCCGTCACCTCTGAGCGCAGCGTGGAGTTCAGCATGGTGGGCCTCAACTTCGTCAACCACGCCGTGTGGACCGACCCCGACACCGTCATCGGGCCTGCCTCGGCGCCGAACGTGAACGCGGGAAAAATCATCGGCTCCCGCGGACAGCGTATCATTCAATTAGGATTGAAGTTTAATTTCTGATGGTCACCAGACGGCTGTTCATCCCGGCGCTTTCCGCGGGCCTGCTGCAGGCGGCGAAGACGCCGGAGGTGTCGCGCCGTATCCTCAGGATTCCCTTCTGGATCGGCGAAGGCGCCACGCTCGTCCAGGCGCCCGTGGCGAAGGTGAACGGTGGACCGGCCAAGGTATTGCAGGTTCTGGACTCCGCCGGTGACCTGATGGTGCTTCTCATCCTCGATCTTGCCGGCGATCTGGCGCAGGTGGAACCGGCGCGCGAAGCGCTCATCACGAACGTGCAATCTTTGCAGGAAAACGCCTGGATCGGACTCATGCGCTCACAGGACGGGCTCACCGCCCTGCTCGACCCCACCGCCGAACGCGCTCCGGTCGTTGACAGGATCCGCGAGCTTTCCATCAGCGGCCGCGCCGGCCTGCTGGATACCGTGGAGACCGCACTGGGACTGGCCGACAAAATCGCCGCCAAGTCGCGTGTGCGCCTGGCCGTGCTCTATGTCAGCGACTCCGATATCCGCAACTACCGCGACGACTACACCAACCCCGTGATCAATCACAGCGACGCGGGCGACATGAGCCGCCGCTTCCCCGAAGGTATCGTCAAGGAGAAGATCGCCCGCCTGCTGGCCCGCGTGTCCACCTATGAATCGCCGCTGTTCATTGTCCACCTGGACTATCGCAGCGACACGCTCAACAACGCCTATCAGACCGGCCTTCTCGAACTGGCCAACACCACCGGCGGATCGGCCGCCTTCTGCCGGTCCAATGCCGAAATCCCCGAAGCGATCTCTGCCATGTTCCAGACCGTCGCCTCTCACCGCGTGGCCATCATCCAACCCGCCACCGGTCTGCGCAACCAGGCCGATATCGAGTTGGAGGCCGAGGGCAGGGAACTGAAATACCGCACGCGGCTTCAACTGCGCAGGTAAACCGATGAAACCGATCGCCGCCGTTCTCGCTGTTCTCTCCGGCATTCTTTCGGTGTCGTTGTGGCGGCAGGGACGGCACATCGCCGCGCTCGAAACACGGATCGCAAAGTCTAATGAATCCGCCGCCGTTTCCGGGAAGCAGATCGCGACGCTTCAGGCCGAGCGCGACACCTTGCGGCAGGCCCAGGGACTACCCCCGGCGCCCCCGGTGGCGGCCGCGCCCCGCAAAGCCGGCGCGGCGGTTGCGGATGGCAATAGCGGCGCCGCAGCGCTGAGAGCCGAATTCGCCCAACAGTTGGAAGAAAAGGATGCGCGAATCGCCGCCGCGGTGAAGGCGCGCGACGATATGGACGCGCAGATTCGCGAACTGCAGGCGCGGATCGAGGCCCTCACCGAAGAGACGGAGCGTCTGAACCACTCCGAACGCCAGCTTCGCGAACAACTCCAATCCGCCGAGCGCCGCGCCGCTTCGACGGAAAAGGATGCCGCCGGCACAGCGCAGCGCCTGGAGAAGCTGGAAGCCGCCAATCGCGAATTGCGCCGCCAGGCCGACGAGGCCTCCCGCCGCATGGTTTCTCATTCCAAGGCTTCCAGCGAAATCGAAGAATTGACCCGCCGCCGCGAAGTTTATCTCAACAATCTTCTTCGCCGCTATCGCGAGGTCACCGATCTTTATCGCAACATCGCGGTCCGCACCGATGCGCCCGGCGAGGACATTTCACGGATTCAGAATGCCATTTCGCTGGCCGAAGAGGATCTGCGCCAGTTGCACGCGCTCACCGCGCAGACCGCGCGGCTGCAGAAAAGCCTTGCCGCCGCGGTGAAGTAGGGCGCGCTACCTTGGTATCATGCCGCTCGTGATCGGCGAGGCGGAGGTTCGCCGCCTGGTCTCATTGGAGGACCTCACCGCAGCCTTGGAACATGCCCTGATCTCGCTGTCAAACGGCGAGCAGGTGCAGCCTCTGCGCACGATTATCGATCTTCCGGCCCCGGGCTCGTTTTCCTGTTTCATGCCCGTGCTCACAGCCGGCATGCTGGGAGCGAAGGTTGTCAATGTCTGCCCGCAAAACCGGGATCAGCCGACCCACCACGCCACCGTCTTTCTGTGGAATCCCGCCACTGGCGAACTGGAGGCAATTGTGGCCGCCCGCTATCTCACCGAAGTCCGAACCGCCGCGGTCTCCGCGCTGTCGGTGAAGGCGCTGGCGCGCCGCGGCAGTTCCACGCTGGCCATCCTCGGCTCCGGCGTGCAGGCGCGTGGCCATATCCAGGTTCTTCCCGTGTTGCACGACTTCAGCCGCGTTCTGGCCTGGAGCCCGAATCGCCACCACTTGGATAAACTTGTACGGGAGTCCAGCGGCCGCGCCGAGCCCGCCAGTTCCGCCGAGGCCGCGGTACGTTGGGCCGATGTCGTTGTCCTTGCTACCTCTTCTCCAACCCCTGTGTTTTCAAGCCGATGGGTTCGCTCCGGCACCCACATCATTTCGCTTGGCGCGGTCCGGCCCAACCAGCGCGAGATGGACCCCGCGATCCTCTCACGCTCTCGCCTGTTCGTCGATTCCTGTGCCGCCGCACTGGTGGAATCCGGCGACATCGTGCAGGCGATGAAAGAGGGGCTCATTGCCCCCGATCACCTCCGAGGAGAGCTCGGCGAAGTCCTCTCGGGCCGAGTTCTGGGCCGGGAATGCGCCGAGGAAATCACCATATTTAAATCATTAGGCCTTGCCGTGGAAGACGTCACCGCCGCCGCTCTGATCTATTGGAGGGCGAAAGCCAGGGGCATTGGTACGGAAATACTGAACCCTTCAGTCTAGAATTGTGCAACTGGAGTCCCACATCCCCCCCTAATGTTACGCACCCTGCCCCCACCAGATACCGCACATGGCGGCTTGAATCGCCGCCCCGCTTTGTTTACAATTCTCTGTAAGTTGTTCTAATTCTGGAGGAACCCTTCACCCGCTGATGCGGGGAATGGTGTGCAGTATGGTTCTGGAATCCGCCGCGGTCTCCCGCCTGCTCGAGCTGGCAAGTGAGGGGATCTGGGAATGGAATATTCCCAACGGCAGCCTGCATCTCGGGGACCGCTGGCTTGAGTTGTTCGGCTACTCGCGCGATGCCCTTCCCTCATCGGTCTGCTGGGAGTGGCTGGCCCACCCGGATGACCTGCCCGGCCTGCTTGCGTCATTCCAGTCTCATTTTCGCGGTTCCACACCTTGCGTGGAGACGCAATTCCGGCTGCGAAGCGCCTCCGGCGCCTGGTGTGGGGCAACCGTGCGGGGTGTGCTGGTGGAGCGGAATCGTTCTGGCGAGCCGCTACGCGCCGTCGGTACCTGCGTGAAGACCTTCTCACCGCTCCCTGCTGTGCCTTCCGTTCCGGTGGGCCGCAATCTCCCCGTCGGCACCATCCTCACCTCACCCACCGGCAACTGTATCTACGTGAACCGGCTCTGGCAGTCCATCGCCGGAATCCCCTCTGAAGCGGCCAGCGGAAACGGCTGGATGGCGGCCGTTCATCCCCAGGACCGCCAGCGCCTGCTCAAACAGTGGGTGGAGGCGGCCAACAAAGGCGCCACTTTCGAGACAGAACATCGCTTTCAACATCCCGGCGGGGCCGTGGTGTGGGCCAGCGTCCGGGCCGCTCCAGTTCAGGAAGGGGATCCGTCGCAGGGGTTCCTCGGCATCGTGGAAGACGTAACCGAACGCCACGCCGTTGAGGCGGACCTGCGCCGCAACCGGCAGTTTATCCAGCGCCTTGCCGGCGCCATTCCCGATTGCCTGTTCGTTTACGACTTCGACACCCGCACCCTCACCTACGCCAACCGGCCCGATGAGGGTATCTTTGGCTACCCGGTGGAACAGGCGATCGACGAAGCCGGCGATTTCCTCCACCGCGTCGTCGTTCCGGATGACTACCCGCTGATCCAGGACAAGTTCGAGAAGGTCGGCCGCGCCACAGGCCCGGAAGTGATCACCTGCGAAGTGCGCATCCGCCACCGTGGCGGCGCCATATCCTGGGTGCGCTGCCGCGACACCGTCTTTACGCGCAAGCCTGATGGATCCCCGGAACTGGTTCTGAGCATATGGACCGATTTCACCCACCAGCGCGAACTGCAGGAAAAACTGCGCATCGAACATGAGCGGCTGGAACTGGCCATCAACGCCACCAACGACATCATCTTCTGCTTCTGCACCACCAACCGGGAAAAGGAAAAATTCGTTTCGCCGCAGTTCCGCGATCTGGTGGGCGCCACCGCATCGGATCCCGAGGATCCTTTCGAACTCTGGTTCTCCCGCGTCCATCCCGAAGATCTGCCGCGCGTCCGCCAGGGACTGGACTCGCTGCTTGAAACCACCGGCGCCGGCACCATGGAATTCCGTTTGCGCATGGCCTCCGGGCAATACCGCTGGTTCCTGGGACGGGGCAGGGCCGTCCTGGGCTCCGACGGAGCTTCCAAGGGGCTGGCCGGCTCGCTCAGCGACATCCATGACCGGAAAGTGGCCGAAGAGAGCCTGTTCCTTTATTCAAAGGATCTGGAAGACGCCAAGGCGCGCGCCGAGGCCGCCGGCAACGCCAAGAGCGGCTTCCTGGCCATCATGAGCCATGAGATCCGCACTCCGATGAACGGCATCGTCGGCGCCGTCCATTTGCTGATGGACACCGAGCTTTCCCCGGAACAGCGGGAGTACGCCGAAATCCTCGACACCTCCTGCGAGCACCTGCTCAATATCCTCAACGACGTCCTGGACTTCTCCAAGATCGAGGCCGGCCGCATGCCGCTCGACCGCGTCGCCCTGCACCTGGACAAAGTGATCGAGAACGCCGTGAGCCTGGTACAGCCGCGCGCCGCCACCAAGAAACTTCCGCTCACGGTCAGGATCGACCCCGCCGTTCCGCTCCATGTCACCGGCGATCCCGGCCGCATCCGCCAGGTGCTGCTCAACCTGCTCGGCAATGCCGTGAAGTTCACCGCAAGTGGCGGCGTGAACCTGGACGTCAGCGTCCTTTCTTCCACCTCCGCGGGCGCCGTTGTGATGTTCACGGTCCGCGACACCGGCATTGGGATCAACGCCTCCAAGCTGCCGCATCTATTCGAGCCCTTCACCCAGGCCGACGCCTCCACCACCCGCCGCTACGGCGGCACCGGCCTCGGGCTGGCGATCTCACGCCGCCTGGTGGAACTGATGGGCGGAGGCATCAGCGTGGAAAGCAGGGAAGGCGAGGGAGCCACCTTTCGCTTCACCCTTCCTCTTCTCAACGCCGCCCCGTCATCGGAATCCCCGGAGGAGATGGAAGGGTTGCGCGCCCTGCTGGTGGAAGGTCAGTCCGGCAGCCTGAGTCCGCTCGAAACCATCCTGCGCAGCGCTGGACTTGAAACCTCCACTTCGGAACCTCCGGCGGCCATGGAACAACTGCTTGCGGCCTCGCGCGAAGGCACTCCGTTTCTCTTCGCCCTCATTGACGCGAATT
>JANRLE010000275.1:0-14175 GCA_033762895.1 Bryobacteraceae bacterium | reverse complement strand
CCTCAACGTGCTTGCCTCGTTGCCCGGCCTGGAGCCGGTGTCGCAGTTGAGCAGGCTTGCCATGCGCGTGAAGTACGACGTGGCAAGGCGGCTGATCGAAAAGGCACTGGAAGAGGCGGCCAGCCGGAACAACGTCAGCCGTGAAGATCTGGAGGCGATGTCGGCGCCCACCTTTGGGCTCGATGCCGATGGCGTTCGCATGGAGATCCTTGAAGAATACGTGGGGAAACTGACCATCGAGAATGGCGCCGCGGTTCTCACCTGGTCGCGTGACGGAAAACCTCTGAAGAGCGCTCCCGCGGCCGCCAGGACAGCCGAAATCCGCAAGGCCTTCAAGGAACTGGAGGCCGGACTCAATACGCAGCGCCTGCGGCTGGAACGGCAACTGCTGTCGGAGAGCTACTGCCTGTTTGACCGCTGGAAGGCCTGGTACCTGGATCATCCGGTGCTCTCGGTCTTTGCCGGCCGGCTGATCTGGGAAATCGAACGCGACGGCGCGACACGCACCGCCATCTGGCGCGAAGGCTGTCTGGTGGACTGGGCGGGCAATGCCGTCGATGCCGGACCCGGATCGAGGGTCCGCCTGTGGCATCCCATCCGTTGGGATGCGCAAACGATCCTGAGCTGGCGATGCTGGCTGGAAGATCATGGCGTCAGGCAGCCGTTCAAACAGGCGCACCGCGAGGTGTATCTGTTAACCGATGCCGAGCGCCAGACGGAAACCTACTCCAATCGCTTCGCCGCGCATATCGTCCGCCAACACCAGTTCGCCGCGCTTTGCCGCGAACGCGGCTGGCAGTTTCAACTGATGGGGCAATGGGACTCGCACAACACGCCGTACCTTGATCTGCCGAAGTACAACCTGCGCGTGGAGTTTGACGTGGATTTTCCCGAGAGTCCCGAATCCTCGGGTCACGCGGTGTATCTCACCATCGCCACCGGCCGCGTTGCCGTTTTTACCCTGGCCGATCTGCGGCAGGCGATGGCTCAACCGGTAAAACTGGAGAGTGTTCCTCCCCTGGTCTTTTCCGAGGTCATGCGCGATGTGGACCTGTTCGTCGGTGTCACCAGCATCGGCGCCGACCCGGCCTGGGGCGGAGAACGCCGCGACGATCCGCACATGGATTACTGGAACGGGTTCGCGTTTGGCGAACTGTCCACCGCCGCTGAAAACCGCCGCGGCCTCATCGCGAGCCTGCTGCCGAAGCTCGCCATCGGCGACCGCTGCAGGCTGGATGGCCGCTTCCTTATGGTGCGCGGCGAATTGGGCGAATATAAGATCCACTTAGGCAGCGGCAACGTGATCATGGAGCCCGGCAGCCGCTACCTCTGTATCGTGCAGGGACCGGGGGATACTGCCGGGCGCCTCCCGTTGCCCTTTGAAGGGGACCGCATGCTGGCGCTCATTCTCAGCAAGGCCTTCCTGCTGGTGAACGACAAGGCCATCAAGGACGAGACGATCCGGCGCCAGCTTCAACTCTTTCAGCGCTGAGCGGCCGCGGATATGGCGTGGAGAAGCCCTTGGCGTCCCACCATAGGATGCGGTTCAACGTGCCGGTGGGCACATCGTCCACCTCGTTCCAGTTCATTTGGCTTGACGCGACGGCAGCCCAGCGTTCCCGCCCCTTCAACGCGCTGGCCGGCGGGTTCATGTCGTCCAATCGAATTTCGGGCTTGATCGCCTTGTACGGCGCCGGGTCGCGTTCGGTGGTGAAAATGCTGTTCATGGCGCGCGCGGCGGCCAGGAATCGCGTGCGCGGCGCAATGCCGAAAATCTCCTGTATGGTGCGCACCAGGCTGATCTGCGTGTAGTAATTCGAGTCAAGCGCGCCGCGGCGGATGGTGGGCGCGATGGCCAGCGCCAGCGTACGCCGCCCGCTTACGTGATCCACGCCGTCCTGCGCGTCATCCTCCACGGCAAGTATCAGGCTGTTCGGCCAGAAGCGGCTGTGCGTGATGCCTTCCACGATTTCGCCGAGCGCAAGGTCGTTGTCGGCCACCATCGAACGCGGGCGCGGCGCGCTGGGGTTGCGGCCCATGGTGTGATCGCTGGTCAGTGTGACGATGGTGAGGTTCGGCGCTTCTCCTGATTTTTCCCACCCCGCCAGCCGCTCAGCGAACGCCGCCGAACGGATAACGTCGGGCACCCGCATGCTGCTGGGGGGAAACGCTTCGTCATAGATCGGGCGCAGCGCGGGGACGGCGCAGCGCGAACCGATCACTTTCCGCCACGTGCCCTTCTTGTAGTGTTCCCAATATTCGCTCCAGGACAGCATCGCCGTCTCATCGATGTCGCGCATCATTCCGGAGGCGTCCGGCTGCGCGGGCGTGGAAAGCGGACCAAGCAGGCGCACTGTGAGCGGACGGCGTTGATCCTGCCAGAAGAAACCGGCCGGAGAGACGGTGAGCGAATCGCCCATGTTCCATGCATAGCCGCGTGGGGCCGCCTGCAGCGCGCGCTCCACGTGGTCGGACACGAAGCCCATCATCAGCCATTGATGTCCCTCGAAGCTGATAGCGCCGGAGGCGTAGAAATTGTCCAGCAGCACATAGCGTTCGGCCAGCGCATGGTGATTCGGCGTCACTTCGCGGCCATACATGAGCAGTTTCCGATCGCGGTTTCCTTTCGGGATATCGGCGAACACCTGGTCGTAGGTGCGGTTCTCTTTGATCAGCAGGAAGACGTGGCGGATGCCAAGCTTCGCCAGATCCTTCACGCCGCCGTTGGGAGTGAAGCGCGGCTGACTGGCGAAGCGCACCTCCCGCATTCCGGCGCTCAGTTGCGCCCGCGGCGGATCGGGCACGCTGGCAAGTGAACCTTCGTAGACGCGGCTGTTGTGCTGGCCCGGCGCCTGCTCGTCGTTGCCCAGCCCTTTCACCGTGGCGATATGCACTGTGCCCCGGGCATCCACCTGCACGGCGGTGGGAAACCAGCCGCTGGGGACTTTGCCGAGCAGTTCCCATTTCGCACCTTTGCGTCCGAAAACCGCGACGGCGTTCTCCCCGCCCAGCGCCACGTAGAAGCGTTCTCCGTTGGGGTGGAAGGCGGCATGATTCGGGAGAATGCCTGGAAGCACGCTCCTGGAGTCGATAGCGAGTTCCGCCGCCTTGCGCGTTGCCGTATCCAAAAGCGTAAGCGTATCGGAATGGCTGTTGGCCACCACCAGCAGCTTTCCGTCCGGGCTGAGAGCGATACCCGCCGGGGCAAGGCCGGCGGCGATCGATTGCGACTTGCCGCTGTTGAGGTCAACGATGGACACTGTGCCGTTGAGAACCGAGCCATTGGCGTCAACCGGCAGGTCCACCTTTCCGCTCGGCGCCGTGGCCGCGCCGGAACGTTTCATCCCCCCGCGGTTTGAAACATAAAGGACGGACTTGGCCGGATCAAGAGCGAGCGAGAACGGCGCCAGGTCCGTGGGCCATCTTCGCAGGGTGCGCCGCGCTGCAGCGTCGATCTCCACGATCGTGTTGTCGTGGTGCAGCGCCGCATAAAGCTTCGCGCCATCGGGAGTGAAAGCCAGGCCGGCCGGGATGGGATGGCCTTCGAGCGTGATCCGCTCCGTACGCATGATTGCTCCGTCATCGGAGTAGTGGAAGATCAGCAAGGCGTCCGGACCGTTGCGCGTGGCTTCGCTGGCCCAGATCTCTTTCGTATTGGGACGGAACCGGATGCCCAGATAGGAAGTGGTGCGAACGGCGGCCCGGCTCAATTCCTTGCCCGTAACCAGGTTGACCGTGACCACACTGTTGCCGTTGAGGATGGCGGCGAAGGAACCGCCGGGGTCAATCGCCAGATCGGCCGGCCTGCCCTGAATCAACGTCTTCAATTGCCACGGACGCACCAGTTGTTCGCTGGCGACAAGGTAAGCCTCATTGGCCTGTTTGCCCGACATCGTGGTGGAGGGCAGCACCATGTTCAGCCCGCCGCGCTGATAGGCGGTGACCGCGGCTGCCAATGCAAAAAGGAAGAGGAGAATTCGGCCTTTCGTCATCACGTCTCAGGCTACCGCGTTTCAAAAGCCAATCAGGCGGCCGGCGGATCCGTACCATCCTCGGTCATCTCCGACCAGACGCTGCGGGTTTCCTCCACCGCCTTGTGCATCTCCTCTGCCTGGCTGAGACCGCCATCCAGAAACTGCAGCCCCGCCACCAGCCAGCCGGCAAGCGGTGGCTGCGAAAGCTGGTAGAAGACGTGGCGCCCCTCGCGCCGTTCCTTCACGATCCGATGAGACCGTAGGATTGCCAGGTGCTGGGAGACTCCGGAGTGGGAGACGCCAAGGGCAGCCTGAAGGGAGTTCACGTCCAGTTCGCGGCCCCGTAGTTCCTCGACAATACGCACGCGATGGGGGTGGGAGAGAACGCCGAGGAAGGTCGCCAGTTCCTTGGAGACGAAGCTTCGGAAAGGCATGCTGGGAACCAGGATACCTTCGATAGTTCTAAAAGTCAAATTTTTCGATATATGATTTTTCTAATGTTCAAAAATCTAGACATTACGATTATTGTGAGGTATCCTGGCTTCGTGGCCTCTTCCCTCTCCCCTTTCCGCCGCCTGCGCCTCTGGCTCGCCGCCGAACGCAGCAATCTCTGGGTCGCCGTTGTTTACTCCATCGCCATCGGCTTGCTCTCCCTGGTGGTGCCCATCGCGGTGCAGTCGCTGGTCAATACGGTGGCGTTTGGCACCCTCATTCAGCCCCTGCTGGTGCTCACTTTGATCGTGTTGGCCGGCCTCGGCTTTTCGGCCCTGCTGCAGGCTATGCGCACCTACGTGGTGGAGATTATCCAGCGCCGCGTCTTTGTGCGGATCGCCTCGGACGCCGTGGAACGGCTGTTGCGGGTGCGCGTGGACGCCTTCGATGAGAACCACGGGCCCGAACTGGTGAACCGGTTCTTCGACATTGTGACGCTGCAGAAGGCCGGAGCGATCCTGCTGATCGACGGTCTTTCGATCCTGATGCAGTCGATCATTGGGATGATCCTGCTGGCGGTCTATCATCCCTGGCTGCTGGCTTTCGATCTGCTGCTGCTCATCGCGATCGCCATCGTCTGGTTTCCGTTGGGCGCCGGGGCCATCCCCACGGCGATCAACGAATCCAAGGCCAAGTACACGATCGTGGCCTGGCTTGAGGAAATCGCCCGCTTCCCGGTAACGTTCAAGTCCGCCTCCGGCGCGGCCTACGCGCTGGCGCGCACTGACGAACTGGTCACCAACTATCTCACCTATCGCGGGAAGCACTTCCGCATCCTTTTGCGCCAGGTGGTGGGCTCACTTGCACTGCAGGCTATTGCCAGTTCCGTGTTGCTGGGCGTAGGCGGATGGCTGGTCATACAGCGGCAGTTGACGCTGGGACAACTGATCGCCGCAGAACTGATCGTCACGCTGGTGGTCAGCGGCATCGGAAAGTTCGGCAAGCAGTTGGAGACTTATTACGACCTGGCGGCCGCGGTGGACAAACTGGGCTATATCACGGATCTGCCACTCGAAAGAAATGGCGGCGAGCCGCTGCCGCGATCGGACCAGGGAATGCCGGTTCGCCTCCGCGGCGTCTCCTTTTCCTACGACGGGCGCTACCCGGTGCTGCGCGATCTGGAAATGGAGGTGGCAGGCGGCGCCCGCGTGGCCGTAACCGGCAGCGGGAAAAGCACGCTCTTTGACCTGATCTACGGTCTGCGTGAGCCGGATTCCGGTGTGGTGGAACTGGACGGGCATGATGCCAGGGGAATCCGCCGCACCGACATGCGAGCCCAGGTGGCGCTGGTAAGGGGCGCGGAGATTTTCCACGGCACGGTTGCCGAAAACCTCCGGATGGCGAATGGCCAGGCGAGTTCCGCCGAATTGCGCGACGCCCTTTCCGCCGTCGGCCTGCTGGAAGTGGTGCAGGCCATGCCGGAGGGATTCGATACGATGCTGACCACCGGCGGGCCACAGTTTTCGCGCGGCCAGGCGGCCCGCTTCTCCATCGCCCGCGCTCTGCTGGCGCGGCCACGGCTGCTGCTGCTGGACGAATGCCTGGATATTATCGAGCACCGGCCCGCCCTTGAGTCCGTGCTGCGGACGTTGTTTGATCCGTCCAAGCCGTGGACGGTGATGATTGCGACCACAGAGTCTGAAATTACCGGCTTGTGTGACAGTGTGGTTCGTCTGGAGGAATCGCGATGACGCCCTTTGCTCCCTTACCCGCCATGCGGCTCGTGGAAGCGAACCACATGGTGCGATGGATGGCCGCCCTGCTGGCGATCCTGTTTCTGGTGATGCCTGTCTTCCTGCTGTTGGCGCCCTGGCAGCAGAACGTGACCGGGGCCGGCCGTGTGAGCGCCGTCAACCCGATGGAGCGCCAGCAGACGATTGACACTCCCGTCGAAGGCAGGGTAGTCCGGTGGCATGTGCTTGAAGGCAGCACGGTGAAGGCCGGTGATCCGGTGGTGGACATCTCCGACATCGATCCGTCCATCCTCATGCGGCTTTCGCAGGAGCGCGACGCCGTTCTGCGACGGATTGAGGCCGCCAAGTCGCGCGAACTCTCACTGGGCGAGCGCATCGGCGGACTGGAAGGCTCCCGCCGCAACGCGCTTGACGCCAACGCCTCCCGCATCCAGGTGGCTACTGACCGGATTCGCGCCGCTGAACAGGCCTTGACCCAGGCCGAGGCGGCTCTGATGGCCGACCGGCTCAATCTGGACCGCCAGAAGAAGCTGCTCGAAAAAGGGCTCACCTCCACCCGCACCGTCGAACTCGCGCAGATGTCGTTTGACCGCTCCACCGCCGAGGTGGACCGGGCCAAGGCGGCCATCAACGCCGAACGCAACAGCCGCTCGGTTCTGGAGGCTGACCAGGCGAAGATTGAAACCGATTTTAAGGCTTCCGTCGAAGACGCCCGCGCCTCACGCGCCTCCGCGCTGGCTGAGATCGCCAACGCCAACGGCGAACTGCAGCGTTTGGACGTCAGGGTATCGCGGCAGAGTCACCAGGTGGTCCGCGCGCCGCGCGATGGCACCATCCTGCGTCTGTTGGCCCAGCCCAACAGCGAAGTGCTCAAGTCGGGCGACCCGGTGGCGATTCTCGTGCCGGCGGCGGGACAACCGGTCGTCGAATTGTGGGTCAATGGCAACGATGCTCCGCTGATCACGCCGGGGCGCAAGGTGCGGCTGCAGTTTGAGGGCTGGCCGGCGATCCAGTTCGTCGGCTGGCCGGCGGTTGCCGTGGGTACCTTCGGTGGCAAGGTGCTGCTGGTGGACTCCACCGATAACGGGTTGGGTAAGTTCCGCATTCTGGTTGTCTCCGATCCCGAAGACGAAGCGTGGCCCGCCAGCCGCTGGCTGCGGCAGGGCGTACGCGCCAATGGATGGGTGCTGCTGAATGAAGTCCGGCTGGGATTCGAACTGTGGCGCCAGTTTAACGGATTCCCGCCGGTGATCGCGATGGAGGAACCAAAGAAGTGATCCGTCTGTGTACGTTGTTACTGGCGGCCGGACTTTCGCTGGCTCAGGACGCTCCGCTCAAACTGGAGGACGTGCTGGAATCGGTCAATCGCGCCTATCCGCCGCTGCTGGCGGCGATTCAGGAGCGTGAGATCGCCGAAGGGGACCTGCTTACCGCGCTCGGCCGCTTCGACCTCAATTTGCGTGTCCGCGTGGATGCCGACGAGTTCGGCTTCTACGACAATGAGCGGTTCGACATCGGCCTGGACCAGGCCACACAACGCTCCGGCGCCAGTTTCTTCACCGGATGGCGGCGTGGGGAAGGGAACTTCGCCACCTACGACGGCAAACTGGAAACGCGCAGTCTGGGAGAATTCCGCGCGGGCATGCGTCTTCCTCTGATGCGCGACCGCGCCATTGACTCCCGGCGCACCGACGTGCGGAAGGCGGAACTGGGCCGCGGCGCCGCGTCTCTCTCCATTGATCAACAGAAGATCGTCATCCTTCAGCTTGCCGCGCGCCGCTACTGGGAATGGGTGGCTTCGGGGCGGCGCTATCGCGTCGCGCAGTCTTTGCTCGAGTTGGCCACCACCCGCGACTCCATTCTCCGGGAGGGTGTGCGGCTGGGACAGTTGCCACAAATCGAAGTGGTGGACAACGAGAGGGCGATCCTGCAGCGCCGCTCGCAGATGATCGAAGCCGAGCGCGGATTGCAGCAAACCACCATCGACCTGTCGCTTTTCTACCGCGACCAGAACGGCAACCCGCGCATGGCGCAGGTGTCTCAGCTTCCCGGGCCCTTTCCGGAACTCACCGCGATGACCGGGGACCGCCTGAAGGAAGACATCGAAACGGCGCTGCGCCGGCGTCCGGAAATCCAGCGCTTCATCGTGCAACGGCGCCAGACCCAACTGGATAGGGACCTGGCGCGCAACCAGAGGCTTCCCGGCGTTGATGTGCTGATGTCGTTCACTCAGGAAGGCGGCAGTGGCGCCGTCAAGCGCGGGCCTTCGGAACTCCGGGCGTCAGTGGTCTTCGATCTGCCGCTGCAGCGGCGCAGCGCTGAAGGAAAACTGCGCGCGGCCGAGGCGAAGCTGAACCAGTTCGATCAGCGCGAGCGGTTTGCCCGCGACCAGATCACGGCCGAGGTGCAGGACGCGGTTTCGGCCGTGCAGGCCGCATACCGCAGAGCGAGGGTGATCGCCGAGGAAGTGGCCGTGGCCCGGCAACTGCAGGAACTGGAGCGGTCGCGCTTCGACCTGGGAGATAGTAACCTGTTTCTTGTGAACCTTCGGGAACAGGCCGCCTTTGACGCCGCGGTGCGGGAGGTGTCGGCACAGGCCGACTATTTCCGCGCGTACGCCCTTTACGAGCTTGCCATCGCCGAAGCGCTGGCCCCTTCGCGCCGTCCGTAGCCGAAACGTATGGAAGGCTGGATGCGATGGAGCTTGCTTGCTGCCGCCGGATACGGCATCCTCAGCTATCTGGCTCACCGCAGCATCTACTTTCCAGCGAAGTATCCCGCCGGCTGGTGGGATGAGCAGAAACGCCTGGGCGCCGAAGACGCGCACCTCACCTCCAGCGATGGCGTGAAGCTGCATGGCTGGTGGCTGCGGCGCGCCGGCGCCAAAATCGCCACACTTTTCCTTCATGGTAACGCCGGCAACGTCACGCACCGCAGCCTGGCGATGGCCGCCATCACCGCCGCCGGCTCCTCCATCCTCGTCATCGACTATCGTGGGTACGGAAAAAGCGAGGGCCGGCCGTCCGAGCGTGGCCTCTACGCCGACGCCGATGCCGCCTACGCGTTTCTTCTGGGCCAGGGCTACACGCCGGACAACATCGTCCTGCATGGCGAGTCCCTTGGCTGCGCCGTGGCCGTCGATCTGGCCGCGCGCCAATCCTGCGCGGGGCTGGTCCTGGAGGCGCCCTTTACCAGCGCCAGGGATGTAGCTGACCGGGTTCTTCCCTTCCTTGGGCCGCTGCTGGTTTGGGGATATGACTCAAAGGCGAAGATTGCGGCCGTGAAAGCGCCGCTGCTGGTCATCCATGGCGGGCGCGACGAGATCATTGATGTGGAGATGGGCAGGCAGCTCCACGGCCTGGGGAACGAACCCAAGGATCTGTGGATCGTACCCGCCGCCGGGCACAATAACCTGATCCCTACCGCCGGACCGGCCTACGGCGACCGTCTTTCGGCCTTCTACGCCCGGCTGCAATAGAATCACACCTTCCAGCACACCAGCTTCATTTCGGTCATCTCTTCGATTGCGTATTTCGGACCCTCGCGTCCCGTGCCGCTCAGCTTCACTCCGCCGTAGGGCATCTGATCGACCCGGTACTGTGGGATCTCATTGATCATGAAACCGCCGACGTGTACGCGCCGCGCGGCGGTGAACGCCTTCTGGATGTCGCGCGTATAGATGCCCGCCTGCAAACCGTAGTCAGAATCGTTCACCCGCGCGATCGCCTCATCGAAGCTCTGGTAGGAATTGATTCCCACCACCGGTCCGAACGCCTCCCGGCAGGCGATCTGGGCGTGCGCCGGGACACCGGTGAGCACGGCGGGTTCGAGCGTGGCGCGTTCCCGCTTCCCACCCGCCACCAGTTTCGCCCCGGCGCCTACGGCTTCGTCGATCCACGACCGCACCCGTTCGGCTTCCTTTTCGGTGATCAGTGAGCTGATGTCGGTGGAGGGATCGTGCGGATGGCCGATCCGCAGCTTCTTTGTCGCTTCGACGAAGCGGGCGACGAATTCGTTGTGAATCGCGCCATGAACCAGGATGCGCTGCACGGAGATGCACACCTGACCGGAGTGGGCGAAACTGCCCGTAACACAGCGGGCGACGGCCTCTTCCAGATTCGCGTCCTCCTCCACAATCACCGCCGAGTTGTTGCCCAACTCCAGCGTCACCCGCTTCATGCCCGCCAGATTCCTCAGCCGCAGGCCGACGTCGGGCGATCCGGTGAACGTGATCATGGCGACGTCCTTGTGAAACACCAGTTGTTCGCCTACCGCCGCGCCGGGTCCTGTGATGACGTTCAGCGCGCCTTTCGGCAACCCACACTCCTCCAGCAGCACCGCCATCATCACGGCGCTGATGGGCGTTGCCGAGGCGGGTTTGTGGACAACCGCGTTGCCGCCCGCTATGGCAGGGCCGATTTTGTGCATGGACAGGTTCAGCGGGAAATTGAACGGAGTGATTGCCGCGATCACGCCCAACGGTTCGCGGATGGTCATCGCCCAATGACCTTTGCCCGAAGGCGACGCGTCCATGGGCACCACTTCGCCGTGGAGCCTGTTTGCCTCCTCGGCGGAAAACAGCAGCGTCAGCGCGGACCGCTCGGCTTCCAGACGGCCTTCCTTAATCGGCTTGCCGGATTCGGAACTGATTGCCTGGGCGAACTCCTCCTGACGCTCCAGCAGCCGGGCGTATGCTTTGCGAAGGATGGCGGAGCGTTCGGCGAGCGTCATCTCCCGCATCAGACCCGCGGCGGTCTTGGCCGCAGCCACGGCGGCGTCCACCTCTTCATGGGTGGCCTGGTAGATGGTGCCGACGGTGGTGCCGTCGTAGGGGAGCTTCACGTCCAGCGGCTGTGAGGTCTTCACCCCCTCGCCGGCGATGCGCATCGGGTAATCCATACCCGATATGCTAGCGTTTATTCGGCCAATGCTTCTTCGTGCAGGTCGTGTTCGGAATGTATCCTTCCGGTGACGGCTTCGCGCTTGGCCTTCAGCGCGTTCAGGTACTCGGAGAGCTTCATCGGGCGATTGGCTCCCTTTTCCATCTGCCGTTGGACGGAGCGCTGATAGCGGCGCAGCGTCTCCTTCTTGTTGGCGTCTCTCAGGTCGCAGTGTTCGATGTCGAGGAGCAATTCGATCTCCCATGGCCGGAACGTGTTCCGGCTGATACTTCCCCTCAGCAGTTCCTGGATCAGCTTGTTGAAACGAGCCAAGATAGCGTCGCTGTCCTCGTGATGCATCAGCATAGACTTCCTAATCCCTTGAATCGGCAGGTTGGAGGGAAACCTTAGCCTTTCAGGGCACTTGGGTTGTGTTAAAGTCAGAGTCCGCCCACCCAGTGACAAAATGGATCCCCGCCTTCGCCATGATGCTGGTCTCTCTGATCAGCTACATTGACCGCAACACGCTCGCCCTGCTCGCCCCGACGATCCTCAAAGAAACCAACCTCAGCGCTGAGCAATACGGCTGGATTATCTCCGCCTTCTCAGTGGCCTACATGGCCGGCAACCCGATTTGGGGCCGCCTGCTGGACCGCTTCGGCGTGGCCACTGGAATGATCGCCGCCGTGGGCTTCTGGACCCTCGCCTCGGTTTCCCACGCCTTCGCCGCCGGCTTTTGGACCTTTGCCCTCGCCCGCGCCGCCCTTGGCTTTGGCGAAGGCGCTACCTTTCCGGGCGGGCTGCGCACGGTGACGCATACGCTTCCGGCCCACCTGCAATCGCGCGGCATCGCCGTCGCCTACAGCGGCGGAGCACTCGGCGCGGTGATCACTCCCATCCTGGTTACCCCCATCGCGCTTCATTGGGGATGGCGCGGCGCATTCTGGTTCACTGGCCTGATCGGCGCACTGTGGATTCTCACCTGGGTTCTGCTCATCCAATTCGCCCGCATCGGCAAACAGGCCGCCTCTGCGCGGTCCTCGGCGCCCCTGCCCAGCTTCTCAGACCGCCGCTTGTGGAGCTTCATGGTGCTCTACGCCATGGGCAGCCTGCCGTTGGCCTTTGTCCTTTATGGCGCCGCCATCTACCTGGGCAAGGGAATGAATCAATCGCAGGCCACCATCGGGAAGCTGCTGTGGATTCCGCCGCTCGGCTGGGAGGTTGGCTACTACTTCTGGGGCTGGATCGTCGATCGCACGGCAATGAAACAGACGGGCCGGTTCGGCGGCCTGTTCCTGATGCTGGCATTGGCGAGCCTGCCGCTGGCGCTGGCGGCGCGCGCCCCGTCGGTGTTGGCCACCATGGCGCTGATGTGCTTTGCCATGTTTATCGCGGCCGGGTTCATCATCGGTACGGTTGCCTACGGCACTGCCACCTTCACTTCGGATCACTCGGGCCTGCTTGCCGGCCTAAGCGCAGGCGCCTGGTCAGCCCTCGTAGCCGTGGTCATGCCCGTGTTCGGACGCCTGTTCGACCAACGCAACTGGGATGGCGCCTTCGCGCTGGCGGCGGCTTTTCCGCTATTGGGATGGCTGCTGTGGCGCGGGCTCAGCCAGCGTGTAACGCGGTGAGTCGCGAAAGACGTGCCTGAAGCGGGCTTCCGGAGATTCCGTTTCCAGACGGCATGTGCTCACGCCCTCCCTGCCTTCCACCGCAATGCGGCTGCCTTCGTGCTGTACACGATACGCCGTCCGGGCGCCCCGGTCCTCGGCCAGCCGTTCGAGCGGCCAGTCATTGTCCGCGATCAAATGAATCCCGCCCTGCCAGTTGATCAGCACCGTCATGTTTGGCGTCGCATTGCCCAGCCCCGATGCCGCAACGGCCGCGTCCAACAGCTTTGATGCATTCTCCCAGAACAGCCCGCGAGGTTCGTTGGTCACAATTCCCTCATCGGTCCAACTCCCGCCCCCATTGAGCTTTCTTCCGCCGCTACGGCGGGACAGGCATTTCCATGGGCTATGATTGAGGCAGCAATGGATACGGCGCGCCCGGTGCAGACATTCATCTCCTACAGCCATACCGGTGACACCCGCAGGTGGGCCGAGTCGCTGGCAAAGGCGCTCGCGAAAAAGGGAATCTCGTCGTGGGCGGACTTTAACCTTGTTCCAGGCCAGAATTGGGTTGACGAGATCGAAAGGCGCCTGGACGAGGCGGATTCGTTACTGGTCCTGATCGGTCCCGGCAGCATCGCAAGCAACCGGATCGACCGCGAATGGCAAAGCGTGATTCGAAAAGCCTGGACGGACCCAAGGAAGCGTCTGCTGCCCATCGTTTTCGGGGGCGCTACACTTCCGGCTCTTTTCGAGAGTTGGGTCCCGTTGAAAGTCCGGCCCAGCACCGCCACTTCAAAATGGACAGATGAAGCCCTCGAATTGATTCAATCTGCCCAACGGCGGACGCGGGTTACGAAAGACCTTCGAGTTGCCCGTTCAAAACGGATCTCTGAGATGTCGAAGGCGGTCCGCCGGATGAAGAGGACTAATGCCGGGACGAAGGTGTGAAAGCCACCCTAGCTCACGACGACGCGGCTGGCACCGGCCAGCCGGAAATGCTCCTTTGCTTGATCCCATGATCATGGCTGTCGTCTGCTGCGGATTCATCCCTCGCAGTTCGATCGAAAGCGGCGACGTGGCGGAACCGCGCATGAATCGCGTGATGCGTGCCGTGTTTGGAAGCCGGTACTCCATTCACGATCTGTCTCGCTGCAAAGGGGAGGCGTGGGAAACTTGGCGCGGTTCAACATGCCGCTGGAATTGGGAGTTGCGATGGCCCGTCGCTATCTGGATGACCGGCAGCACGATTGGCTCGCCTTGGTGCCAGATCGTGTTGACTATGGCAGTTTTGCGTCCGATCTGGCCGGCTTCGATTTAATGAGGCACAACGGGACCGTTTTCGGCGTAGTGACCGCCACGATGGCATGGCTGATCACCCGCGGCGGGGCGTCCAGTTAGCCTCACCCAAGAAGGTTGCGGCGAAAGTCCCGGACTTTGGTAGACGGCGTGCACGGCTGTCCGCTAAGTGGGGCGGCTATCCCCCATGAATGCATGTTGTCGATATTGCGGTCAGAATAGCGGC
>JANRLE010000274.1:0-13860 GCA_033762895.1 Bryobacteraceae bacterium | reverse complement strand
CCGGACGTCGCGTTGTTTGTCCTGCCGGAGTATGGCGGCCGCTGCCATTACGTCGATAACTACATCGGTGGTCCGCCGGAACTGGTGGTTGAAGTATCGGCATCCACCAAGGCTGTCGATTTTGGACCGAAGCTGAGGCTGTATCGCGAGGCCGGCATCCAGGAGTATGTCAGCGTGGTTGAGGCGGAATCCCTGGTGGTGTGGAGAAGCCTGGACTCCGGGCGCTACGCCGAACTCCAGCCGGATGCGGCCGGCGTCTTTCGTTCCAGGGTCTTTCCGGGACTCTGGCTCGATACCGCCGCGCTGTTCGGCAATGACCTCGCCGCCATGATCCGGACGCTGCAGACCGGGCTGAACTCGCCCGGGCACGCCGAGTTTGCCGCCCTGCTTGTGCCGCGACAATAGTTCTGTCCGTTGGCCCTTTTGCGGCTGCCTGCGCGCTAACCATGGCAGGAGAGTCGAATGAACATCCAAATTCCACGCGCGATTCAACCGCCAGAATCCTTCTCATCGGAAGCCCTCGCGGTCGGTGTACAGATCTACGTTTCGAGACCCAAGGCCGGCCAGCCCGGCGTATTCGAATGGGCATTCAAAGCCCCGGAGGCCGATCTGTTCGATGAGGAAGGCCGCATGATCGGCCGCCACTACCTGGACGAAGTCAATGGCGGACCGGCCTGGGAACTGACCGATGGAAGCAAAGTGGTCGGCAACACCGCCTCACCCGGGCTCAAACGCCACGCGGTGCCGAACGCGATTCCATGGCTCTATGTTCCTGCGAAGTTGGCCGAAGGGCAGGGCGCGCTCGGCCAGGTGAAGAGCATTCAGCGGCTGGTGACGCTGGGGGGCGTGGCGCCCACTAAGCCGGCGCCGGAGAAGAGCCGTGAAGGCGAAGAGGTTCGCGTTTACTACAGCGCCACCTACTACTTCAATTCCTGAGCCGGGCCGAGGTGACGGCGTAAGAACTCAAACGTGCCCACGCCGTGGATGGTGTGCGGCCCGTTGAAGAACTCGATCGCCGTCTTACCTCCCAGCCCCAGCTTGTCGTAATGACGCCGCACCTTGGCGAATTCATAGGCTACCCACTCATCCGGGGCGACGCCATCATCGTGGCCCCGTTCCACCATGAACGGGCGCGGCGCCAACAGGCTGGCCAGTTCCGCATAGTTGGCCAGATTCGCCAGGTTGAACTCCGCCATGTCATATTCCTGTGTGATCAGGTAGCTGTAGCGCGCCTCCACGCTGGTGGTCTTCCATACCCACTCGTTGAAATCGGCCGAGCAGATCGACAGCGCGTAACCGTCCAACAGCGGCGGCACCCGCACTGCCGTCTTCCCCCCGTAGGAAAGTCCATAGAATCCGATGCGCCGGGAATCGACAAACGGCAATCCGCCAAGCCATTCCAGAATGCGCTGATGCTGCCCAAGGATGAAGGAGAACAGCGCCAGCTTCAGGGGATGGCCCTTGCGTTGAATCAGCCGGAAGCGGTCCTTGCCGATGTAGGGATTCTGCGGCGCGAAAACGATGAACCCTTCCTCGGCCAGCCGCACGGCGTAGCGGTGATACGCCGGATGGTCCACCTTCGGATCGGCCAGATCGCCCGGGCGCCCCTCCAGGCCGTGCTGGCAGACCACCACGGGCCGCCGCTCGCCCGGCTTGAGATCCTTTGGCAGCAGCAGGATGCCCTGGGCAAAGACATCGGGCCAGACATCCAGCATCACCTCGTAGCCGGTGAACTTCGGCTCATCGTACAAAAGCCGCGAACGGGGATTGGCCGGCAGCGACGGAGGCGGCAGCCTGCCGATCATTTCATCCCACAGGTATTGGCGGCGTGATTCGGCAGAGCCGGCCGCCCAAAACTCGGCGCGGCGCAGCGGCGATCGCCGCACCAGCAATTGTGTGAAATCCACTAACTCCTCGAACTGCCGCTTTGCCCGGGCCGTGGGATCAAGGCCTCCACCCAGTTGTTTCGGCGCCGTCTGAGACGCCTTGAGCCCACGGCCCAGCAGGGCCGACAGGCCCTGATCACCGGCCGCGATTCTCACGTTTGCCTTCAACCGTTGGGCGCGTTCCACCTCCGCCGTCACTTCGCTCAAGGGCGGCGTGACAATGCGGCCGGTGGGCGCGGCGCCCTTCCGTTCGGCCGTTTCCGCCGGCGGCCCAGTCACCTCCGGCATCTTTGCCGGATCCACAATCACCATGCGCGGCCCGATCAGCGCCGCGATTTCGGCATCGCCAAACTCCCGCAGCAGGCCCCATACGTCGCGATAGATCGGTTCCTGCCACAGGTCTTGCCGCGACTGGAAGTAGCCGCTCACCAGCACGCGCTCGATCCGTGAGTCCAGCGCCGCCGAGTGAAAAGCGATCAATCCGCCCTCGCCGTAACCCGCGGCCAGTAGCGGCAGCCGGCGGCGGCGATTCTGTTGTTCGAACCAGTCCACCGCGGCCAGCGTTTTCTGCACCTCATAGCCGATGATGTGGCGGCCCACCTCGAAGCTCATGCGGTAGAGGAACTCGCGGTGCGGCAGGTTCGTCATGCGAATGCCTGGAATGCCGGACCAGGTGCTGGCGCGGTCGATCAGCGTGGGAATCAGCACCTGGCATCCGTTTTCCGCCAACCGCCGGGCGAACTGCGATGCGCCCCCGCTCATCAGCCCGGCCAAAGCTTCGGGCGGGGTATCGGCATCGGGCAGAGCCACCACTCTTGCCACCGCCTCACCGGTTGGTTCCAGCAGCAGTCCCTCGGCGAAGACGCCTTCGAGCACCGGCCAGCGCACCGCATAGGCCTTGAACCCTGCCCCTTCTCCCACCAGCGCGGCCTGATCCGTGGTGGCGATCAACTCCATCCTTACCGGCACGCGGGGATCAACAGCGCCAATGATCCGGCGCAGCGATGTTACACTGCCGGGCGCGCGGTTAGCCAGGGCTTCCGAGGTGGCGCGGTCCAGAAACCGGTGAATGCCTTCCACCATGCGCGAGGCCGGATCGCCCTCGGCGGCGAGCGGCGCCGTTCCTGGAATCTGCGCGTGCAGGACGGTTGAGAGAATGAGCGTGAGGATCATTGCGGCGATGCCGGACTTCAGGCATCATACCGCGCCTTGATCGCACCTTTAGCTGGAGAAACGCAACACTTCCGAGGCGATCCTGGCAAATGCGGCCGTGAGATCCGCCGCCGTGGGAGCGAACAGGTAAATCCCCGGCGGGCGGCCGGAGTCAAAAACCGGGCTTAGCGGGTCGTTCGCCACCCTGCGCAGCAGCGTGTGCTGGTCCGCGCCCACATCACCCAGGCCGATGGTGTAGACGAGGGTAACAATATCCGGATTCAGGGCCCCGTCGCGGATTCGCTTGCCCATGTTGTCGACGGCATTGATCGCCGCGTTCATCATGTTCGCCGTGTCCCGAACGTCAATCTTTCCAGCGTAGGGATGACCCGGCTGGAAGCTGACGATCGGCTGGAAGTTGGTCGCGCTTCGCAGATCGGTCCCGTAAAGATCGCTCTCGGGATAATAGGCGATGTCGTACTGTACATAGCTGCGGCCTGTGCCTGCCGAGGAGCCCGTGTGGCCCGACCCGTCACGGAACCAGCAGTCGTCCTCGTAGCCGCTGGCCGCGTAAGGGCTGTTGTCGGATGGTCCGGAGTAGGCGCTGGTCACCGTTCCGGGGTCCGTAAAATTAGTCGTGGTGTAGCCGTTCACCCCGTTTACGTTGGTTCCTCCGGCATCCTCCTGCGCAAACACCGCCCCCCGGTAAACCTGGTTATCCGGATTCCATGCCGGATGCTGCGTGCCAGGCGCCGTGCTTCGAAACCAGCGCTTGTTGTGCTGGTAGTCGTAGCAGCGGCTGGTGCTTACGGCCGCGGGCGCCGGCTGTCCATCGGCGACACGCGTGGTGTCCGACACGTTCACGTTGAAGTTGGCGGTGATTGTGTTGGGAATTCCGTCGGTGAAGAACAGCACAACGTTGAGCGCGCCGGGTTCGTTGATCTGCACAATCTGTTCGTAGCCCTTAAACAGCGCCTGCGCCGAACCGGTGCCCCCGCTACAGGTGATGGTGTCGATGACGTCGGGCAGTGTTGGCGAGGAATTCTTGAAGTAGCGATTGGGCGCATAGGACAGCGAATACGCCACTCCGTAAGTTACCATTCCCACCCGGTCGCGCTCGTTGGCGAACAAGTCCACGAACGCCTTGGCAGCGGCGCGCATCCCCTCGCAGCCGCCGTTGCTGTTCATTGAGCCGGATCGGTCCAGCACCATCATGATATTCGTATCGCGTCGCGAGGCAACGCCCGTCGCCGTAACCACGGTGGAGGGATGTGGCCACAGGATTCGCATGAAATAGAGGGGCGCATCCACTGAGGCCGTGATGGTCACCGTCCGTGTCCGCAAGCCAGTTTCCGTCACGCTGATATTGAGATTGCGGTTCACCGTGTTCCAGGTCTCCGCCGTATAGTTGGCATTAAAGAAAGCGTTGGCCCGCGCCAGCGCCGCTGATTCCTGCGCGGCCATCGTCATCCCCACCGACAGGGAACGCGATGCCGCCAGCGCCGCCGCGTCGACTGCCGCCGACAGTCTTGTTCTGATCGCGTAAAGGAAGGCGGCGTCTATCGCCAAACCCGCTAATGGCAGCATCACCAGCAGCAATACGCCGCCGCCGATGATGATGAACCCTCGCTCTTTCGGCGAAATCTTTCGTCGCACCATGCTCACCCTCCGCAGGAATCGGAAAACCGGGTAATTCCACGTTAAGGGGAGAGTGGCGATTGAGCCATCAGCGGATTCGCCCTATTCGGGCCCTAGTGTCTTCTACTACCGGAAGTACCTAAGTCCGTTCACTGGTACGGCAGTACTGCGGGTTTGCGGTAATGCCTCTAAGGGATTTCACCGTACGAGCTTAGCGGCCCGCCAGCTTCCTGTAAACCGCCCGCACTGCGACTGCATTGCGCTCCTTGTCGGCGCCGATCTTGTGCCTGGTGAAATCCAACTCCCCCGCCATTTGATCGGCGGTCTTTCCCGCCTTGGCGCCTTTGCGCACCCGATCCACCACGTCCGCCAGGTAGGCGCGCTGCTCCCGGAGTTGTTCGACGCCGCCCAGGGCGCCGTGGCCCGGAACCAGGGTCTTTGGCGTCATCTGCGCCATCCGGTCGAGCGCTCGCACCCAGTTATCGTGATCAGCGTCAACGTCGGCCATGTTATTGCCGTTGGGCCAGTTCACGCACAGATCGCCGGTGAAGAGGATCTTCTCTCGTGGCAGCCAGGCCACGGCGTCGCCCTTGCTGTGACCGGGCCCCATCAGCAGCATCTCCACACGATGCTCGCCGTCATCGAAGGCCATCTTCTGCTCAAACACGATGGTGGGGTGGGGCAGGGTGTAGGGTTTCAGGCTGAATTCGCCGGTGGCCGTATTCTTGTCCCAGCCGGTCTGTCCTTTGCTGCGGGACTCGGCCGCGCAATCCTGTGAGCACACCAGGGCCGCCCCTTCGTTTGTAAAGATCTGGCTGCCGTAGGCATGGTCGCCATGGTAGTGCGTGTTAAACACGAAGCGGATCGGCTTTTTGGTGGTCTTGCGGATTTCGGGAAGGATTTCCCGGGCGCCCCACGGAAAATTGGCGTCGATTACCAGCACGTAGTCCTTAAAGATCACCCATCCCGTATTTGCCGGCTGGTTCCGCGTGCGGTCGCCCATGCGGACGAACACGCCAGGGGCGATTTCTTTCACCGGCGACGAAGTGTCGGCGGCGGCGAAAAGCAGCATGGCGAACAGGCCGGCGAGAATGATGCGCTTCATGACCCTCAAAGCTACAACAGAGTGATGGCCGGGGGCAAGGGGCTCTTCCAGGCTAAATCGCCGCTTCCCCGCGGTCGTCGTTGCGAATGCGGATGGCCTCGGCCACATCGGAGATGAAGATTTTTCCGTCGCCGATCTGGCCGGTGCGCGCGGCGCCCATCATCGCGCGGACCACCTCTTCCAGCCGCGCCGCCGGAACCACCAGTTCCAGCTTCACCTTGGGCAGCAGATCCACCTGATATTCCTGGCCGCGATAGATTTCCTTGTGACCCTTCTGGCGGCCGTGCCCGCGAACCTCAATGACGGTCATGCCGTCAATGCCGATGGCTTTCAGCGCTTCCTTCACGGGCTCGAGTTTGAAAGGCTGGATGATGGCTTCTACTTTTTTCATGGTTAGGCATCCAGATTGTATCCTTCTTCGCCGTGCAGGGAAAGGTCCATGCCCGTGGTCTCCTCCTGCGAGCCCATGCGCAGGCCCACCAGCACCTCTGTGATCTTGAGCGCCGCAAGCGTTCCCACCACCGCCAGCGCAATGGTGATGCCACCGCCCGCCCACTGATTGAGAATCTGCCCCGCGTTGCCATCCACCAGTCCCAGCGGCGCCGCGGATCCGTCAGCCAGTTTCAGCCCGTTGTTCACCGCATTGGTGGCGAACACGCCGGTCAGCGTGGTTCCGACAATGCCGCCTACGCCGTGCACGCCGAAGGCATCCAATGAATCGTCATATCCCAGCCGCGCCTTTACCACCGTGACCATATAGAAGCAGAAGAGGCCGGCGATCAGGCCGATGAGGATGGCGGGAAAGGGCTCCACGAACCCGGCGCCTTGGGTGACCGTGGCCAGGCCCGCAACGGCGCCCGAAATTCCACCCAGCGCGCTCGGTTTGCCGTTGCGGATCCGCTCGGCCAGCAGCCATCCCAGCGCTCCGGCCGCCGAGGCGAAATGCGTCGCCACAAAAGCGCTGGCGGCCAAGGGTGAGGCGGCCAGCGCGCTGCCGGCGTTAAATCCGAACCAACCCACCCACAGCAGGCAGGCGCCGATGAAGCTCAACACCAGACTGTGCGGCTTCATGGGCTCCACCGGGAATCCCTGCCGCCGGCCGATGTAGACCGCCGCCACCAGCGCCGAGATGCCGGAGGAGATGTGCACCACGGTGCCGCCGGCGAAGTCGAAGACGGGAAAACGGCCGCCGCTGAAGGCGTTCAGGAATCCGCCTTTGCCCCAAACCATGTGCGCCACCGGGATGTAGACCACCAGCAGCCACAGCCCGCAGAACAGCAGCGTGGCGCCGAACTTTACGCGCTCGGCGAAGGCGCCGGTGATCAGCGCTGGCGTGATAATGGCGAACATAAGCTGATACACCATGAACGTCTGATGCGGGATGGTGGGAGCGTAGTCCGCGTTCGGAGCCCCGCCCACGCCCTTCAGCAGCGCAAAACGCAGGTCCCCCAGAAATGGCGAGCCTTCGGCGAACGCCAGGCTGTAGCCGCACACCGCCCACAGAATCGTTACCAGCGCCATGCAGGCGAAGCTCTGCATCATCGTGCCGAGCACGTTCTTCTTGCGTACCAGGCCGCAATAGAACAGCGCCAGACCCGGGCCGGTCATCATCAGCACCAGGGCCGCGCTCATGAGGATCCACGCGTTGTCGCCGGCCGATTGCGCGGCGGCGGTGGCCTGCCTCAGTGCGGCAATTTCCGATTCAATGCTGGTCTGCGCGGCGAGCGGGCCGGCAAGGAGAATAGCGGCGAGTGAGCGCCACGGACGGGGTGGTGTCATGGATAAACCTCGGAGCACGTCTCGGTGCTCTATGACACTATGCAACGGCGGAGCAATCGGCATCGAACAATTCTTTCGATGCCATCGATAAAATATTTCGATTAGTTGGCGGCGGCGCGTCAACCCAAACCTTTTCTTAACATCCGGTCAGCTTCGCCGATATGGCTAGTGTGACCGTCTGGAGTCCGGAAACCACTGACAAGCGGGAGATTGCGCTGCAAGCGATCAATCAACTGCCGCCGTTTTCGCCGACGCTGAACCGGCTGTTGGCGACGCTGGCGAAAGAGGACGTGTTTTTGTCCGAAATCGCCGCCATCATCGAAAAGGACACCGTGCTGGCGGGCCAGGTTTTAAAACTCGTCAACTCGGCCTTGTACGCCCGCAGCGGAATGATCAATTCGGTCGGACACGCCGTGGCGATTCTGGGCTTGAGCAAGTTGCGCAACATGGCGCTGACGATGTCGGTGACAAGAATGTGGCGCCAGGCCAAGACGCCAAAGTCGTGGTCGCAGGCGGCGTTCAATCTGCATTCAGTGGCGACGGCGATCATGGCGGACGCCCTTGCCCAGAGGCTTTCCGTCTGGTACCCGGAAGGGGCGTTCACGGCCGGTCTGCTGCACGCGATGGGTAAGTTGCTGATCGCCGTAGGCCTGCCGGAACACTTTGAAAACATCGCGCTCCAGGTTGGCGGCAGCCGTCCGCTCGAAGAGATCGAACAATCGGTAATCGGCTGCTGTCATGCCGAACTGGCGGCTGCGGCGTTGGACCAATGGAAACTCCCGGCCGAGATCCAGACGGCGGCGCTTTATCAGTACGAATGCCTGCCTGACCGCGGCAACCGCATGGAGTTGAGCCGGCTGCTATACGTGGCGCACCAGATGGTGAATCACCTTGGCGTGAGCATTCCGGTGTGTCAGGCGCCTGATCCGCTGCCCCTTGACGCGCTGTTCGCCTCGATCGGGCTCGCCGACTCGCAACAGCGCATCATTGAAGACTTCCAGAAGGAATACAACAATCTAAAGGCCTTCTTTTAGAGGCGCGGCGGTCTTTCCCTTCTGGCGATTCACGCCAACTCGGCAACGTACACCTGCGGGTGGCCCGTCCGGTCACTGGCGAAGGCGACCCGCGTTTCGTCCGCTGAAAATGACGGATGTGGATGCGTCCATTGCGGCCCGTACACCGTATCCACCGCCACTTCCATCCAACTCAACGCGCCGGATTTCGCGCCACTGCGGGCACGGTCAAAATCTTCCTTCAGCGCGTAGCGCGAAGTGAGCCATTGCGAACCCTGATTGCTCGATTCCGATAAGCACACATGGCGGCGAACTCCCGTGGCCGCATCAATGAGGAAGATGCCGCGGTCCGGGTGATTGGTGTCGCACAAAACGGCCGTGCCCTCGCGATTGGGTGTGATGTGCCACGCATTGAAATCGGCGATGGTGGTGATCTCGCGGGTTTGCCAGTTCAATCGCCGGAGTGCGTAGGGCCAGACGGTGAAGACGATATCGCCAGTGCCGCCGAGAAAGGTCTCATGCACGACAAACTCGTCATTGCCGTGGTGATAGAGGCATTCCAGCGCTGATCCGTCACGTTTCACACGATGCATGCGCGGGGCCGGATCGCCTGAAAACTCGATCCATTCCGGATCGAGCGGGTGGAACTGCGGATGAATTACGGTGCGAGGGAAGGGGATGAGGGTCCATTGTGTCCCATCGGCGCGGCCGGCGACGATGCCCGTCTGCGCGCCGAGTTTGATGGCGGCGGTGAGCCATTCACCCCTGGGGTCTGGTGAGCATTCGCCCAGTTGACCCCCTTCGAAGCTGACGACGGTCCGTTCCTCCAGCGTATGCCGGTTTAACTCCAGGATGGCGTTGGCGCGCACGAAAAAGATGCTTTCTCCCGAAGGATGAATGGCCGCCGAGAAGGGATGGATAGCGGGGCCTTCGGTCAACTGGCGAATGTCGCCGCCGGGGAAGCCGGCCTCAAATAGCTGGGCGGCACCGGTACGGTAGGAGCAGAACAGCAAGTTACGCCCGTCCGGAGTAAAGGAGCTTTGAAGAAAGTAGGTGGCGTGATTGATACAGGGCTGCGAGGTCATCTGGTGGATGACGGCGCCGGTGGCGGCGTCGCGGCGCAGGGAATGCTCGGAAGGATAGAGAGAATGTTTTGCCATGAATTTACTGCACTCTTTTGGGTCCCGGGACAAAAATGAGTATGTGCTGGCGGGGCAGGGAACTGATCACCTTCTGCAACCTGAATCCTTCGGCTTCCACTTCGGCCTTTGCCTCCTCCACGGTCATCTTATGTTCCAGGCGAATGGGGACTTCCGGATCCTCTTTGCGGTATTCCAGCAGGACCATGCGCCCGCCTGGCTTGAGGGCGGCGCGAAGATGGCGCAGCATCGTTTGCGGGTGCGCGAACTCGTGATAGACGTCCACCATCAGGATCAGGTCCAGTTGTCCGGCGGGAAGCAGCGGATCATTCTCGCGGCTGAGGACGGTTTCAATGTTGGTGAGCTTTTCGGCGGCGGCCAGCCGCTTAAGCGACTCGAGCATGCGCGGCTGGATATCGGCGGCGTAGACTTTTCCGCCAGGGCCCGTGCGTTTCGCCATGCGGCGTGCGAAGTAGCCGGTTCCGCACCCGACATCGCCAATGACCATGCCGGGGCTGATGCCGATGGCGTCGAGGGCCTTCTCGGGTTCTTCCTCCTGTTCGCGCTCGGTGCGCTCCAGCCATGCCGCGCCGCCGAAGCCCATCACGTCGGCGTACTTGCGCTGTGTGACGGGGTGCTGGGACTGAGCGAGCAGGGGGAAAACGGCGAGGATGAAGATGGCGCCGGTAAACGCTCGTTGCAATTGGCGGTTGAAAAGCTTCATAATCACGATTGATTCCAGCATGAAACAGAATGAAGTGACGATTCAAGCGGGGCGGCGCGATCTTTTGAAGTCGCTGCCTCTCGCGGCACTGGCGTTGGCGGTGGGATGCGGAGGCAAGAAGGCATCCACGGTCTCGCACCAGATGGGGGAGAAAGTAAGTATCGGCAAGCTGATGTATAGTGTGCTGCACGGGGAGTGGAAGATCAACCTGGGTGAAGGCGGCGGGCAAAGGGTGCCCGAGCACCGCTTCCTGGTATTGGATGTTTCCATTAGCAACAGCGGTTCCGAGGAAGTGGCGCTGCCGCTGTTCAGTCTGCACGACGCCAAGGGCAAGACGTACCGGGAACTGGAAAATGGCGAGAGCGTGGAGAACTGGATGGGCCTGCTGCGCACCATCGCGCCGGTGCAGACGCTGCGCGGCAGCATACTGTTCGACGTGCCGTTGACCAGCTACAAGCTGGAGGTGACCGACGGTGGTCCGGCCGAAAGCGAGGTGACCGCCCTGATCGATATTCCCCTGCAGATGGAGGCGGACCCTGTTCTTTCCACTCCGCCTGAGGTAAAAAAGGATTAGTGACGCAGTTGCCCCGCTATTGGGTGTTCTTCGCGGCGGTTGCCTTGCACGCGCAGACGCTGAAGATCGCCGATTTCACGTTTCACCAGTTCGAGGATGGCCCATCTTTCCGGCCAAGCGTCTACTGGGATGGCGAGCGGGTTTTCGTGAGCTTTCTCATCGACGGATACAAGGCGAATGAGAAAAACATGATCGCCCTGGACTGGACCCTGGAGGCACGGGACGAGGCGGGCGTGGCGCTGGTGGCGGCGGCTTCCGGCAAGGTGGAAGCTGAGCTGCAACCTGAAGACAAGGAATGGAAGCCGAAGCTGCGGCATCAGTTCGAAGCCCCGCAAACAGCCTCTTGCGTTGCCTGCAAGCTGGCTGTGACGGTGAGCGACCGTATCGGCGGGACCGAGGGCAAACTGGATGTTTCCTTCGGGATTCGCACGCGCGCCGTGGCGCCTTCTGAGACGCTGGCGGTGCGCAACTTCCGGTTTCTGCGCGCCGAGGAAGATGGCAAGGCGCTGGCGGTGGCGGCCTACCGGCCGGGCGATGACGTATGGGCGCGCTTTGAGATGACCGGCTACAAGTTCGGGGAAAAGAATCGTGTGCAGGTGGAATATGGGCTCTCCGTATTCCGGCCTTCGGGTAAGCTGCTGTACACGGAGCCCAAGGCTGCCTCGGCCGACGATGTATCGTTCTATCCGAAAAAGTGGCTGCCCGGGATCCTGAGCCTGAAGCTGGATTCGAAAATGCCGCCGGGGGAATACCCCATCGTGCTGGAAGTGCGCGACCTGGTGGGCGGGCAGAAGCACGAAGAGCGTGTCACGTTCCGGATTGAGTGAGGAAGTCGCGCACCCGCAGCCACATCGGCTCCAGCACGTTGATCAATTCGTGGCCGGAATCGACGGCATGCAACTCCACGTTGGGCCGTTGCGCGGCAAATGCGCGTGAATATTCCACCGGAACGGTGTCGTCGTGAATCCCGTGATAAATCAGGCAGGGTTGCCTGACATCGGGATAGTCTTCGTACCGGCTGGCGTCGCGGATCAGATTAAAGCTGACACGGCGCTGCGTTTGATCGGCGTAGTGGAAAACCGGCAGGAATCCGCTACGTTCCCATTCGTCGAATTTTTCGTCACCCAGGTTCTGCCGCCAGCGCCGGGGAAAGCAGAATGCGGGCGCCAGCAGTACGGCGCGTGTGGCTTCCGGATGGATGGATGCGTATAACGCGGCCAGATAGCCACCCAGGCTTGATCCGATGAGATGCACTTCGCCGCCGGCGGCGAGCTTTGTGAGCACCTCCAGTTGCCCGGTGATGGTGAGGTTCTCAAAGTCTCCGGCCGTGAGGTCGGGAATTTCCAGCGTCAGTCCGATCGCGGCGAAGCGCTGGAGAAAATACTGGGCTTTTTTCGAGCCGGGGCCGGAGGCGAACCCGTGGAGGTAGATCAATCGCGTCATTTCTTCTTCTGCACCGGCGGCGGGCTGGGCGGCAGGTCCTCAACAGTGAACTTGATTTCCGACGACGCGCCGAACATCTTGAAATCCGAATAGCTGAACCGGTTTTCGATGAGCAGCAGCGCGTCCAGCGTTTCGTTGTACTTCACGGCGACGGGCAGCACCAGGCCGTGCGGGCTGTTCTGGTAGTCGATAACGGCGGCGTATTTCAGGACCTGGTCCTTGTCGTCGTCCGATTTGACGGCTTCGCGCTCGGCGCCGATCGTGACGCGCAGGGGTAGGCCGTCGGACTCGCGCAGCCAGACTTCACCCCTGAGCTGGTGGCGGACGGCGCGGCGTCCTTCAAATACGGTCATTGCCTGCTCGCCGACCTTTTGCGCGTAGGAAAAAACGATAGCCCGTTCGGGGCCGATGTAGTCGTTGCGGAGGAACTTCAGGTCGAGGTTGGCCTGGCCGGCCTGGGTGAAAAGAAGAATGATCTGGCCGAAGTCGGTGGCGGCTTCGCGAAGGCCGAACGCTTCGAAGTCCTTGAGCATTTTCTTCTTCAGCTTGTCATTGTCGCCGCGCATGCCCATGGTGAGGGTCTCGCGGGCCTTGGTGCGGGACTTCAACTGGCGGCCGTCTACGGACACCACCTGACGCAATTCATGGAGGTTGGACGGGTCGTCCTTGAACGTGGAGTAGCCGTATTCGGAGATGATCTCGCGGCGGCGGTAAGGGATTTCGAGTCTGGCCCCGCGCGCCCGGAACCGGGGGACGGGCTCCATTGCCACCTGCTCCAGCTTCTCCTGGCCGATTACCTTCGGCGCCAGATAGCTGAATACCTGCGCTTCTTCGGCCAGGCGCAGCAGTTGCCTGTCGAAATTGGCGGCACAGGCGCAGACGGTAAGCGCCAACCACGAAAGGAGCAGCCGCATTCTCATATTGTATCGGTATAATCGGAGGGTGAAATTTTCCATTCTCATTCTCTCATTGACGGCCGCGTTGACCCTGATTTCCTGCGGTGGCGGGCGTCCGGCACAAAACCAGGGGGCGGTGGAGAAAGGCGTGATGGAGTACCTGCAGAATCGCGCCGGACTGGACATCAAGGCGATGGACGTCAGCGTATCGGGCGTGGCCTTCCGTGAAAACGAGGCCGATGCCACGGTGACATTTAAGGCAAAGGGCTCCACCGACGCATCCAATAGCATGCAGATGAAGTATGTTCTGGAGCAGAAGGACGGCAAGTGGGTGGTGAAGGGCCGTTCGGGATCGGGCGGGCACGGGGCCGAAGGGATGGGCGGCGGCGGGGCGATGCCGCCGGGGCATCCGCCGGCCGAAGGCGGGAAGAAGGAATGACTCGGAGGTCTCTTGATTGCTAGCACGGGGTGGGACGTCGTAGTGGCCGGCGGCGGTCCGGCGGGCGCGATG
>JANRLE010000273.1:0-9818 GCA_033762895.1 Bryobacteraceae bacterium | reverse complement strand
ACCGATTCCCGGGCGAAGGCGTTCAGATTGGGGCACTCGACATCGCTGCTGCCGTAACATTCCAGGTTGCCGGCGCGGAAGGTATCGGCCACCAGCAGGATGACGTTCAGGCCATAGGCCGGCGGTGGATTGGAGGATGCGGCGGCGGACGTCAGCCCATCTTGCCTTCGTCGGCTGAAGGGCCGTAAATCGATGGCACCAGCGCGCCGTTCATTCGCAGGTACACGTTGAGCTGGCCGCGATGATGAATCACGTGGTTCAGGATCATGCTGCGCAGCACGGCGATCCGCGGCATGGTCAGCACGGCGTTGCCGCCCATCAGCAGGGACCAGGATTGCATCAGGCTTTCGTCGGATGCTGCGGCGATTGCCGTCCGCGCCGCCGCCACGTTGGCATCGAAGTACTCCAGAATGCCGGCCACGGTGTCCTTGGTCACCGGTTGGTAGGGAGGCGCTCCCGGAGGCGCCAGATCGAGGGAATCCTGGTTGAGGGTGGGAATAGCCCAGCCCGGCATTTCGGCGATGTGCGTGGCCAGGCGGCCCATGGTCATCGATTTCTCATGGGGCTGAAAGCCGAACTTGTCTTCGGGCACCCGCTCCAAAGCCCGGCGCGTGGTGGCCATTTCATGGTCGACTTCAGGCAAAAGGGCAGCGCTCATTGCCATACAAAACCTCCCTCGGTACGATCCGGTCTCCGCCATGCTAACAGGCGCGGTCGCCAGGAGAGGTGAAAAAGTTGTTACAACAATCAGGTGCCCCGCATCCGGAATTTCCGCTACGTGGTGGCAGCCATGCTGCTGCTGGCCACCATGATCAACTACGCCGACCGGCTGATGCTGTCCGTCGTCGCCCCGCAGGTGCGGCAGGAGTTCGGCATGAGCGAGCAGGACTACGGATACGTGCTGTTCTGGTTCATGCTGGCCTACGCCATCATGTACGCGCTGTCGGGCCCCATCTGCGACCGGCTGGGCACCAGGCGCGGCTTCGCGGTCTTCGTCACGGCCTGGTCGCTGGCCGCCGTGGGGCATGCCCTGGCAGTGGGACAGTGGTCCCTCAGCGTCTGGCGTTTTCTGCTGGGATTGAGCGAACCTGGCAACTGGCCGGCGGCGGCGAAGGCGGTATCGGAGTGGTTTCCCGCCGAACAGCGCGCGCTCGGCATCGGACTGTTCAACTCGGGATCGTCGCTTGGCTCGATGCTGGCGCCGCCGATGGTGGCGTTTCTCACCTTCTACTATGGTTGGCGCGTGGCGTTTGTGGCCGTCGGAGCGATGGGTTTTGTATGGCTGGCAGCCTGGCTGGTGTTGTACGATCCTCCGCACAAGAGCCGTTTCATTACGGAAGAGGAATGGGGCTTTCTGAAAGGGCGTGTGCGCCCGCCAGAGGAGGCCGTGCCTGTCAGGCAGCCGCGGGGCGAATGGCTAAGGGTAATTCGCATGCGCGAATGTTACTCGCTGATCTTCGCCCGCTTCTTCACCGATCCTGTGATTTACTTCATTATTTTCTGGCTGCCCGAGTATCTGCGCAAGGAGCGCGGCTTCGACCTGGCCGAGATTGGCAAGTATGCCTGGGTGCCCTTTCTGTTCGGCGATATCGGTTATACGTTCGGCGGCTGGGTTTCGGGCTTTCTGATCAGGAAAGGCTGGCGGCTGCAGACCGCGCGGACGGCGCTGCTGCTGGCGGCCGGATGCATTACGCCGGTGGCGGTAATGGCGCCGCGAGTGCCGGCGGCGTGGATGGCGATTGCCTTTACCTGCGCGGTCACCTTCGCCCACGGCTTATGGATTTCCAACCTGTTGACGCTGCCCACCGATATGTTCCGCGCCTCGCGCGTGGGGACGGCAAGCGGGCTGTCGGGCATGGGAGGCGCGGTGGGCGGCATGATCGCCAATCTGGGGACGGGCTATCTGGTGCAGAACTACTCCTACCAGCCGGTGTTCCTGATGGCCGGGTTGATGCATCCGGTGGCGTTCCTGGTGGTGTTCACGCTGCTGTTGCGGAGATGGGGGAAGCAGGAGGAGTTGCGATTTGCATGATTGGAAGGCCGGCGTCCGTCCTTCGCTCCGCCCGCCTCGGTGCCCCGGGCGAACGCGGTAGAATGGAAATGTATCACTGGGTCTTATGCTAGATACCCTCCTGGCCAAGATTTTTGGCACCAAAAACGAGCGCGAAGTGAAGAAGCTCCTTCCCATGAAGGAAGCCATCAACGTGCTGGAGCCCGAGATGCAAAAACTCTCGGACGCCGAACTGGCCGCCAAAACCGCAACGTTTAAGCAGCGCCTGGAACAGGGGGCGACCCTGGACGACCTGCTATTTGAAGCCTTCGCCGTCGGACGCGAAGCGGGCAAACGCGTGCTCGGCATGCGCCACTACGACGTCCAACTGATGGGCGGCATCGTTCTCCACCAGGGCAAGATCGCCGAGATGCGCACCGGTGAAGGCAAGACGCTGGTGGCCACGCTGCCCGTTTACCTGAACGCGCTTACGGGCAAAGGCGTCCACGTGGTGACGGTGAACGACTACCTGGCTCGCCGCGACGCCGAATGGATGGGGAAGATCTACAAGTTCCTTGGCCTTTCGGTGGGCGTGATCGTTCACGATCTGGATGATGATGAACGCCGCCAGGCCTACGCGAGTGATGTCACCTACGGGACCAACAACGAATTTGGCTTCGACTATCTGCGCGACAACATGAAGTTCCGCCTCTCGGACTGTGTGCAGCGGACCCATCACTACGCCATCGTCGACGAAGTGGACTCGATCCTGGTGGACGAAGCCCGGACGCCGCTGATTATCTCCGGTCCCAGCGAGGAATCCACCGACAAGTATTACCGGGTCAACGGCATCATTCCGAAGCTGGTGCGCGGCGAGGTGATCGAGGGCAAGGAGCCGGGCGAGAAGTACACTACCGGCGACTATACCGTCGACGAAAAGCACCGCTCGGTGGCGCTGACCGAGGAAGGCGTGCTGAAAGCGGAACGGCTGCTGGGCCTCAACAATCTTTACGACGCAGCCAACATCGAAATGAACCACCACGTGCAGCAGGGCCTGCGCGCGCACGTGCTGTATCACCGCGATAAGGACTACCTGGTGAAGGACGGCCAGGTGATCATCGTCGATGAGTTTACCGGGCGCACCATGCCGGGCCGCCGCTGGTCCGACGGTCTGCATCAGGCCATCGAAGCCAAGGAAGGCGTCAAGATCGAGCGCGAGAATCAGACGCTGGCCACCATCTCCTTTCAGAACTACTTCCGGCTCTATTCGAAACTCGCCGGCATGACCGGCACCGCCGAGACCGAGGCGGCCGAGTTCAGCAAGATCTACAACCTGGACGTCGTGGTGGCGCCCACCAACAAGCCGATGGTCCGCAAGGACACCGACGACATCGTTTACCGCACCGAAGAGGAGAAGTTCCGCAACGCGGCAAAGGAAATCAAGGAGTTCCACGAACGCGGCCAGCCCGTGCTGGTGGGTACGATTTCGGTGGAAAAGTCCGAACGGCTTTCCGGAATCCTGAAGCGCATGGGCGTGCGGCACGAAGTGCTGAACGCCAAGAACAATGAGCGTGAGGCGTTCATCGTCTCCCAGGCCGGCCGCAAGGGCGCCGTCACGGTTTCCACCAACATGGCCGGCCGCGGAACGGACATTCTGCTGGGCGGCAACGCCGAATACATGACCAAGGAAGCGCTGCTGCGCCAGGGCAAGGATCCCGAACAGATCCAGTGGGCCATGGTGATGCAGAATGACGCCCAGGCGCGCGCACAGTGGGAGGCTGTCTATCTTCCGTTCAAGGAAAAGTGCGAGAAGGAACATGCCGAAGTGGTGGCCAGCGGCGGGCTGCATATCCTGGCCACCGAGCGCCATGAATCGCGGCGTATCGACAACCAGCTTCGCGGCCGCGCCGGCCGCCAGGGCGACCCCGGAAGTTCGCGCTTCTATCTTTCGCTGCAGGACGACCTGCTGCGCATCTTCGGCGGGGAGCGCATCCAGAACCTGATGTTGCGTCTGGGCATGGAAGAAGACGTGCCCATTGAGTCCAAGCTGATCACCAAGCGCATCGCGGCGGCGCAGAAGGCCGTGGAAGCGCAGAACTTCGCCGCCAGAAAACATCTCCTCGAATACGACGATGTGATGAACAAGCAGCGCAAAGCCGTCTACAGCATGCGCCGCGCGCTACTGGAAGGGGAGAGCCAGAAGGAGAAGGTGCTGGACATGGTGCGCGGCATCGTGGCCTCCTACCTGGACAAGTATTGTCTGGAGAATGTACATCCGGATTCCTGGGATCTGGTGGCGTTGGAAAACGATGTTCTCACGCAGTTCGGAGTCCGCATCACGCCGCAGGATCTGGCTGCGATGAACCGCAACGAGATCGAGGATCACCTGTACGAGCGCATGGCGGCGCGCTACGAGGAAAAAGAGCAACTGGTGGGCGCCGAGGTGATGCGCGAAACCGAAAGCTTCATCATGCTGCACGTGATCGACACGCAGTGGAAAGATCACCTGCTGTCGATGGACCACCTGAAGGAAGGCATCGGCCTGCGGGGCTACGGGCAAAAAGATCCGCTGGTGGAATACAAGAAGGAATCGTTCACGCTGTTCCAGGACATGATGGACCGCATTGAGGACGAAACGGTCCGCTATCTGTTCTTCCTGCAGACGGCAGGCGACGACGGTTTCGGTGTGCGGCAACCGGTGACCCCTTTTGGCGACGATGACGAAGAGGCTGAGGACGAGGAAGCCGTGGCCGTGCAGGCATCGGAGGCACAGCGCGCGGCGGCGCAATCCACCATGACGGATTTCACCCGCAACATCCAGCGCAAGAAGGAACGGGAACTGGCGGCGATCTCCATGGTTGGAGGTGACGGATCAGCCACCACCAAGCAGCCGGTGGTGCACGCGGCCAAGGTGGGCCGCAACGATCCTTGTACCTGCGGGAGCGGAAAGAAGTACAAGAAATGCTGCGGCTCCTGATCGCGTGCGTGATGATTGGCGGGCCGCTCACCGCCGCGCTGCTTCCCGAAGAACTCAGCCTCACCACCAAACGCGTTGCGCTGCAGAAGCTTCCCGTCAGCGACAAGGCCGTGTGGGAAGAGTACGGTTGGACGGATTCGGAAACGGCGAGATTCGAAGGCACGGGAAGGCCGTTCACGGCCTCCGCATGGCGCTTGAAGGATCCCACCGGGGCGCAGGCCGCCTTCCGCTGGCTGTGCCCGGCCGGGGCGGGGCCGGGGAACAAGGACCAGCTTACCTATACGAAGTTCGCCGTTTCGGTTGGCGACGGCGGGCTGATGGTATTCGGCAACTACCTGCTGCGGTTTGAAGGCCGCAATCCCGCGCCGGATGAATTGAAGATTCTGCTGTTCCAGTTACCCAACGTGGATCAATCGGCGCTGCCGCCGCTGCTGGGATATCTGCCGAAGGACGAGCCAGTGCGCGGCACGGACCGCTATGTGCTGGGTCCGGCGTCGCTCGAGAAATTCTTTCCTGGCGTGTCGCCGTCTACCGCCGGATTTCACTTTGGCGCCGAGGCTCTGATTGGCCGCTACAAAGAGCGCTCGGGCGAAGTGGAGATGGCGGTCTTCTATTACCCGACCAACCAGATGGCCCAGAACCGCCTGCCGGAATTTCAGAAAATCGAGGGGGCGATGGTGAAGCGCAGCGGGCCACTGCTGGCCGTGGTGCTGAACCCGCCCAATGCCGATGATGCGGAGCGGCTTCTGGCGAAGGTGGACTACAGGGCGAATGTGACGGTGAGCGAGGGGACGCCGGGCAGTGAGGCGAGGCGCGCCGGCGATCTCATCATGAGTTCGTTCATCCTGGCGGGCCTGCTGCTGGTAATGGGCCTGCTGGCCGGCGCCATCATGTCGGGTATGCGCTATATGAGGCGGCGGCAGGCCGGCGCTGATGGCGAACAGGCGATGACCACTCTTCATCTGGAAGACCGCTGAGCGCTGCCGCGCAGGGCAATCTGGCCCTTACGCGAGGAGTCCACCGATTCGGCAAGGATGCGCATGGCTTCCTGCGGCGCATGGAATCCGGTGGAATTTTCCGCTTCCACAAAATCGAGAAAAAACTGGGCCTTGCGCTGCTGCTGCCAGGCCTTGCTCAGCGTGGCTTCGGCGGCGCCCGCTTCCCGGGCCGCCCTGGTGTCGTCGATCAGTTCCATCAATGCGTCCATGGCCAGATTTCGCGTGTGAACAAAGCGCGTCTGGATGGTTTCCACGCGGTCCTTCATCTCCTGCTCTGAAAAGTGGTGGCAGCCCTGGCAGGCGCGGTTGATGTTCAGCATGGGGCTGCGCACGTGGTGGTCACTGATCTTCATCGCGCCCTCGCGCTTATAGGGCATGTGGCAATCAGCGCAGGAGACACCGCTGCGGGCGTGAACGCCCTGGTTGTACATTTCAAACTCCGGATGTTGCGCTTTCAATACCGGCGCGCCGCTTTCCTTGTGCGTGAAGTCGGTGTGTTTCACCTCGTCGTAGTAGGCCATGATCTGATCCACCTTCAGGCCTTTGTGCCAGGGGAAGGTGAGGCGCTTGCCCTCGCCTTTGAAGTAGTACTCCACGTGGCACTGGCCGCAGACGAACGAGCGCATTTCCTGGGCTGAGGCCATGGTGTTGGGATCGTAGTTCTGTACGCCCGCGGAAGCCTTGTAAGCGCGGATGCCTTCGATAAACGCCGGGCGGGTGATGCGAAGCTGCATGGTGGCGGGGTCGTGGCAGTCGATGCACGACACGGGATGTTTCACGTGAGAGACGGCTTCCGAATACGTGAGTTTGTTGAGAGCCTCGAAGCCTTTGAAAATGTCCCCGTCCCCCAGCTTTTTGTAGGTGGTGTAAGTGGAGGCGTGGCAGTTCAGGCAGGTGCCCGGCTGTTTGAATTCCGTCACCCGGCGGGTGTTCTGCTGGTCGATCAGCATGTAGGCATGGCCGCGTTCCTCCCGGAAATCGACCGAGAATGCGTAGCCGAGCCACATCTTCTTCAGCCGCGGATCCTCTTCGATCTTGCTTTGGGACTTGGGAAGTCCCTCTGATCCTCCGTAGCGTGTGCGCTCCACATCGACGGTCCTTTTGTAGCTGTCATAATGCAGCGGAAAGTTCCGGCCCCACTGCGCCGGATCGTCGATGCCGTCGTTAATGTCCACCACGCGGAAGAACGGATTGCGCGCCTCCTGTTTGCGTTCCATCACGTTGATCAGCAGCGCGCTGATGCCGAACGCGGCGAGCGCGGTGAGCAGCACGGCCAGCAGGTTTCTTTTCATTTGGGATGCGTAACTCCTTTTAATTCATGTGGCCTACGCCGGCATGGCAATTCAGACAGCCGGTGCGTTCGCGGTGGGTGGCGAAACCGGCGGTGATTTCGGCATGGCACTTCAGGCATGCCCCTTCGGTGACCCGGAAATTGCGGCCGGTAATCTGGATGCGGTCCGGAAACAGGCCTGTGGTGAATGCCCAGGAATGGAAAAAGCCGTTGATGGCCTTGGTGGCGTACTTGGCCAGGGGCCCGGCGGGGGCGTGACAATCATTGCAGACGGCGGCCTTGCGATGGCTGGCTTTCATCCAGCCCGCATATTGATCGCGCATGACATGGCAATTGGCGCAGGCAGCCGGATCGTCGGTCAGATAGGAGCCGCCGCGGGCGTAGCCGAACGTGAAAACGCCGACACCAAGAAAGACGCCCCATAGCGCGGCAAGGACCGCCGTCAGAATGGAGCCTCGCGGTTGAGCCATACCCTACATGATCGGCCATACCGGGTTCCCGTGCTGTGACCTGAGTCATGGAACGCTATCCTGCGGATGTGCAAGGTTATCGTATCGCCCTGTGCATGGCCGCCCTAGCCGGATGCGGCCCTGGGGCGCCCTCTTCTGTGGAAGAGCGGCTGCCGCCCACAACCCCGGTCACGATCGTGGAATTCTCCGCGGACGGTACGGCGCAACCACCGGCCGCAGTGCTGAAGCTCATTCTCCCGGACGCCGAGTGGAGACAGCGGCTGAGCCCGCTGAGTCATTCGGTGTTGCGCCGCAAGGCGACGGAACTGGCCTACACGGGCAAATACAACAGACATGCCGGCAACGGCATCTATCGCTGCGCCGGCTGTGGGACGGCCCTGTTCCGCTCAAGCGCGAAGTTCGATTCGCGGACCGGATGGCCCAGCTTCTTTGCCCCCATCGCCCAGCAAAACGTCTATACGGCGGTTGACCAAAGCTTCGGCGCCGCCAGGGACGAGGTGCTGTGCCGCCGCTGCGACGGGCACCTGGGCCATGTGTTTCCAGACGGCCCCGAGCCCACGCGGCTGCGCTACTGCATGAATTCGGCGGCGCTGCGGTTTGAAGCCTATCGCTGATGGTAGGATGAGCCCCATGGACGTTTCCTACGCCAGGCTGGCGCCGGCCATGCAGGTTCGCGTGGATCTGGCCGTGGCCCACCGCTGGGCCGCGCGCTGGGGCTGGCACGAAGGCGTGATCAACCACTTCACGGCGCTGGTTCCCGGCTACTCTGACCGGTTCTTCGCCATCCCCTACGGATTGCACTGGGATGAGGTCAAGACGCGGGATTTTCTGGTGGTTGACCTGGACGGCCGGGTGTTGGAGGGCAGCGGAGAGATTGAACTGACATCGCTGCTCATCCATAGCGCGATGCATCGCGACCTGCCCCAGGCGAAAGTGGTCCTGCACACCCACCAACCCCACATCACCGCCTTGACGTGCCTGGAAGACCAGACGGTTGAGATGTGCAGCCAGCACGCGCTGCACTTTCCAGGGCGGATCGCCTACCTCAATGCCTACGGGCTTGCGACCGAGGCATCCATCGGCAAGCTCATCACCGGGGCGCTTGAGGACAAGGACATCCTCATGATGGCCAACCACGGCGTGACGGTGTGTGGCGCGACGGTGGCCGAGGCCTTCGATGATCTTTACAATCTGGACCGCGCCTGCCAGGTGCAGTTACTGGCGCTGGCGTCGGGCAGAAAACTGCGCCTCATTGCTCCCGGGGACGTGGAGGCGATGAAGGCTTCCGCGCGCGAAAAGGGACTGGAGGAAGGGGCGCGGCATTTCATCGCGCTCAGGCGAATGTTGTGGAGGGAAGAACCGGATCTTGCCTCATAAAGTCCCAGGTTGCCCTCGCAGCGGCCCGGTTCTCGCGTGTACTCTAGCGAAAGAGGCACTACTGATGGCAAGCCTGGACTGGTCGCAACGCCCTGTTGTTGGTACCCGTTTCGGCGATCTTTGAAGATCTCAAATGCTCGCCCATTGAGGAAGTGCTTGAGAACTTTCACGTCACGCGTGACCAGGTGCAGTCCGTGTTGGACTCTGCCGCCATTGACGACCGCCATACCGCCATCAAGCAGCAAATCAAATCGCCCTTCAGCCGCCGCCGGCCGGGAACGTGAAGATGGTCACTGGCGCCGGCGCACCTCCCAGCGCCCGGTAGAAGTCGAGGGCATGTGTGTCTTCGTTATCAGCCGGGACCCACATCAGTTTGATGCCGCTGGCCGCCGCCTGTTCCCGCAAGGCCATCACGAGTTTGCGGCCCACACCTCGCCGCTGATACTCCGGCATGACGGCTATGTCGTAGAGGAACACTTCCGACTCCTCGATTCGCGTGAGCGGCAGCGTGTGGGCGGTGAGACCGCCGGCCGTTCGTCCTTCGACCGAGGCTTCGAAGGCCCAGAAATCGTCGCGCTCGAGCAATCGAGCCACGTAGCCGGTGCTCAACGTCTCCGTCTCCGTCTCAAACACCGCGGCCATCAATGCGAACAGCGTCTTCGCTCTCTCGAGGTCGCCGGCGCCCAGCCGTTCGATTCGGATCATTTCCACGTCG
>JANRLE010000272.1:0-25695 GCA_033762895.1 Bryobacteraceae bacterium | reverse complement strand
TTTCTTTGCCGCCTTCGTGCACGACGATTTCAAGATCAACCGCAATCTCACTCTCAATCTGGGCCTGCGGTGGGAATACGAGACAGGAGTGTATGACGCCGAAGACCGCTTCTCGCGCGCGTTGGATCTTACCAGTCCCATACCCGAGTTTCAGTCCAAAGCGCCGGCCATACCCGCGGACATCGCCGCCCTCCGCGGCCAGCCATACTCCTGGACCGGCGCGTGGAATTTCACCGGCGGCGGCAATCCCCGCAGTTCGTTCGATTTCCCGAAGAAAGTTTTGATGCCGCGTGTCGGCCTCGCCTACCGGCTGGGGGACCGCATGTCCATCCGCGCCGGCTACGCGCGATACGTGATTCCCGCCGTCTTCGCTACCGACACGCTTGGCAGCGGGAGTTATCCCGGCTTCAACGCCATCACCACCGTTGCGCCCGTGCTGCAGGGTGTTCCCCAGGCAAGGCTCTCCGATCCCTTCCCGGCTTCCAATCCGCTGATTCCGCCGGTGGGCCGCACGCTCGGCCGGTATACCAACCTGGGGCAGGCGTCGGCGTGGCAGCAGCAGGACTTCTCTCCCGGCGTGAATGACCGATTCAACCTCTCTCTGCAGCGGCAGATGCCCGGCCTGATCCACCTGGACCTCACTTACTTTTTCAACTTCGGCCGCAATCTGCCGTACAACCGCCAATTCAACCTGGTTGACCCGAATATCGTCTATACTCAGAAGGCCGCGCTCGATCAGACCGTTCCCAACCCCTTCTTCCAGATTCTGCCGGCGGACAAGTTTCCGGGCCAGTTGCGCAATCAGGCGCGCGTGACGCGGCGCAGCCTGCTGAGCACCTATCCGCAATATGGCGCGCTGACGCAGAACAACACCAGCGGCTTCAAGAATCGCTATCACGCCATCCAGATGAAGGCCCAGCGCAACTTCAACAACGGGCTGTTCTTCCTGGTGGCGTACAACTTCAACCGCGAACAGAATTCGTATTTCTTTAACGACATCACGGAATTCGCCCAGCAGATCGAGTGGCTGGATCAGTCCTTCCCCCGCCACCGCGTTTCGGCTGCCGGTTCATACGAACTGCCGTTTGGGAAGGGGCGTAAGTGGCTGGCTGGCACACATGCTGTGACAAACGCCGTGCTGGGCGGCTGGGCGGCAAGCTGGCTGCTGTTCTATAACTCCGGCAACTATCTGCGATTCCCGGCGCAGGTGACGCCCAACGGCACACCGGCAGCGATTCGCGAGCGCGGCCGCTGGTTCGATACCACGGGCTTTGACCGCCAGCCGGCGTTTACGCCGCGCACCAATCCGTGGCAGTACAACGATTTGGCCGGGCCGAGGAATTGGAACTTCGACGCCACGCTGTCCAAGTTTTTCCAGCTCAACGACAGGTTCAAGCTGGAATTGCGCATGGAAGCTTATAACCTCACGAACAGCTTCGTGCCCAATGACCCGGCGACCAATTTCACCGCCGCCACGTTCGGGCGGACGACGAATCAGATCAATCGGGGGCGGGAGTTTCAATACACCGCGAGGATTCACTTCTGATCAGGCGCGCCAATTTGCTCGTCCAGCCAGGACACGAAGATGCCGAAATGCGGGCAACGCGCGGCGACCTTCCGCGCGTCGATCATCTGTAGCAATTTGCTGGCGTGTCTGATCTTTGCATAGGGACCTTTGCTGGTTTCCTTGGTCGCAGACGCCAGCTTGGAGTAAATGTTACCCTTCGATTCCTCTTCAAGGCTTACGCGCGCTGGCAGTGCTTTTCTGCGGAAGCCTTGCTTATAGGAAGCCCTGCTTATAGGAAGCCCTGCTTACAGTAGGACGCCAAGGCGTCCGGATCCGCGACGATCCAGGCTTCCATGCATTGCACCATCAAGATGAACGTGCTCCGGCAAGGCCAGTTGCAGATCCCATCGATCGCGCCGCTCAAGATGCGCCCTTCTTTCCGCCGCGCTTAGGGCCTGCCCCTCCTGCGAGTCTTCCGCGTCAACCAACAGGACGATGAGTTCCTGCTGGCGAACTCTCCCGACAGCATTCAGGAAGGCTCTCGCGGTGTCATCTCTGCCACCTGACGGTATCAATCTCCAGAGCATCCCTCTGGCTCGCGCTCTTTCCTTCTGACTCTGGAGAAGTTTGTCTAACCCGCGACGAAGTTCAGCCCGTTGGTCTGACGAATCGCCACCTCCCTCGACGTAGATGGCGATCGACTTCACGGGTTACCTCCCAGTTCTCCGATCCGCCACACCTCGCCCAATCGATACTGATTCAACCAGAACTCCAGCCGGGTTGAATCCACGCGTTCGATCACAGTTCCGCCGCGATATTCACAGACCAGCACCGAACCGGCGTGTTCGGTGAGCCCGGATATCAGCGCGTCGGAATGGGTGGTGACGATGAGTTGTGTGCGAGTGGCGGCATCCAGCAGCAGATCCGCCAACAGCGCCACAGCGTCGGGATGAAGCCCGAGTTCGGGTTCCTCGATACAGATCAACGGCGGCGGGGAAGGTGACAGCAGCAGCGCAAGCATCGCCATGAACCGGATGGTCCCATCGAAAGCCGCGTCGCCGGCACCGGCGTCGTAAGTCCCGATTCGTGCAGGTAGAACTGCACGGTACCGCCCTGCACGAGAGTCGAGAAACGCTGATAGCGGGGCAGAAACCGGCAAAGCAAACGATTGAATTCCGCGCCGGCTCCGGGTGTGCTCCAGACGGTTCAGAATCAGTCCCAGATTGCGGCTATCGGGCAGAAGCACGTCCGATGGAAGATCGGCGGGCTGAGGCTGCCGCAATGCGCCGTAACGGCCGAAACTCCACTCGCGGAAGAGTTGGATCCGGCCAAACTGCTGACCTAACCACGTGATTTCCGGATAGACATCAGGCTCCTTTCGTTGGGAAAGCACGGACTCGTCCGGAGCCAGATCTTCCCGCTTGAGCCGGCGCGCCGAATGCCCGGATGAACCGCTCTTCACGTTCAATACCGGATGGCCATTTTGAAACTGATAGTAGAAGAAGGCGCGCTTGGCGCGCGATCCCTCTTCACCGCTTCCTCGATGGCCTCGTCGATCACCTCCGTCCGGCTTCCGGATGCGGCAAAGGAAACCCGGTAGCGCAGGTCGAGTTTGGGCTTTGATCGCGCGACAATGGTCTCAATCGTTGCGGTTCCGCCGCTGTCGTTACCTTTCCAAAGCCATTCCCGGACACCGCCTCCGTCACGGATCGCGGACGCGAAGGCGATAGGGGTTGCACGCAACAACTCGACGGCCTCTATCAAGTTCGACTTGCCGGAACCGTTCGGTCCGATCAGTACGTTGAGCGGCGTCAGTTCTAACTCGCCGGAATCCGGAGGGAACGACAGCAGACCCGACAGCTTGATTGAGTTCAAAAACACGACTGGAAACCGGTCATCGAAACAGCCGATAGTACCACGAAATCAGCGACAATGAAGGTATGTTCCAGCGGTTCTGCCTCTGGTTCGCGCTGGCCGCCGCCGCCACCGCCCAGAGTCCGCCGGATTCCTATCACCGCCTGCCGCGCGCGCAGGGCTGGTATCGGGGGGAGCCGGTTACATTTCGTGTCTATCAGGGCCAGGGGCTGGTGGAAGGCGACATGCTTTTGGGCCCGGTGGAGGATCTGCTTCACCCGCCCAAGGACTCCGCCCGCGAGACCTCCGCCCGCTCAGGCGACCGCTTCCGATGGACGGACCGCGTCATTCCTTACGAGATCGATGACGCAATCCCCAATCAGCAGCGCATCTTTGACGCAATCGAGGAGTGGAACTCGAAGACTGTCATCAAGCTCCAGCCGCGCAGCGAACAGACCAGCTATGTGCGGTTCAATCGCGTGAATTCGGGATGCAGCGCCAACGTCGGCATGCTCGGCGGCCGCCAGAGCATCAACCTGGCCGATAACTGCTCGCGCGGCAACACCGTCCATGAGATCGGCCATGCCGTGGGCCTGCTCCACACGCAGTCCCGCATCGACCGTAATGCTCACGTTCGCATTCTTTATCAGAACATCACCAAGTCGCAGTGGGACCAGTTCGATCAACAGATCATCAGCGGCGAGGACGTGGGCCCCTATGATTATGGCTCCATCATGCACTACAGCCAGTTGGGGTTCAACAAAGGGCCGCGCACGACGATACAGACCATTCCCGCCGGCATTCCGCTGGGTCAACGCGCGGCGCTTTCGGAAGCGGAGATCCAGGCCGTCGCGCGACTCTATGGCGAAACCGTGCGCGATGTGGTGATCGATACCTATCCCGGCGGGTTGCCGGTCTTCGTCGACGGCCAGCGTTATACCGCGCCGTTCAAGGCCGCATGGAACACTGGTGAACGCCACACCATCGGTGTGGAAGGCGCCATCGCCGGAACCAATGCGGACATCGAGCAGCGCTTTGCCCGCTGGAGCGACGGCGGCGAGGCCCTGCATGAGATCGAATTCACCGGCGAACCGACGGTCTTTATTGCAGCCTACGCCCGCTATTACCGGCTTCGCACCACGGTGATTCCCGAAGGCGCGGGCAGCGTGGAAGTGTGGCCGCCTTCGCCCGATGGCTTCTATCCAATGGGCACGCAGGTGTCGATACGCGCCGTCGCGGCCGATGGCTTTCGCTTCTTCTCCTGGACACCCGGCCCGGGCTCGGTGACGTACCTGGCGGCCAACGGGCAGGGCAACGGCGCCAATCCAACGGAGCTCAATCTGCGCGGGGATCGCGCGTTTTATACAGCCAACTTCCTGAATCGGGAATTTACGGTGATCCAATCCAGCCGGCCCGGTCTGCGCGTCCGTGTGGACAATCAGGCCGTGTTCACTCCGCGCCACGTGGATTGGGCCCCGGGCTCGACGCACACCTTCTCGATGGATGACGATGTGGACACCGAAAACGGAGTCCGGCATCTCTTTCGAGAGTGGTCGACAGGCGGGGACCGGCAGCAAACCACTACCGCGGGCGCGCCCCAAACCATCACCGCCAGCGTCACCACCGAATACCGTGTGGACCCCTCCATCCTGCTTTCGCGCGCCAACGGCGCCGTGGGGCCGATCCGCCAGACGCTGGAGCTTACTCCCTTCACCGACGGACGCTGGTATCCGGCTGGCGCCGACGTGGAAATTCGCAGCGACCTCCCTGGGACAAATTTCCAGAACTGGGTGGCCGATGTAGGCGGCGTGGACAACCCGCGCGTGATCCGGGTGAGTGAACCCACCGTATTTGCCGCCAACCATGTTTCCGGACCCTATCTCAGCCTGCGGGGAATTGTGAATGAGGCCAGCGGCCAGCCATCGGCGGTGGCGCCGGGCACGCGGCTCACCATTTATACTCCCGGCATCGGCCAGGAAGATCTCCATGTGCGGTTCGGGGAAATCCAAGGCGAAATCATTGGAGCGGACCTGAATTCGGTCTCGGTGCTTGTGCCGCCCGGCCTGCCGTGGACGAAGTTGGTGGAAGTGATTGTGCAGAACGGCGAAGACCGGCGCGCACTCCAGGTTCCCATGCAGCCTGCGGCGCCGGGCATCTACACGGTGGATGCGGGAGGCCGCGGCCAGATCCGCGCGCTCAACGAAGACGGCACGTTGAACAGTGCCGATGCCCCGGCCGTACGAGGCGAACTGCTGCGCTTTACCGCTACCGGCCTTGCGGCGGATCTGCCCCTGGTGGTGGAAGTGGCGGGACTCGAATCAGAGGTGATCGCGGCGGAAGCTGGCGAGGCGCCCGGCCAGACCTCGGTGGTCATCCGGATTCCCGAATCGGCGCCCACCGGTCCCGGCGTTCCCATTCTCCTCGCCAGCGGCGGGGCATCCAGCCAGGTCACCGCGACCATCGCCGTCCGTTAGAATGGCGGGGATGCCCGCAATCGTAATTCCCGACGACGCACCACCGGTGATGGCCCCCAGCGCCGCCTATCGCGCCTTCCTGGAAAAACACCCGGATGTCTCATACTTCGACACGCTACCCGGACCCGAACTGGCCGCGCGCTGCCGCGACGCCGAGATTGTCATCAACATCCGATCCTCGGCGCGCTTCACCGGCGAGGTTCTTGCCCAATGCCCGAAGCTGCGAATGATCTCCATCTGGGGCACGGGCACCGACAACATTGACCTGCCGGCGGCGGCCCGTCAAGGCATCACGGTGACAAATACTCCAGGCGTCGCGGCGCCCTCCATCGCCGAGCACACCATCGCGCTGATGTTAGCCGCCGCGCGCAGCATTCCCAGGCTGGACGCGGAAGTGCGGCGCGGGGAATGGCCGCGCGGCGCCATGATGCAGATCACCGGAAAGACGATGGGCATCATCGGACTCGGCGCCATTGGGCAGCGCACGGCGCGATTGGCCGCGGGTCTTGGCATGCGCGTCATCTGCTGGACCATGCATCCGCGCGAGCTCGGCTTTGAGATGGTTCCGCTCGAAACGCTGCTGCGCGACTCCGACATCGTCAGCCTGCACCTGCGCCTATCCGAGCAAACACGCGGATTCATCGGCCGTGAGCAACTGGCGATGATGAAGCCCGGCTCGCTGTTCGTCAACACCGCCCGCGGGCCCATTGTGGATGAGGAGGCGCTGGTGGATACGCTGCGGTCCGGCCATCTGCGGGGCGCGGGTTTGGACGTGTTCGATACCGAACCGCTGCCCAAGGATCATCCACTCACCAAACTGGATAACGTGGTGCTTTCGCCGCACTGCGCGGGAATCACGCCGGAGGTACTGGAAGCCGGACTGGCGATGGCGCTATCGAACGTGGAATCGTTCCTTGCCGGAAGCCCGGAACACGTGGTGGGTTAACCCGCCGCGTCATACAGTTTGCGCGGCCTCCCGTCCGGAAACATAAACGGTTCGCACGCGGAGCTTCGCATCCAGCACCACCACGTCCGCCAGTTTGCCCGCGGCAAGACTTCCGCAATCCGCCGCGATCCCGGCGCGTTCAGCCGGCGTGAGAGTGGCCATCCGCACCACTTCGTGAAGCGGCGCCGTAGTCGAGGCTTTCATCACGCGGATCATCGAATCGAGCGCCACTACACTGCTGGCCAACCCGGCGCCCGGCACAAAGCCCACCTTGCCGTTGCTTTCAAACCATGACCCGGTATCGCTGGAACCGAAACGGTAGCGCCCCGGCGGCATGCCTAACGCGCGGTTGGCGTCGGTGACCAGGCACAGCCGTCCGGCGCCCTTCATGCGCCAGGCGAACTCCAGCAGTTCGGGAGAAAGATGCTGCCCATCGGCGATCACCTCAGTACTCATTTCCGGATGCGCAAGTACGAATTGCTCCATGCTGCCCTGCATCGGCGTGCCCAGCCGCGCACGGATGCTGGGAACGGAACTCATCGCGCACCAGAAGTGATCCACGTGGCGCATACCGGCGCGATAAGCCTTCGCCATCTCGGTCCAGGTGGAATCGGAGTGGCCGCAGGTGATCAGACATTTGCGGCGGCGCGCCGCGCGATAGAAGGCTTCCGCGCCGGGCAGTTCCGCCGCACAGGTGGCGATCTTCACGATTCCCGAAGCGAAGTAGCGGTCGAACTCGGCGGAGGTGGGATCACGCCGGCCTTCCACGGGATGGCAGCCCACCTTGCTCTCAGCGAAGTACGGCCCATAGAGATGTACGCCGGCGATGCGCGCGCCATCGGCCGCGGTCCAACGCTTCTGTACGGACTTGCAGGCGGCGATCATACGTTCCACCTCTTCCGGGCTGCCAGTGGTGGTGGTGGGGAAGATGCTGGTGGTGCCGCGCCGCAGATGCGCGCGATTGGCCGTGCGCACGGCGTCCTCGGTTCCATCCATGTAGTCGGCGCCGTCGCCGCCGTGAACATGGATATCGACAAAGCCTGGCGCGATCCAGCCGGCGCCGCCTTCGATCACCCGCGCGCCGCGCGGCAACCGGCTCCGTTTCGATATTTCCGAGATGCGGCCGTCCTCGCAGATGACGGCGCCAGGGTCCAGAATGCGGTCCGGCAGGATCAACCGTCCGCGGAATACAATGGCAGGCACTCCGCCATGCTACCAAAGCCCGCTAGAATGGGTAGTTTCACGCATGGCCGAATCTCCGATTACTCCCCGCGAAAAAGACTTCGCATCCTGGTACCAAGACGTTGTGCTGCAGGGCGACATGGCCGAACCGGCCGAAATCGTCAAGGGCTGCATGGTGATCAAAGCTAACGGCTACGCCGTCTGGGAACTGCTGCAGCGCCAGTTGGACGACCGCTTCAAAGCCTGCGGCCATCAGAATATCTATCTGCCGCTGCTGATTCCGCAGAGTTTTCTGCAGAAGGAAGCGGAGCATGTGGAAGGCTTTTCGCCCGAACTGGCGGTGGTGACCATCGCCGGCGGCAAGCAGTTGGAAGAACCTTACGTCATCCGCCCGACTTCGGAAACCATCGTCGGCCATTTCTTCGCCAAGTGGATTCAGAGTTACCGCGACCTGCCGCTACTGTTCAATCAGTGGGCCAACGTGATGCGCTGGGAGTTGCGCACACGCATGTTCCTGCGCACCACCGAGTTCCTCTGGCAGGAAGGTCACACGGCGCACGCCTCACATGAAGAGGCCATGGAAGAGGTGCTGCGGATTCTCGACATCTACGCCGAGGTGGCCGAATCGGTAATGGCGATGCCGGTTATCAAGGGCGTGAAGACGCGGGCCGAAAAGTTCGCAGGAGCCAACCGTTCGTATTCCATTGAGGCGATGATGCAGAACGGATACGCGCTGCAGGCCGGCACCAGTCATGACCTGGGGCAGAATTTCGGCAAGGCGTTCGACGTGCAGTTCCAGACCAGCGAAGGCAAGCTGGATTATGTGTGGCAGACAAGCTGGGGCGTGAGCACACGGCTGATCGGCGGGTTGATCATGACGCACTCCGATGACAAGGGGTTGGTGCTGCCGCCGAAACTAGCGCCGCGCAAAGCAGTGCTGGTGCCGATTTACCGCAAGGATGAGGAGCGCGCGGTGGTGATGGAGGCGGCGGCGAAGATTGCCGCCGAGACCAACGCGTTTATCGATACGCGTGAAGGGCAATCGCCGGGGGCAAAGTTCTTCTATTGGGAACGGCGCGGGGTACCGGTGGTGTTTGAGCTTGGCCCTCGCGATGTGGCGTCGGGGAACATCGTGTTGAAGAGGCGCGATACAGGAGTGAAGGAAGCGATCCCGCAGGCGCTGGCGGCGGAGCGATTGGCCGGGACACTGGAGTCGATCCAGCAGGGTTTGTATGACCGGGCCAGGCAGCGGCTGCGCGACAACACGGTAACCGCGAATTCCATTGAGGAAGTGGAATCGATCCTTCGCGAGGTGACGGCGGAAAAGGGCGGTGGTAAGTTCGTGATGGCGCATTTGAAGGATGATCCGACCAATGACGCGCGAATCAAGGAGTTCAAGGCGAGCGTGCGGAATGTGCCGCTGACGGATGAGTACGATGGCCCGGGCAAGTGCATTCTTACGGGGGAGCAAGTGGACCGCCGTGTGGTGATCGCCAAGGCCTACTGAGCGTTTTCACCCATCCTGGGGCCGCATCACCCAAGTGTTCGCATGGAACTGATTCCGTCTCATTCATTCAGAGCCTTTTTTCCAGGTTGCGGTAATTCCAGGCGTGGCATCCGACGCGCATTACCAGGCACATGATCCTCTTCCTGCTGCTGCCCCTTGCCGCTTCAGCGGCAACAATCATCACAGATGCGGACTGCGCGCAGCATCCATCTGCGCCATCGGGCGGCATAAGCATCACCGCTACCGGCGGAGGAGTTGGCGCCACTCATGCCGAATGCCGATGGCAATTCTCATACTCCTTTTATGGTGAGTGGCGTACAGCAACGGGCTCTGCCAGGGCCGATGTGATCACGAATGGCGGATTCGCCCGGGTGGAAACCGGGATCGACATTGACCGCTTTTACGGCGGGCTGGCCCAAAGCAGTGCCTATTGGCGTGACCAGGTTACGCTGACGTTTCTCGGCGCCGACGGCGGCGGCTTCTTCATGCCATGCGTCAGCATGGACGGGGGCGGAAGCATGCTTGCCCGGTTCGAGCTTGCAGGTACGGCTCCCACGGTTTCCGGCCTCCCCTCACGGCAGGGACTTACGTTCGGCACACCCCCCACCCCTGACCAGAATTGCGGAACCAGTCTTGCGACGCCCGGAAACGGCTTGGGATTCTTCTTTAATGTCCCCTTCCGGATGAACATCGAACTGCTGGCCGGGATGTCCGAGAATACTTCCCGAAGTTGGTTTGACAGCAACTACTTGAGCTTCGATTCGTTCGCGGTGAGCCGGTTTCCGGAATGCTCCGGAGCGACGTGCTCCTACTTTCCCGAACCCGCGGTCTGGCTCATGGAGCCTGTCCCCGAGCCCGGGTTTGGGCTGGGGGTGGCGGTTCTGCTTGCCGCGATCGTGGGGTTCCGGCGCCAGGGAGCGGGTTCCTGTACTTTGCGTTGACACCGGCTCACCGCACGTTGAAAACCAGGCTCGCCTGTGATACAAACACGTAACGCGAACCGATTTTGACGCAAGGAGAGTGATGAGCCGAATGAACCCGAGGAATGTCTGGACAACCGCCGCAACCCTGTTGCTATTGATCGCCTTCCAAGGCGACGCGACGGCCCAGATCGCACAAGGCAGCATAAGCGGGATGGTGACCGATTCCACCGGAGCCGTTCTGCCCGGCGTGCAATTGACAGTGGAGAACGCCGCAACGGGTTTGACGCAAAAAACGGTTACCGACGAAACCGGCAACTACCTGTTCCCCACCATCACCTCGGGAAACTACCGGATTCGGGCTGAACGTGAAGGCTTCGACACCTACATAGCCAGCGGATTGGAGATCCAGGTGGCGCAGCGCGTGAGGCACAACATCGAACTCAGCGTGGGGCGTGTCGCGGTTCAGACCGAAGTAGTAGCCACCGCTCCAGTGCTGGAGCAGCGCAGCGCCGAGATCGGGCAGGTAATCGGCGGACGCCAGATCCGCGATCTTCCGCTGAACGGCAGGAACTTCCTCGCTCTTGCAAGGCTGGTCCCTGGTGTATCGCAGTTCCCGCGCGGCTTTCAATCCACCGGCATCAGCATCAACGGCCAGAGAGGCAATCAGATCGCCTTTTTCTTCGACGGCATCGACACCCGCGTGGAGCATTCCGGAAAACCGGCGTTCACGCCGTCGATTGAGGCCACGCAGGAGTTCCGCATCCAGCAGAACGCGTTTACCGCCGAATTCGGGCGCGCACCCGCGGCCATCAACCTTTCGCTGTCTCCCGGCACCAACGACTTTCATGGCACCCTCTTCGAGTTCCTCCGCAACGACAAACTGGATGGCCGCAGCTTCTTCGCACCGCGCCGGGATGCACTGCGGCGGAACCAGTTCGGCTTCGTCTTCAGCGGACCGGTTCTGCCGAAGCGAACCTTCTTCATGACCAACTTCGAGGGTCTGCGCGAACGGCGCTCCCGTTCCATTTTTGCGAACGTGCCGTCAGACCTGCAGCGCCAGGGAAACTTCGCGGGAGACAGCCCGATCTTCGACCCGCTCACTTTCAACACCCAGACACGCCAGCGAAATGCGTTCCCGAACAACCTCATCCCCGAGTCCCGCTTCGGCCAAATTGGGAAAGCGGCATTGAAGTTCTATCCGGCGGCCAATCTCACCGGCGTGCGAGGATTCAATTTTGTGGCTCCCGCCAGCCTGGTGGACGACGGAGACCAGTTTCATACACGCATCGATCACCAGATCAGCGACCGCGGACTACTGTTCGGCCGTTACTCCTGGGCCAGCACGCAGACGGATTCGCCGGCCGGACTGCCATTGACCGGCAGCATCATTAACGTGGACACCCAGAATTTCACCATTCAGGAATCGCACACGTTCAGTCCGACGGTGCTCAACCAGTTCCGTGTTGGGTACACCTACTACAACCTGTTTTCGGGATTCCCGGTGGCCGACCGAAACCTGGCGGTGGAGGAATTCGGCCTGGCGAACCTCAATCCGCCCTCGTCATCCTTCGGGTTGCCGCAACTGGCGGTCGCGGGGCTGAACACCATCGGCGCCAACGCCTTTTCCCCGCAGGGTACCGAAGAACATATCTACACGCTGGCCGACGACCTGAACCTAGTACGCGGCCGGAATAACCTCAAGTTCGGCGTGGAAGGACGCTACTACCGGCCGGCCCTGCCGATTCTGGCGACGCCCAACGGGATCATCACGGTGCTGAACCGCTTTTCCAGTCAGCCGAACGTGGCCAACTCAGGCTCTCCGGTGGCCGATCTGGTGCTGGGATTCCCCTGGAGCGGGCGAGGCACGCAACTGGTGGAGAGCAACGGACTGGTGTCGTTGAAGTACTCTCACGTAAGCTTTTACGGGCAGGATGAAATCCGGTTGAGTCCAAAGCTCACCGCCAACGTGGGGCTGCGATACGAATTGCAGTCCCCTTACAAAGAACGCTTCAACGACTTATTCATATTTGACTATGTGAACGGCCGGTTCCTGGAGCCGGGAGTGGACATCGACAACCTGCAGCGGCCCGACCGCAACAATTTCGCTCCCCGCGTGGGGCTCGCTTATTCGCTCAACAGCAAAACGGTAATCCGGGCCGGCGCCGGACTGTTCTATGGCCTGATCCGCACCCAGGAGTTTCCGGCGTTCCATCTGTCACCGCCATTCACCGTGGATTCCACGTTGTTTTCCGACCCCCTTGTGCCGGATCTGCCGGGCCGCCTGTTTCCGAGGGCGGTGGTGCGGGATGGGGCGGGAAAGATCCTCCTGACGCCGAACACCGGCGTGTTTTCCCTGGATCATGACTACCGCACGGCTTACACATACCAATGGAACTTCAGCATCCAACGGGAACTGGCGCCCGGCTGGCTGCTGGAAACCGCCTATGTGGGCAATAGCGCGCATAAGCTGATTGGACGTGATCTGGTCAACCAGGCTTTCCTTGATCCCGACCCGGCCCGTAATCCGACTCCGGTCAACGGCCGCCGGCCGAACCCGTCGATTGGGGACGTGAGCATGGTGAAGTCACTCGACAACTCAAATTACCACGGGCTGAATGTCAAACTGGACAAGCGGTTCGCCAAAGGGTTCTCGATTCTGAGCGCATACACTTACTCCAAGGCGATCGGCGTCGGTGGAGCCATTTTCGGCGACCAATCCAACACCCAGGACGGCCGCAACCGCCGGGCCGAATACGGTCCGCTGGAGTTCAATCAGAAACACCGGCTCACGGCCGGATGGATCTACGAACTCCCCTTTGGCCGCGGCCAGGCGATCGGCGGTTCGGCGTCCGGATTGGTGAACAAACTGATCGAAGGCTGGATGTTTCAGGGCATTTACACCGCGCATACCGGCTTCAACCTCACACCCGCCGACAATGTCTCTTCGAACGTGGGCCGGCAGGACAGCAACCGGCCGAACCGGCTGTGCAACGGCAACCTGCCCAAGTCCGGGCGTACGCTGGACCGCTACTTCGACACCACCTGCTTCGCACAACATGCGTTCGGCCGCTTCGGCGACGCCGGTCCTGGCGTTTTGTTCGGTCCCGGAATGAACAACTTCGACATCGGGCTGACGAAAGTTACCCGCGTGGGGATGGGAAGGAAAGAGCCGATGACAATTCAGTTTCGCACGGAGCTATTCAACGCCCTCAACCACGCGCAGTTTGGCGATCCCGGCCTGGTGGTGGGGACACCGCAATACGGCATCATCCGGAGCACCCGTGTGGGCGGACGCGAGATGCAGTTCGCGTTGAAGCTGATATTCTGAGACCGTTGCCTAACCCCGCAACTGCTCCGCCAGCCACACGATATACTCCGCGTTCCGCCGCCGCACCTCGGCCAGCAGATCGGCCGGCAGTTCATCCAGCTTCTCCTTGAAGAACCGCTGATCCCCATCCGGCGACTTCACATCGCGCGACCCGTTGACGTTGCCCACCCAGAACACCAGGAAAAGGTTACCATCCACGCGCCCGCGCGAAGCATCGCCCAGGTACGACCCCTTGCCCAGGTCCAGATACTTCTTCGCCAGTTCACTCTCTTCTCCAAACGCGCCGCGCGAGGCGAATTCATGGCAGCGGTCCACCATCCGCTCATATAACTGCCGCCATACCGACTCGGCCGGCTGCTCATGCAGCACATCGAACAACTGCAGTTGCAGTTCACCCGAGATCTTGTAGTTCCAGCGCCCCGCCGTCGCCCGGCCGATCTGTTCCAATACCTCGGCCTGCTTCCCGCTCCCGGAATGAATGCTCAGCGTGGCGTTGAAGTATCGCGCCACGGCAGCCAATTCGCCCACCCGCGCGCGGAATTCATCGAGAGGCTTGCCGCCGAATTCGGAAACCACGCGGGGCGCAAGTTCCGGCCACATCTTGTGCCACACGTAGTCATTCAATCCCACGCCCGTCGCGGCCGACGTCTCCATCGCCACCGGATACGCCTGCCGCTTCTTGAAGCCCAGGTTCGGCGGAACAAGCTGCGCCGGGCGTCCCCTGGCCTTCAGCCAGTGCATGTAGAAGATCAGTTCCTGCGGGGTGGTCAGCGTTTCGGCCTCATCAATGGAAGGCTCAAAATCGAATGCCCGCCCCAGCTTGGTCTGCGTCTTCACCACGCGGATGTAGTCGTATAGATCCTCGTTCAGCTTCAGGCTGCGGGCGAACTTCACCGCAAGCCGCATGATCTGGATGGGTGAAAACTCGTAAGTGGCGTCACCGGTGGAGAACGGCTTGCCGAACTCGGCCAAAACCCATTCCTGCTCATCGCGGTCCAACACCTGCTGGAAGCGGTCCTCCACGGCCGTATCGGTCCATGCCCGCGGATGGCGCGGATCGGCCTCCAGTTCGAACAGGCGCGAAGTATCGGTGGTGAACTTGGTGTATCCGGCGGCGTGGCGGATGGCTTCGCGGGTGCCCTCCACAGACCGGGCGATCTCATCGGCGGTGTTGCCGGTGATGATGAAATGATCGGCCTCGGCGTTGTAGCCTTCGCGCCAGCCGGCGCGGATCGCCGCCCACAGACCGGCCTCGTACAGGTGGCGGATGGAAATGCGCGTATGCCCGGTGGCGACGGGATTCTCCCCATCCCGCGCCTCAATCACCGCGTCGGTGGACATCTCCCGCGTGGCGGAGAGTTGCACGGTGGAGGCCAGGTTCGCGCCCGTCTTTTTCAGGATGGTCCGGAAGGCGGAAAACGCCGCGGGCAGGCTGATCTCCGGATGGCGGTTGCCCACGGCGATCGCGCCCTGGGCGCCTTGCGGACGTGGCAGGAACGTACGGTCCACCTGCTCCACGAACGTGCGAATGGCGCCGCCGTCATGGGATGAAAACGGCACGGCGTTGACCACGATTTCCCGCCCGCCGCCGGGCCGCATTCGCCCGATCAGCATGGCTTGTGGAAACAGCGCGCTCGACGGCGCCGAGGCCAGCGCAATGTGCAGCAGCAGCGGCTGTGCGCCACCGGAAGCCATCCCGTCCACCGCCAGGTAATACGTTGAGCGGTGATTGGGGTCGCGTTCCAGAGAACCGAGAAATGGAACCAGCGTCTGCAGATCCAGCGAAGAGACGCGTCCGGCGATACGCTGGCGCACATCGTCGGTCAGTGGCTTGCCTTCGGCCATCTGATAAATCAAATCCGCCAACGCGGCCGTTTCGCTGGCTTTTACGGGGAGATCGAATGGAATTGTCACAAAGTCATTTTCTTCAGGTACTCACGGAAGGGCCCGCCCAGGTCATGCCGCCGCAGGGCAAACTCCACCGTAGCCTGTAGAAATCCCAGCTTATCACCGGCGTCATAGCGTTTGCCTTCGAATTTCAACCCATAAATCGGCCGGCTGCGCAGAAGATGCTTCAACGCGTCGGTCAACTGGATCTCGCCGCCTGAACCTGGCGCAATCGCTTCAATGGAGGTGAAGATCTCAGGCGTCAGCAAATAGCGGCCGATGATCGCCAGGTTGGATGGCGCTTCATTCGGCTTGGGCTTCTCCACCAGGTTGTGAATGCGGTAGAGGCGGTCACCGGTACCGTTGTGGGCAATCGGATCGGCGTCCACCACACCGTAGGCGGATATCTGCGGCCCCTCCACTTCCATCAGCGCCACCACCGACGCCCCGTAGAATTCGTGGATGTCCAGCAGTTGCCGGAGGCAGGGAATCTCGGAATCGATGACGTCGTCGGAGAGCACGACGGAAAACGGCTCCGGCCCGATCAGTTCCTTGGCCCGAAGCACCGCATGCCCCAGACCAAGCGCTTCCTTCTGGCGCACGTAGGAGATGTCGATCATATCCGAAATGTTGCGCACGGCAGCCAACAGATCGCGCTTGCCGCGGCTTTCGAGCAGGTGCTCCAGCTCAAAGCTCACATCGAAATGATCCTCAATCGCCGACTTGCCACGGCCGGTGACGATGATGATGTTCGTCATCCCGGAGTGTATGGCCTCCTCGACGCCATACTGAATGAGTGGTTTGTCCACCAGGGGCAACATCTCTTTCGGCTGCGCTTTCGTAGCTGGCAGAAAGCGCGTACCGAGCCCGGCCGCGGGAAACACCGCTTTTCTCACTTTTGCTGCTGTTGACATGTCTCGGGGTTCAGCACCCAAGTCCCCATTGTATACGCCACCAGCCTAGTACAAGGTGAGTGGGACCCGCACCCGGTTCTCCTCATCAAGCCCCTTGCCATCGACGAAACCGCAGGTGTGTGCCTCAAGCATGGTTCCGAAGGTGGGCACAGCGCCTTCCAGTGCGTGTTTGGCGGCATTCCACAGGTCCGCGCGCACCAGGGCGCGGCTGCAGTGCGCATAAACCTCGTTCACCGAAACCACCAGCACCGTGCGGGGCGGCTTGCCCTCCACAACGAACCGTTCCAGTAAGCCAGGGGCCGCGCTGATCGACGCCATGCCGTTCACGCGCAGCGTGTGCGTGATGCCGGGGACAAAAAACAGCAGACCTACCGCCGGGTTTTCCACAATGTTGTGGAGTGAGTCCAAGCGGTTGTTGCCTCTACGGTCGGGAATCAGCAGCGTGCGCTCATCGGCCACCTGGACAAAACCCGGGCGGTCGCCGCGCGGAGAATTGTCCGCGCACGCCCCCGGACGCGATCCCTGCGTCCCAAGGATCAGGAACGGAGACGCGGCAATGAAGGCGCGGCAGTGTTCGTCGATATGGTTGAGTTGCTTGCGGACTGCGCGCTCCAGGGGTTCGCCATACAGGGCGAATAATTCGGACGGCGTACGCACCACGTGGCTGGCGTCGATTTCCATGCCGTCAATCATAACCCGGTGAACCTATGCTCGCCGCCGCCAGAACTCGCCGCGATCCTGGAGTTGGGCGTAGAAGCCGGCGGCCGCGTTGCGATGCGCCTCGCTTGCCCTCCGCACTCCAGCGCGGTAAAGCCGGGCGGCTTCACCCGCGCGATGAGGGTCGGAAAATGACCTGCCGATCAGCACTGCCGCCTGCAATCCGCTCTGCATCGCCACCTGCACACCTTGCGACGACAACGGATCGATGGAGAACGCCGCGTCGCCGGCCTTGATCCAACCGGTATCTACCAACTCGTTGTCTCGATAACAGGTGGCGTCGCATACCAGCACGGGTGACACCCGCTCGCCCATCGTGCAGAAGGCGAGTAACTCCGAACGGCGCAGCCGGTCCAGGTAGACCTGTTCCACGGGCCGGACATCTGCGTTGTCGACAAACACGGTGGCGTTGAACGTGCCGTCCGGCAGCGGCGCGCCCCAGAACCACTCTTCGGTTCCCGCCTCCACCAATGTCGCAGGATCTACCGCCCTGGCCGGGCGCCAGTAGGCATACAGCGCCAGGGTCCCCGCCGAGAGGGCCTGCTTGCGCGAAGGCAGCACGCCGCACCGCCCGGCCGCATCCACCACAAACCCGCACGACACGTCCGACTCCCTGGTGCGCACCGTCCAGCCGTCTTCGCGGCGAACCATCTCCTTCGCGGCGGCCGGCTGCAAAACCTCAACGCCAATGCGTGCCGCCTGCGTCAACAGGATCTGGTCAAACCGGCCTCGGTCCACCTGGTAGCCGGCTTCGGCAAACGAGCGCGGCGCGGGTGCTCCCCCCCAGGCCACCACCATGTCGCGCGGGCGAAGAAAGCCGGCCGCCTCCACTACGTCCGCCACGCCGATCAGCCGGAAGATCTCCGCAATCGAAGGAACCAGCGACTCACCAATGTGCCGCCGCGGAAACCGGTGTTTCTCCAGCAGGCATACCCGATATCCCATGCCGGCCAGCCGTATCGCCGCCGTCGACCCGGCGGGCCCGCCGCCCACCACACAAACATCCGCCTCAATTCGATTGCGCAAAGTAGTCCGGCCGAAGCTTCAGTAACCGCGCGTAAGCCTGCAGTGAGTAGTGCAGCCAGCCGCGAATGTAATCGCAGGCCGGCCTGCCGCGGTGAATCACCTCATGATGACATCCGCCGCCGCACAAATAGCGCGCCCAGCATTCGTTGCAGGGCGACTGCCGGTGGACATGCCGGTCCTCCAGCCAGGTGCGCTGCGCCTGGCGGTCCACGCCCTGGATGACGTCGCCCATCTTCCCCGCCCCGTCGTTGACAAAGCGGTGGCAGGAGGCCAGTTCCCCGTCCGCCGATACCCCAAAGTAACTCCCCGCCGCTCCGCAGGGATAAGGACGGTGCGTACCCTTGTGCAATTCGCGCAGCGCCGTCACCAGGTTCGAGAAGCCGTAGCGTTCTCCGGCCAGAATGCGCCGCTCGCATTCCAGCCCACAGGCGATCATTTCCTGGAGCATCGCGGCCAGTTCCGCGGCGCCCATCTGGCCGAGCCCGGTGGGTGACGCCAGCATCGGCGTAAATCCCACGGAGGAAAACCCGCGCGCCAGCAGTTCGTCCAACGTGTGCCGCAGAGCGGGGTTGGACGGCGTCACGGTCACCCGCGCCGAGACCTGCATACGGCGCTGCATCCGCAGCAGAGGCTCCACGTTCCTCAGAATCCGTTCATAGCTTCCGCGGCCGTCCTTAAAGGGACGCAGCAGATCGTGAGCCTGGCCCACGCCGTCCAGGCTCACCGTCACCGCAAAGCCGTAGCGCTCAAAGAACTCGCCGTCCTCGGGTGTGATAAGCGTGCCATTGGTGGTGATGGAGAACGCGATGCGGATACCCTGCGCAGCCGCCATGGCCGCGGCCGTTTCGGCCGCTTCCCGAAGCAATGGCCGGTTCGTCAACGGCTCTCCGCCCAGAAACGCCAGCGTCAGCTTCTCCTTCGGATCGGCTTCGGAGAACAGCAGGTCAACCGCCCGCAGCGCGACTTCGCGAGTCATCGACTTCGGCTCTGCGCCGAAGGCCCCTTCCTGCGCGTAGCAGTAGGTACACCCCAGGTTGCACTTCTGCGCGATGGCAAGGGACAACGACCGCACGGGCATCGTCCGCGGCGCCTCGTCCGTCACATAGGAAGACGTCTCAAGGCCCAATTCACCCGCTTCCAGCCTGCGGTAGGTCTCCTGGTCAATCTCATAGATGCGCGATCCATCCACCACCAGCACATGGGGAAACGAACCTGCGCGAAACAGGTGAATGCGGGCGTCAGTCGGCGTCATTGCCGCCCACCACGAAACGCAGCATGCTCTCCCAACTCCGGTAGAGGTCCTCGTAAGTCACCAGTCCCGGCTGCCCTTCTTCGATGTAGTTCTTTGGAGTGGCGGCAGTGCGGTTGCGCGTCATCCAATTGTGGCCGCGCGAAACGCCGTCCGCGGTTTCCACGTTGACGAAATCGGGCCGGCTGGCTGCCCAGTAGAAACACAGGCACTCGCGGTAGTCGGCCTGCCACGGCGAACACAGGCTCTGGGTAAGCGCGCCAGGCTCGGCGGCATCGGGCTCAATCGCCACGGTGTCCGGAGTAAGGATGCGGCGGATCTCGAGGTTCACCACGAGGGGCGCCGGCGCACCGCCGGGGATGCGAAACTCACAGGCCACCGTCTGTCCGGCGCGGACCTGCAAGGGGGCCACGATGTTCGACCAGTCCAGGGTCCACGCCACACGGCCGGCCGGAAAGAATGGGAGCAGATTGACGCCGGCCACCGACGTCAAGGCGTGATTGGCGGTCACGCCCGCCTGCGCCGCCGCGCTGCCGGCTTCCACCGCCACCACTGTGTTGAGCGCTTCATGAAACTCCACTCCTACTAGAAACCGCTTCCACAGATTGCGGAAATCGGTTTCCAGTCCCGGGAAGCAGTTGGCGATGGCCGAGGAGGGATGCGTGCTGGGCGGATTCCCCCTGCCCCGGTAAGCAAGCTGCGCGGAAAGATTCTTCGGTTCAATGGTCGGCATGTCGATTCTCCTAGGTCGGAAGCGAAGCGATCCACTCGCGGACCACTTGCAGCCGTGTCTTCCCGGTAGCGGAATGCGTCTCGGCAAAGCGCGCCTGCATGGGATGGCCTGGCGCTGTCAGAATCTGCACAAACGGCGAAGCATCCGGGTTGCCGGGCACAATCAGCGGCCGGCCCAATAACGCGGCGGGCGCACGGGGACCACGCACGGTGCTGCTTAGCAGGTAAGTCAGCATCTGCTCTGGATTGGCGAAAAGGTCACTTACCGGGCGGTTATCATCGCCGACAATGGAGGAATGTAGAAATGCGTTCGCGCTCAAAGCGGAGATCATCGTCAACATGTTCTCCCTCGGCGTGGAAGTCCCCGCCGGAGGCGCGTCAAACTGCGCGATGGCCCGCTCAATGATGCTGCGCTGGCGCCGGGTCAAGGCCATCCTGTCGCCGTCACTGCCTCGCATCAGGGCAGGCATGGCCCGGCGCGCCGCGAGGTCCTCACTGATCGTCTGGTCAAAGCGCCGCAGCCGTCCCAGTATAGTGCGCAGTGTCTCCACGGCGCCGCGGCGGGCCGGCGAACCTGCGGGTTGGTTTAACCCTTCCACGCTCCGCAGCACGGCGGTATGAATGGCGATCACGTGGCCGTGCCGCGCCTGCGCGGGTTCGAAGTCGGGGAAAACGTTCTCGTTCAATGAGTCCGTGTTCATCAGCCGCATCGTCTCCAGCCCGCGGCGCACCACATCGATCACCTCTTCGGCCGAGAGCGGCCCGGCAACATCCACGCCGGAGGCCACTTGCCGGATGTCGTCGGCCATGTTGCGCAAGTGGAAGCTGTCGGGGGCAAAATCAGGCGGCCCCACGGTGATGCGGGCATGGGCGCGGAAGGTCTCACCGCCGCGGGTTACCGTCACGTCCACAATGCCGTCGCAGGAATCGTCCAGATAGCCAAGGCTCTGATCCTGCGCGTTGCGGGCGAAGATGTTGCCGGGGATGGTGGAGGAAGGCGTGCCGGGGACGCCATCGCGATGCGTATCCCATCGTCCGCGCGCCGCGTCGTAGACCCGCGCCGCTGTGTTGGGGTCGTTGGCGCGATGCCCGAACACTCTTCCCGGGGCGGGAGTGAAGCGCAGCCGGATCTCAGGGAAGGCGGCGTTGGGGCGGATGTAGCGCACCGAGCCAAGGTTCACCGTGGCCCCGGCGCGGAAGTTGACCGCCCTTCCGGTCAGCGGCTGCGGGTCATGGTTGTTGAACGCGTTGGTATCGGCCCCAACCCGGTCGTTGGCGTCACCGGTGCGGCGCGCCACTTTGTGATTGCCGGCCCGCACGCGCCAGCTTACCTGTTGCGCGTCGACGTCGGCGGTGGTCAGCGGCTCGAACGGCCCGTTTTCGGTGAACCGGGCCCACACTTCGAGGAATGGCGCAACGGGACGGATGCGCCTTTGCCCGCCTGGTTCACGAAATCGCACCTCGGCGGGGATGAACGCCCGCGCGATCTCACCGGTGGCCGCGTTTACTTCCAGCGTTTCAGACGGCTGTAGCTGCCGGTAACCGGCGGCCGGCGTCACCACGGCCTCGTAGTTGTCCATCGGCTCAGGCGCCGAGCCGAACCGCGCAATGGCCAGCGCCGGCAGGATACGGATCTCACGGATCTGACGTTGCACAACCGGAGCGGTCCTGCGGCAGGTGTCCGGGGCAGCCGGCTGCGGTCCCTGCAGTTCATCCACACGCGCCGATACCACGGCTCTGCGCTGCTGATCGCGCGCTTCGATCTGGGCCAACAACGCCAGCCGGCCGGGATCGGTGTCCACCTGGCGGATCTTCGCCGCCAGCAGCGCCGAGCCGCTGAACAACTCGCAGTGCCCATACCAGCGATCGGTTTCCTGATCGGGCAGCGCAGTGGAATAGGGCATCTGGAAGGACGGACCGGCCAGCAGCGCACCTCCGCCCAGCTTGGCCGGCATGGCCATCATACGCTCTGCAATCGGGCCCAATCCGAACATCTCCTCGAACGCCCAGTTGCGCAGATCCGCGCGGCCCGTCGCCGCCTCAGGCCCCAGATGCAGAGAGTGCAGCAAGTGATAGAGCAGCATCCGGTAGCGCGCATCGAACAGGTGGGACCACGCCTGCGCGACCGGATTGGTTAGCCGCCCCGTCTCCATCTCCGCCTCTGCCAGCGGCTCCGGCGCGGTATTGGGATTGGTCACCACGTTGCGGACCGGTCCGGCCAGGTTGAGGCTGCGGGCCTCGGCGTACATGTCCCTGAACACTTCGAAGTGGCTGTCCTCGCCCGGGCTTGTGCCTTCGCCCTGCGCGGCGATTTCTTCCAGCGCCTCCAGCACCTTCTGCCTGGTGTCCACGGTCCGCACAATGAGACCGGGAGTGCCCCCCAGATTCCATTCATCGCCGCCCTGCATGGCGAAGGTATCGTTGCGCGGGCGTTTGAAGTGGCCGTCTTCCAGTCGCTGCACGAGGAAAAACAGGCTGTTGAAAAGCATGCCCACGCGGTTGATCGCATCCGTCCCGGCGTCGGCGCGAAGCTGGGTGAGATCGATTCCAGGCTCCTCCGGCATTTCCGCCAGCACATACTTGGCAAGCGAATGGACCGACAACGGCTCCAGGCGAAAGTGAAACGGGTAGTAATCGCCGCGGAACGGATAGTCCTCGCGATCCAGATTCAGCGGACCACCGATGGCGCGCAAGACGTTCTGCACGGTGAGCAGGTGGCCCATTTCCTGCACCGCGATGAGGCGAAGATTGGCGCGCCAGCGGTTGCGCGTTGCCACGGGAATGGGGCTGTCGCCGATCCCGGTGGGAATGGACCACATCGCGTAAAGGTACTGCGCCATCAGCGCGTGTTCGATTTCGGCAGCCGTGTGCAACAGGAAAATCGCTTCATCCACAGGCGCAAGCTCAGGGAAATGCGCCGGCGCTGTCGCCGAGCCGGCCTCCCCCAACCCCAACAGATCCGGCGCTCTTTGGATCCATTGAATTCTGCTTCTTCTCATCATGTTCTCCGTTGACGGGTGGGCGGTGTCAGGCGATAGTGAAAAGGTACCGTCGAGCATATCACGGCATTTCAAGAAATCCGTAAGAATTTTGGTTGGTTTCCCGTTACAGTGATTTCCAACGGACTAAGCCGCATTCTCAAAATGCCTGACCGGCGCCCCACGGGCCGTGCGCGCGGAATGACGCCGGTGACCACGGCGGCCGGCGCGGCCGAAGCACTGGATCCGGAAACGGCGGCGCGCCGTTATGCCGCGGGCGTTGACATGGCCGCTGAACTGGTTCTGATCGATATTCAGGATTGGGGCGCGGCAACGCTTCGCACCGCAAAGTTCCGCCAGCGCTCGAGCGGAATCGATATTTACGGCACCCTGATTACTGTGCAGTTGGACGGCGCCAATCAGGTGCTGGGCCTGACCGGCGAGTTCGCACCCGAACCGGCGGTTTCCCCAAACCCGCGGCGGACAGAAGCCGAGTGCCTGAAAAGGGCGGCATCGGCGGCGGGCTATCGCGGCCGCTGTGAAGCGGGCCGCACCAGGCTCAACTATTACTACGATGGCGGCAGGTGGAGGTTGGCATACATCTTTCAGGACATCCGCCGCGCGGCCGGAGCACGCGGCGGGGTACCGCATGTGGCTGACTACGTGGTGGACGCACATACCGGCGCGCTGGTGGACACCCTGCCGCGCGTCAAACACGCTGCCGCCGAGATGATCGAAGCGGTGGACGAAACCGGAGCATTACGGAAGGTGGCGGCGATGCGCGGCAGCGACGGCGTGCTGACCCTCCATGACCCGGAACTGAATGTACAGACCTTTGACTTCGACTTTCAGGATATTCTCCGCCGGCGCAGCAGGCTTCCAGGCAAGCCATTCCCGCCTCCCGGATGGACGGCGGGGGCCATCGGCGCCCATGCCAACCTAAGCCGCGCCGCCCGCTTTCTCAAGGAGATACTCGGAAGAAACAGCTACGACGACAAGGGTTCGGCGATCATCGCCTCACTCAACCTCCGGCATGCCGGAAAGTACGTCGCCAACGCTTTTTGGGATCCTTCCCTGAAGCAGATACTGCTGGGCCAGCAGGAGGTGAGCGGCGCCTGGAAGTCTTACGGCATGGCGCTGGACATCGTGGCGCATGAGGTGTTTCATGGCGTCACCGACACCACGGCGCGGCTGGAGTACCTGGCGATGCCGGGAGCCTTGAGCGAGTCCTACGCCGACATCTTCGGCGTGCTGCTGAACAACTTCGACAAGCCGGACCCGGCGGAATGGAACTGGGAGATCGCCGAAGAGTTGGGGGAGGCGAAGCGGGATCTCAGCAATCCGGCTCGCACTGGCGATCCCGCGCATATGTCGGATTACCGGGATCTGCCGTTGAGCCGGGACAACGGGGGGATTCACGCCAACTCGGCCATTCACAATCGCGCCTTCCACGCCATCGCCACGGCAAAGCGTCCGGGAGGCCAATCGTGGTTCGATGCCCGCACGCTGGCGCTGATCTTCTATCATGCGATGGTGGCCCACCTCAGCCGCACCTCCACGTTCCTGGACAGCCGCAACGCGGTGCTGTTGGTGGCCGCCGTCTATCTGCGCGATGATCCCGAGCGGGAGGCCAGGCTCCAGGCGGTGCGGGAGGCCTTCGACCAGGCCGGTATCGGTTAATTATTCAAGCCGCGATTCCCGCCGCTGCCATCATAGTGTAGGATTACCAAGAGACCCCTGCATGCCGGACGAACGTATCAGCACAGCCATCGAGATCTTTCAACAGGCCTACCAGCGCCAGATGGAAGGTGAACTCGATCTTGCCGTGTCTCTCTACAAGCACTCCATCCAGCTTCATCCCACGGCCGAAGCCTATACGTTTCTGGGCTGGACCTACCGGTTCCAGGGAAAACTGGACGAGGCGATTGAAGAGTGCAAGAAGGCGATTGCCACCGACCCCAGTTTCGGCAATCCTTACAACGATATCGGCGCCTACCTGATCGAGCAGGGAAAACCAGAGGACGCGATTCCGTGGCTGGAGCAGGCCATCGCCAGCAAGCGCTACGAGGCCTACCACTACCCCTGGTACAACCTTGGCCGCGTGTATGTCGCCATGGAATGGTTCAACAAAGCCCGCGACTGTTTCCGCAAAGCTCTGCAAGTGGAGCCACGTTACACGCTGGCCCAGGAAGCGTTGGACCGGTTGCGGACTATAGTCCAATGACGCCGGCCACGCGATAAACGATTACGCAGGCCATCGCGACAAGAAGGCCTGCGGAAGCTGCCCCCAACACCCTGACGTAAGGCGCAAGATGCCCCAGTCTCGCCTGGATCTGCTGCTGATTGGAAGCCAGAGCGGCTTCGGCCGGATCGAGGAACAGCAGGTCCTCTTCCTTCATCGAAACCGTGGCCCGGTAGATCAGCACGAGGCTCAGCACCGCGGTCACCGCGCCCCATGCCGCGAATAACCA